>NZ_JACVBS010000014.1:0-186847 GCF_014852545.1 Variovorax sp. VRV01
CTTTGGTAGGCACGCGATTCAATCCCGTGCTCAAGGCCTTCTATGCGGCCCTGCTGGCCGCAGGCAAGCCAAAGAAGGTCGCCTTGGTGGCATGCATGCACAAGCTGCTCATCATCCTCAACGCCATCGCCAGAACCAGGCAACCTTGGCGCGACGACTTTGCGGTGGCAGCTTGAGTTGGTCATACAAGATGGTTGCTGTTGGAAGTTGGAAAAGGGCTCAGCCCTTGCGCAGCTGCGTGATCAGTTCGTCCAGCGCGGCGGCGGCGCCCTCCGGGTTGCGCCGGCGCAGCGCGTGCGCCACCTTGCGGCGCAGCGGAAAGAGGTCGGGGCGCGGACGCACCGAGAGCACATGCGTCATGCGTTCGCGCAGCACGCTGGTCATGGTCTGCGCCATCAGCGTCAGCGCCTCGTTGTGGCCGGCGGCCGCGATCGACGAGAAGAAGGCGCTCGCGGAGGCAATGCGTTCCTTGAGCGGTGCGTCGTCGGGATGCGCCTCGATGGCGTCGGCGGCCTCGCGCACCGCGTCCAGCTCGGCCTCGGTGGCGCGCTCGCTCGCCAGGCGCAGCAAGGTGCCGTAGAGCGTGCGGTAGGCCTCGTCGATGTCGGCGTCCCCGAGCCGGCCCTCCACGACCAGCTTGCGCAGCGACTCGGCCAGCATCATGTAGGCGCCCTTGTAGAACACCAGCGCCTGGTCGGGCACGCCGGCGCTCAGGTGCCGGACCTCGCCGATGAAGATGGTGTGGTCGCCGGCCTCGTGGGCGGCATGCGCGCGACATTCGAAGCTGGCCAGGCAGTCGTCGATCAGCGGCATGCCGAGCCGGCCGGCGCGCCAGGCCACGCCGTCGAACTTGTCCTCGATCCGGCTCGAGGCGAAGCGGCCCGACAGCGCGTCCTGCTGCTGCGAGAGGATGTTGATCACGAAGCCCTCCGCAGCCTGGAAGGTCGGCAGCAGGCGGCTGGCATTGCGCAGGCTGAACAGCACGAGCGGCGGGTCGAGCGACACCGAGCTGAACGAATTGCAGGTCAGGCCCGCCGGCTGGCCGTCCGGCGTGCAGGTGGTGATGACGGCCACGCCGGTCGGAAAGCATCCGAGCAGCTGGCGCAGTTGCGCGGGCTCGATGGCGGGGCGGATCCCTTCGGCGGCTTCGGACATGGCGTCTCCTCGCGCTCGGCCTCAGGCCGCGGCGAGTTCGGGCCGCGCCGCGGGCCGGTGCGGCGGATCGTTGGCGATCTCCTGCTGCACCGCCGGAATGATGACCTTGCCCCAGGTCTCGAGCTGGCGCAGCATCGTCTTGTGGTCGAAGTCGCCCATCTGCGTCTGGAAGCAGTAGTGCACCGGCTTGAGCGTGCGGATCTCGTTGACCACGCGCTCGATCACGGTGTCGACGCTGCCCACGGGCAGCAGCGCGCGCATCTCGTCCAGGCTCGGCTCGCCCTCGACGATGCCCTCCTCCACCTGGTAATCGTCGGCGATCTGCGCGGTGCGGCGCTTCAGGCTGACGGCAATGCGGCGCTGGTAGCGGGCGCACTCGAGGTAGCGCTCCACCTCGTCCTTGTCGTTGCTGGCATAGGCCGCGCGCAGCAGGCCGACCTGCACGCCGGCCGGGTCCTTGCCCTCGGCTGCGGCCACCTGGTCGATCAGCGCGCGGGTGCCGGCCAGCTTCTCCAGCCCGCCGTCGCCGCCCGAGACGAACACGTGGTGGCCGGACTTCACGGCGCGCGACAGGAAGGCGGGGTCGACGCTGGTGATCCACATCGGCGGCATGGGGCGCTGCACCGCGCGCTGGCTGATGGCGCTCATCGGCTGGCGGTAGTACTCGCCCTCGTAGCTGAACTTGGGCTGCGTCAGGCCGGCCTCGAGCATGTCGAGCATCTCGAAGGTGCGACCCTTGGCTGATTCGAGCGAGACGCCGAAGCGCTCGAACTCGAAGTGCTGGTAGCCCGAGCCGATGCCCAGGTTCAGGCGGCCGTCGGACAGCTGGTCGACCATCGCCACGTCCGCGATCAGGCGCGCCGGCGTGTACAGCGGCGCGACCACGATGCCGGTGCCCAGCCGGATCTTGCGGGTGACCGCGGCGCAGTGCGCGATCATGGTCAGCGGCGAGGAGCACATGCCGTAGTTGCTGAAGTGGTGCTCGGCGTACCATGCGGCACCAAAACCCAGTTCGTCCGCCAGGCGAGTCTGCTCGACGGCATCGCGCAGGATCTGGTGGGAGGTTTTGTGCTTGTTCCGCTGCTGCATCAGAATGAAGATTCCGAAATCCATCGCTGTGACTCCTGGTTGGCTGGTTTTGATCGAGGTCCATCGTAGGAACTCGAACCGCCTGCGGATCACCAGCGAACGCACACCTTCTTTGCGTCTTTCGAAATGAAGGCCCTCGATTCGCTGCGCATCTTCGTGGCCACCCAGAAGAAGGGCAGCCTCTCGGCCGCGGCCCGCAGCCTCAGCCTGTCGCCGGCCACCATCTCGCGGCGCATCAGCGCGCTGGAGGAGGAACTGGGCGTGCAGCTGGTGGACCGCACCAGCCGCAACCTCAAGGTGACCGAGGCGGGCCAGGCCTTCCTGGAGCGGGCCGAGGCGGTGCTGGAACTCATGAGCGAAGCCGAGCAGGTCGTGCACAACGCGCGCCAGCGGCCCGAGGGCCGGCTGCGCGTGCATTCGCGCACCCACATCGGCCTGCGCGTGCTGGCGCCGCTGCTGCCGCGCTTCGCGGAGCTCTACCCGGACATCCGCGTGGAGCTCGAGCTTTCCGAGCATCCGGTCAACCTGGTCGAGCACGACTTCGACGTCGACATCCGCACCGGCGAATCCACCGATTCGGGTTTCGTCATCAAGCGGCTGCTGTCGAGCGACGAGGTGCTGGTGGCCAGCCCGGCCTTCCTGAAGACCTACTCGCGCATCCGCCATCCGAGCGACCTGCCGCAGGTGCGCTGCCTCACCTACCGGCGTGAGCGCGAGGTCATCACCTGGAAGTACATCGACGAAGCGGGCGAGCAGCAGGAGCTGATGATCCAGGGCGTGCTGAGCGCCAACAACGGGGAGCTGCTGCGCCTGGCCGCGATCGGCGGCATGGGCGTGGCGCTGCTGTCCGAGGCCACCGTGCGCGGCGACCTGCAGAACGGCACGCTGGTGCGGCTCTTGCCCGACTACCGCTTTGCGGTGCGGGCCTTTTCCAACGGCGTCTTCGCCGTGTTCCGGCAAAGCCGCGTGCTGCCGCTGAAGGTGCGCGCCTTCGTGGACTACGTGGCTGACGCACTCCGAAGCGAGACGTCCTAGTTCACGACACTGGAAATCCGGTGATGGGCAGGTGTCGCCACTGTGCGGTGCCTCGTTCAGTTCCTGGGCGACGCGAGGAGGCCTCGCACCTCCGAGGCCGGGAGCGGCCGCGCGAACAGATATCCCTGCACCTCGTCAAATCCTTCCTGTCGGATGATCTGCAACTGCGCTTCGGTCTCCACGCCCTCCACCGTCGTGGCGATGCCCAGGCTTCTGCCGATGCCGGCCACGGCCCGGATGATCGCGAGCGACCTGCTGTCGGGCAGGTCGGCGATGAAGCTGCGATCCACCTTGATCTTGTCGAACGGGAAGCTGCGCAGATAGCCCAGCGACGAGTACCCGGTCCCGAAATCGTCCATCGCGATCTTCACGCCCAGCTGCCGGATCTGCTGCAGGGTGCGCAGGTTCCTGTCGTCATTGCCGAGCAGCACCGACTCGGTGATCTCGAGTTGCAGGCGCGACGGGGAGAGCCCCGAGGCATCCAGCGCGTTCCTGATCAGGTCGACCAGGTTGTCGTCGCGGAACTGGACGGGCGAGAGGTTCACCGCCACGCCGATCCCGTCGGGCCAGGCGGTGGCCTCGCGACAGGCTTCGCGAAGCACCCACTCGCCGATGTCCACGATCAGCCCGGTCTCCTCCGCGATCGGAATGAAGTCGGCCGGCGAGATCATGCCGCGGCCGGCGTGCCGCCAGCGCAGCAGCGCCTCGAAGGTGGTGTAGCGGTTGGACGCGAGACTCACGAGTGCCTGGTAGCGGACCTCGAAATCTCCGCGGGCGAGCGCCTCGCCCATCGAGAGCTTCAGGGTTTGGCGGATCTGCAGGTCGGCGTCCATGCTCTTGTCGTACCTGTAGAAGCTTCTTCCGCCCGCGGCCTTGGCGCGGTGGAGCGCCACGGTGGAGGCACGCTTGATCTCGTCGACCGTGCCGCCGTCGGCCGGCGCCACGGCGATGCCGACGCTGGCGCCGATGCTGACCTTGCCCCCGTCCAGGTCGAAGGGGCCGAGCAGGGTGGCCATGAGGCGTCGCGCAATCTCGACCGTCGCGTCGGGACGCAGAAGCCCGAAACAGCCGATCACGAACTCGTCCGCGCCGAGTCGCGCGAGCATGTGCTCGTCACCGGAGACGACAAGCCTCAGGCGCTGCGCAACCTCCTGCAGCAGGATGTCGCCCACGGGATGACCGTAAGCGTCGTTGACGGCCTTGAAGCCGTCCAGGTCCAGCGTCAGCACGGCCACCGAGGTCCCGCGTTTGCCGGCATCGGTCAAGTGCTGCTGCAGCGCCTCGCGGAATGCCTGGCGATTGGGCAGCCCGGTGAGAGCGTCGTGGCGGGCCATGTGGGAGACCTGGCTTTGGGCCTGGAACCGCTCCTGCTCGGCCTTGCGGCGGGCGGTGGTGTCGCGAAAGAAAATAGACAGGCCCTCCTCGGTGGGCGAGGCATGGATCTCGAGCCACACCTGGGTGATGGGTACGAATTCCTCGAACGACACAGCCTTGCCCGCCATCGCCTGCCGGAAGTAGTCGCCGAACAGGCTTTCGACTTCGGCGGGGTAGAGGTCCCACAGCCTTGCGTTCACGGCCTCCACGCCGAGCTTCAGGAACCGCCGGGCGTTCTCGTTCATGTACGTGATCCGCCATGCATGATCGACGACCAGCACGCAATCCATCGTGTTCTCGAGCACCGCAGAGAGCCGCGTCGCCGCACGTTCGGCCTGCTGCTGCGCCGCCACCGCATCGTTGCGCGCCGCCTTGGCCTCCGTGATGTCGCGCCAGATGCTCACCATCCGGCTCGGCACGCCCGATGCGTCCAGGACCGGCGCCGCGATGACGTCGAGCCATCGGTGCACGCCCTGCGCGTCGACGGCATCTACCTCGAGTCTCGACGTGCCGCCGGCGCGCACCACGTCGAACATGGCGCTGAGTTTCCGAAGCCGGCCTTCAGGAAAGATTCGCTCGAGCGCCTCGCGGTCTGCGAGTTGCGAGACATCCAGACCGATCATCCGCCGCGCCGACCTGTTCATCAGCAGCGTCTTGCCCGACAGGTCGAGCATGCTGATGCAATCGGGGCTGCTGTCGAAGATGCTCCGGATCGAGGCTTCGCTCTCGCGCAGCGCGGATTCGGCCGCGCGGCGCTCGGTGACGTCGAGAATGGAGCCGGCATAGCCGAGGAACCCGCCATCAGGCGACAGCCGCGGCGTGCCGGTGTCGATGACCCAGGCCCAGCTGCCATCTGCCCGACGCAGCCTGTACTCGAGCTGGACCGGCCTGCGCTCTGCGCTCGCCGTCCTGAACAGTTCGAGCACCGACGCGCGGTCCTCGGGATGGACGGCACGGCTCCACCCCTCGCCCAGCGACTCGGTCTCGGTCTGGCCCGTCGCCTCGAGCCAGCGCCGGCTGTGGTAGGTGGCCTCGCCATGCTGGTCGGTGAGCCACATCATCACGGGCACGCTGTCCGCGATCAGGCGGAACAGCGACTCGCTCTCGCGCAGCGCTTCGATGGCGATGCGACGCTGATGAACGTCCTCGAGCAGTCCGTACCAGCGCACGATGTCGTGGTTGCCGTCGCGCCGGGGGGCCGCACGGGCCCTGAACCATCGATACCTTCCGTCAGCGGCGCTGCGCACCCTGTATTCGGTGTCGATGGGAACGCCGCGGGCCACCGAGTCCGCCCACAGCGTTCGGACGCGTTCGAGATCGTCGGCGTGCAGCGCGCATTCCCAGCCCGATCCCAGCGTCTTCTCGACCGAATTGCCGGTCAGCGCCGACCACCCCGGTCCGACCTCGGTAATCGCGCCGGCAGGATCTGCAGTCCAGGTGATCTGCGGGTGGAGTTCGACGAACGAGCGGTAGTGCGCTTCGCTGGCCCGGAGCCCCCGCTCCGTCGTGCGCAGCTCGGTCACGTCAGAGATCACAACCACGAGCAGCTTGCCGCCGGAATCCGTGAGATCGACCGCTTGCTTGAGCGTGAGCAGGGCCCTGGTCGATCCGTCTGCCAGGGTGATCTCCTCCTCGAAATGGCGAGGCTTTCCGCTCGCGAGTATTTCGAGATCGATGGCCCTGATCCGGTCGGCCTCGGCCCGGGGCAGGATATCGCGGTCTGTCTTTCCGCGCACGCGGTCGAGCGACACGTTGAGGACCTCGCAGGCCCGCCGGTTGAGATGCACGAAACGCAAGGCCTCGTCCTTGACGATGACAACCTGGCCGATTGCATCGAGGAGCGCGACCGCCTGGAACGAAAGATGCAACAGATCGTCGGGCTGCTGTGCGGCGCGGGACTCATCCATGTCGATGTCTCCTGTCTGGAATGTGCACCAAGCTTGCCATCGTAGCCCGCAGCGAACGTCGGCCGGCAGGTCGGATCAGGGCAACCGGCCAGGCGAATCTGGCGTGGGACGCGGCCCCGGCCCAAGGTTGAATCAGGCGGGAGCCAATTCGCGGCGCGCCGTGTCGAGCCGGAAGACACCCACCAATTGGGACAGGCTACCCGCCTGGTCCTGCAGCGCGGCGGCCGCGGCGGCCGCTTCCTCCACCAGCGCGGCATTCTGCTGGGTGACCTGGTCCATCTGCGTGATGGCCTGATTGATCTGCTCGATGCCGGTCGTCTGCTCCTGGCTGGCGGCGGTGATCTCGCCCATGATGTCGGTCACGCGGCGCACGCTCGCGACGATTTCATCCATCGTCTGGCCCGCCTCGGCCACTTTCTGGCTGCCGGCCTCGACCTTGCCGACGGAGTCGTCGATCAGGCCCTTGACTTCCTTGGCCGCTGCGGCCGAGCGCTGCGCGAGGTTGCGCACCTCTGCCGCAACCACCGCGAAGCCCCGCCCCTGCTCGCCGGCACGGGCGGCTTCCACTGCGGCGTTCAGCGCCAGGATGTTGGTCTGGAATGCGATGCCGTCGATGACCGCGATGATGTCCACGATCTTGCGCGAGGACGAGTTGATCGATCCCATGGTTTCGACCACCTGGCTCACCACGCCGCCGCCGCGCACCGCCACCTCCGAAGCCGAGGCCGCCAGCTGGTTGGCCTGGCGCGCGTTGTCCGCGTTCTGCTTGACGGTGGAGGTCAGCTCCTCCATGGAGGCCGCGGTTTCCTGGAGCGAGCTCGCTTGCTGCTCGGTGCGCGACGACAGGTCCTGGTTCCCGGAGGCGATCTGGCCCGAGGCGGTGGCGATCGTCTCCGTGCCCTGACGCACCTCCCCGACCACTTTGGAGAGGTTGTCGTTCATCGACTTGAGCGCCGCCAGCAACTGGCCGACCTCGTCGCGCGAGCTGGGGACGATCCGGGTGGTCAGGTCTCCGGACGCCACCCGCTCAGCCAGGTGGAGGGCGTCGCGCATCGGATGCACGATTCCGACGGTCAACTGCCAGGCGCACAAGGCCCCCGCCAGCAGCGCAACGGCGGACAGGGCGATCACGACCCAGCGGCCGCTGCGGTGGATCTGCTGGATCTCGCGGGCCTTCGCGTCGATCTGCACCCGCTGGTTTTCCGCGATTTGCTGCACCGCCTTGCCGTAGATCTGAAGGGCGGCCTGATAGTCGGTGTCGGCCAGCTTGCCGGCGGCTTCGCTGTCGCCGGCCGCCTTCAGCTTGTTGATCGTCGCGAGATGGGCCAACACCGCCTTGCGCGCCGCCACCACTTCGGCGAACAGCTTCTTTTCCTCCGGCGCCGTGAGCAGCCTGCCCATCTCCTCCTGGACGGGGTTGATCGATGCCACCCCCTCGGTCAGGTTCTTCTTGAAGTAGGCTTCATTCGCACTGTCGGTGGCCTTGGCCATGCCGAAGGAATGAACGATGCTCGGGCCGAGAAGATTGGCCCACCGGTTCGCGACGCGCTCCTTGACAAGGGCCTCATCGACCATCACACGGGCCGAATGGGCCACGGCGTTCAACCGAATCAGGGCGACCCCGGAAACCAGCATCAAGAGCAACAAGATGGCGGCAAAGCCTCCGCCGAGGCGGAAGCCGATTTTCATATCTCGCAGGCGCATGGAACTCTTCTTTCGCAGTGTGGGGGACGTGTCCAGTTGGAGAACCGGAACTTCGCGGGCGGCGGGGCCCCGGGGTCCTGCCACATCCGGTTATCGGCAACTTCGCCCAAAGTTGAAGGCCAGGTCGTGCACTGCGATCACAAACCGAGGCCCAGTCCGGGCGCGCTAGCAGCCGCCGAACAGGTGGGGCCGGCGCCCCGGCGCGGGCAGCCCCTCGATCCGGAACAGCCCGCCATCCTCCGCCTTGTTCCCCGCCAGGCGCGCGCTGCGCGAAATCGTGGTCAGGTACATGTGCGCGAGGTCCGGCCCGCCGAAGCAGATGCTCGTGGGATAGCTCGCTGGCAGATCGACCAGGCGTTCCAGCCGGCCGTCGGGCGCGTAACGCGCGAGCTTGGCGGCGCGGGTCAGCACGGTCCAGAAGAAGCCCTGCGCGTCGACCGTGGCACCGTCGGGACCGGAATCGAATGCGTGCGTCTTCGCGAACACGCGCTTGTGGCGCAGCGGGCCGTCGGGGTCGTAGTCGTAGGCCCAGACGGTGCGCTCCAGGCTGTCGGCCAGGTACAGCACGCGGCCGTCGGGGCTGAAGCAGGGTCCGTTGGCAAAGCCGATGTCGTCGGCCAGCTGCTCCACGCGGCGATCGGTGCGCAGCCGGTAGAGGCCGCCCAGGACCGGCTCGCCGGGCTGGCGGTCGACGTGCATGGTGCCGGCCAGGAAGTGGCCCGCCGGATCACACTTGCCGTCGTTGAAGCGCAGCTTCGGATGGTCCACGGGGATGCGGGCCAGGTGCTCCAGCCTGCGCGTGGGGAAGTCGTAGCGCGCGAAGCCGTTGCGCAGCGCCACCACCACGGCCGCGCCACCGCGGCAGGGCGCGATCGAGCCCACGGGTGCCGGCAGCTCGTGCCGCTCGGGCGCATCGGTTCCGGCATGGAGCCGCCACAGCGTGCCGCCGAGCGCATCGATCCAGTTCAGCGCCTGCGCATCGGCATCCCAGCAAGGGCTTTCGCCCAACAGGTCTTTCGTGGTTCCGATTCTGATGATCTGCACGGCCATCGGCGAAGTGTGCAGGGCCGGGCTGTCCCCTGGCGGCGCATCCCGCAAAGCTGCTTTTCATTTCGTGCAGCGCTGCGCCAAGGGCGGCCACCTAGACTGGCTCCAGAGCCCGATTCCGGGCCGGAACAGGAGACAAGAATGAGCTACCGCAAACTCGTGATCGGGCTGGCGCTGGGCGCCTGCGCGCTCGTCGCCCCCGCATTCGCCCAGCAGGTGACCCGCATCGTCGTGCCCTTTGCCGCCGGCGGCGGCACCGACCAGTACTGCCGCATCCTGGCCCAGGAGCTCAACAAGCAGGGCCTGAACGTCATCATCGAGAACAAGCCCGGCGCGAGCGGCATCCTCGCGGCCGACTATGTTGCCCGCGCCAAGCCCGACGGACAGACGGTGCTCGTGTCCTCGCTGGGCACGCTGGCCAACAACAGCGTGCTCTACGAGAAACTGCCCTACGACCCGGCGAAGGACTTCGCCGCCGTCACGCAGATCGCCTACCAGCCGGCCATCGTCGTCGGGCGCACCGACCTGCCCTACAAGAACATCAAGGAAATGGTGGCCTATGCCAAACAGAACCCCGGCAAGATCAACCGCGGCTCGCCGGGCGCGGCCATCCTGACCAACCTCGCACCCATCGCCTTCGAGAAGGAGCAGGGCTTCAGCACGCTGCACATCCCCTTCAACGGCGATGCACCCGCGCTGCAGGCCCTGCTGGGCAACCAGATCGACATCCACGGCACCTCCATCACGGGATCACTGCCTTATGTGAAGGCCGGCAAGCTGCGCGTGCTGGGCGTGATGGATTCGAAGCGCCTGCCGCAGGTGCCCGAGGCGCCCACCTTCAAGGAGCAGGGCTTCGACATGGAAGCCACGCTCTGGTATTCGCTCTCGGTGCCCGCAGGCACGCCGCGGCCCGCGATCGAGCGCCTGAACAAGGCCGTCAACCAGGTGATCGCCGACCCCGACTTCGTCGCGCGCGCCCGCGCCATCGGCATGGAGCCGCGCGGCGGCACGCCCGAGGAGCTGGACAAGTTCATCAAGGCCGAGGCGGACCGCTGGCTCCCCGTGCTGCGCGGCTTGAACCTGCCGAAGCAGTCGCACTGAAGGATGCCGGCCACGGGACGCCGTGAAATCCCTCATCCGTGCAGCCAGCTCTTTCCGGATCGGGATTTCCAGGGGCTCCCGTCGTCCGGAAAACGGGGGCAAGCGTTATTCAAGCTGCGCCGTTCACGCGACGCGTCCTTCCGCCATTTGCTTCGAAGGAACATCATGAAGATCAAGCAGCTTGTCCTCTCCAGCGTCGTTGCCTTCGCCACCCTGGCCGCCTTCGCACCGACGATCGCCTCCGCCGCGCCCCACCACCGGGCGCACAAGGCGCACAAGGTGTGCAAGTGGAATGCGCACCATCACCACCGCGTCTGCCACTGGGTGCGCTGAACAGCACGCCTGCGCGCCTGTAGAAGCGCGCGTTATTTGATGACGCTCCTGCGCGCCAGCGATTCGAACCGGCCCTCGCCCATGTCCAGCAGTTCGCGCAGCACCTCGGCTGTGTGCTCCCCGAGGTGCGGCGGAGGGTGGCGCACGTCCGAACGCGCGCCGTCGATGACGTAGGGCGGCGCATGGACGGCCTGCGCGCCGGCTTCCGCGTCTTCGAACCGGTGCCAGACGCCGGTCTGCGCCGTCCGGTCGGACTGCAGCGCCTCGTACAGGCCCAGCACCTCGCCGCACGGAATGCCGGCCTCGTTCATGCGCGCGAGCAGATCGGCGCGCGGGAACTGCGCGATGCGGCCGAGCAGGATCGGCAGCAGCTCGTGCCGGTGCTTCGCGCGCTCGGTGTTGGTGGCGAACTTCGGATCGGTCGCCAGTTCCGGACAGAGGATCACCTCGTCGCAGAACTTCCTGAACTGGCCGTTGTTGCCGACCGCGATCACCAGCGGACCGTCCGCAGCCTCGAACACGCCATAGGGCACGATCGACGGATGCGAGTTGCCGAACTTCGCGGGATCGCCCTTGCCCAGCCAGGCGGTCAGCCCGTAGTAGGACGTGATCATCATGCCGCTGTCGTAGAGCGACATCTGGATGTGGCGGCCCTCGCCGGTGCGCGTGCGCTCGTACAGCACGGCCAGGATGGCCTGGGCCGAATACATGCCGGTGAACATGTCGACCGCGGCGATGCCGAACTTGAGCGGCCCCTGGCCCTCCTCGCCGTTCATGGCCATGAGGCCGGTCTCGCCCTGGATCACCAGGTCGTAGCCCGGGCGCGCCTTCTCGGGGCTCAGCACCGAGTAGCCCGAGATCGAGCAGTAGATGATCCTGGGGTTGAGCTTGTGCAGGTCCTCGTAGCCCAGGCCCATCTTCTGAGCGCCGCCGTACTTGAAGTTCTGGATCACCACGTCGCACTGCGCCGCGAGTTCGCGCACGAGCGCCTGGCCATCCTTGTCCTGCAGGTCGACGCAAATGGAGCGCTTGTTGCGGTTGCAGCTGTTGAAGTAGGAGGTGTTGTGGCGGCCGATGCGCAGGCCCCAGTCGCGCGTGTCGTCGCCGCGCTCGGGATGCTCGACCTTGATCACGTCGGCGCCCAGGTCGGCCAGCGCCATGCCGCACAGCGGGCCGGCCATCACGCGCGACAGGTCGAGCACGCGCACGCCGGCCAGGGGTTGCATGGAAAGGTGGTTCTTCATTCAGGGGTCCTCGGGGCGCCCGCCCCGGACGCCAGAACACCCAGTCTAGGAGCGCACCCCTCCCGCCATGCACCGGCGCATGAAAAGGTGCTTTGTAGTTTCAGTCGAGCCCGTCGAAGTCCGCGTCGTCGGGCCCGATGTGCGCGGGCGAGCGCCAGCTGGCATCGCGCATCGAGCGCGCGACCTGCTGCTCCACGCCCATCAGCACCGCGAAGATCGCCATGCGCACCGGGATGCCGTTGTCGGTCTGCCTGAAGATCGCCAGCCGCGGGTCGTGGTTGAGGTCCACGCTGAGGTCGTTCGCGCCCGGGCGCCCGTCGCGCGGCAAGGGATGCATCAGGATGGTGTCGGGCTTGCAGGCCGCATCCACCAGGGCCTTGCACACCTGGAACTCGGGCGTGTAGCCCTCCAGCGTTTCTCCGTTCGCGAACCGCTCCTTCTGAACGCGGGTCGCATAGACCACGTCGGCGCCGCGCAGCCCCTGCGCCAGCGAGGAGGTCTGCTCGATGACGTGGCCGTTGCGCGCGACCAGCTCGACCAGGTAGGCCGGCATCTCCAGCGAGGGCGGCGCGATCAGCGTGAACTTCAGCCCGCGGTACAGCGACAGCAGGCGGATCAGCGAATGCACCGTGCGGCCGTACTTGAGGTCGCCGACCATCGCCACATGCGTGCCGTCGACCAGCTTGCCCATGCGCAAGAACTCGCGCTGGATGGTGTACAGGTCGAGGATGGCCTGGCTCGGGTGTTCGCCGGGGCCGTCGCCGGCGTTGATGACCGGAATGTTGGTGGCGCGCGCGAATTCGGCCACCGAGCCCTGCTCGGGATGGCGCACCACCAGCGCGTCGACATAGCCGCTCATCACGCGGCTGGTGTCGTAGATCGACTCGCCCTTGGCCATCGACGAGAAGGTGAAGCCCGTGGTGTCGCACACCGTGCCGCCGAGCCGGCAGAAGGCGGCGCCGAAGCTCACGCGCGTGCGCGTGCTGGCCTCGAAGAACAGGCTGCCGAGCACGGCGCCCTCGAGGATGCGCGTAACCTTCTGCCGGCGCGCGATCGGCTGCATCACGTCGGCCACGTGGAACAGGTCCTCGAGGCTGCCACGGTCGAACTGTGCGACCGACAGCAGCTGCGGCTTGCCTTCAGCCGCGATGCGCTGCGCGAGCGGACGCTGCCCTGCGCCCGCCGGACCGGCACCGGTGTCCAGCGCCTCGCGCTGAAGAATCTCGGCAACGAACTTGCCGACCATCTCCGGCATCGCGCGCGACTCGCTCGAGTCGGACGGCAGCAGCCAGGTGTCGAGCGCACGGCGGCGCACGCCCAGCCGTTCGGAGAATGCGTCGCGCGTGAGATTGAGGCGGCGCATCGCGTCGCGCAGGAGGTCTTGCTGTTGGCTCATGCGTCGAATGTACGCCATGCGCAAAAAACCTCCAAGAAAAAATACGCATTGCGTATATTTTGGATGCCAAACAGGCCCACACCGGTCAACCCGTCCCGCGCACCAGCGCCGCCCCCTTCTCCGCGATCATGATCGATGCGGCATTGGTATTGGTCGACACCATCGCCGGCATCACGGCCGCGTCGATCACGCGCAGCCGCTCGATGCCGCGCACGCGCAGCTGCGGGTCCACCACCGAGAGCGCGTCGCCGCCCATGCGGCAGGTGCCGGCGGGATGGAACACGGTGCCGCCCTTGTGGCGCGCGAAGGCCTCGAGCGCGGCGTCGTCGGCCGCCTCGCGCCCGGGCAGGTATTCCTCGTCCGTGACCAGGTCGCGGAAGGCCGGCTGGCGGTAGATCTCGCGCAGCATCTTGAGGCCCGCCACCAGCACCTTGGCGTCGTGCGGATCGCTCAGGTAGTTGGAAACGATGCGCGGCGGCGCCAGCGGATCGGCCGAGCGGATCTGCACCGTGCCGCGCGACAGCGGCCGGCACTGGGTGGCCGAGGCCGAAAAGCCCGAGAAGCGGTGCAGCGGATCGCCGGGCTTGTCCACCGACAGCGGCATCACGTTGAACAGCACGTCGGGGCGGCCGCCCTGGGCATGCGGGCTGCAGACCATGCCGCCGACCTGGCCCGCGCCCACCGTGAGCGGGCCGCGCTGACGGAACAGCCACTGCGCGCCCATCGCGGCCAGCGCGAGCGGGTTGCGCACCTGGTCGTTCAGCGACATGCGCTTCCTGAGCTTGACGATCACCCGCGCCTGGTAGTGGTCCTGCAGGTTCTCGCCGACCTGCGGCGCATCGGCGTGCACCGCGATGCCATGGCCACGCAGCAGGCCGGCCGGGCCCACGCCCGACAGCTGCAGCAGCTGCGGCGACTGCAGCGCCCCAGCGGCCAGCAGCACCTCGGCGTCCGCACGCGCGCTGCGCCGCTCGCCGTCCTGCAGCCACTCCACGCCGACCGCACGGCCCTGCTCGATCAGCACCCGCGTCACGTGCACGCCCGTCAGCACCGTGAGATTGGGCCGTGCGCGCACCGGCGCCAGGAAGGCCGTGGCCGCATCGCAGCGCCAGTGGCCGCGCAGCGTCAGCTGGTAGGCGCCCAGGCCCTCGGTGCGCGCGCCGTTGAAGTCCGGGTTGCGGCCGTGGCCGGCCTGCACGCCCGCCTCGATCCAGGCGGCGCAGTAGGGGTGTTCGTTGCGCAGGTCCGAGACGCACAGCTCGCCCGAGGCGCCGTGGTATTCGCTCTCGCCGCCCTGGTAGCGCTCGGATTTCTTGAAGTACGGCAGCACCTCGCGAAAGCTCCAGCCCGTGGCGCCCGCCACGGCGGCCCAGTCGTCGAAGTCGGCATGCTGGCCGCGGATGTACAGCAGGCCGTTGATCGCGCTGGAGCCGCCCAGCACCTTGCCGCGCGGCCAGACGATGGCGCGGTGGCCCGTGGCCTCCTGCGGCTCCACGGCAAACTGCCACGAATAGCGCGGGTCGTAGATGGTGCGGAAGTAGCCGATCGGCATGCGCAGCCAGAAGGCGCCGCCCTCGCCGCCCGCCTCGAGCACCAGCACGCGGCAGCGCGCATCGGCGCTCAGTCGGTTGGCCAGCACGCAGCCGGCCGAACCGGCGCCGACGATGATGTAGTCGTAGCCGCCGGCGCCCGCCGTCATGCCTTGACGGTCTCCAGGAAGGGCTTGGCGTCGAAGTACTGCTCGGCCTTCAGCGCGCCCTGGATGTTCGCATTGGCCACGAAGAAGTCCGTCACCTGCTGCAGCCACTTGGTGACCGTGCCGTCCTGGTAGCGCGTGCGCCACTCGGCGTTGGTGTAGTACTTGGAGGCCTTGAACTGCTCCTTGAAGTCGGCCAGCGGCACTTCCTTGTACTGGGTCTTCTGCAGCATCTCGGCCGCGGCGTCGGGCTTGCCCGTGACCACGTCGTTGACCTCGGCCCATGCGGCGATCAGCCTGGCGATGACGGCGCGGTTCTTGTCGTAGTAGTCGTTGCGCGCGGCCCAGCCGCCCATGATGGCGGCCTCGGGGAAGAAGGCCGAGGCGTCGATCAGCTTGCGCGCGCCCGGCAGCTTCTGCCGGATCACCGAATCGAAGGGCACCCACAGCGCCACCGCCGGCACCGCGCCGGAGATGAAGGAGGTGACGGCCTCGGTCATGCGCTGGTTGACCAGCTTCACGTCCTTGGCCGGGTCCAGCTTGGCCGAGCGCAGCGCGCGGTCGAGGAACACGTGCGCCGTGGTGCCGGTGGTGGTGGAGATCTGCTTGCCCTTGAGATCGGCCACCGTCTGGATGCCGGCGTCCTCGCGCACCCACAGCTGGGCCGTCGCGTACTCGATGTTGTTCATCAGGAACACCTTGCCCTGGCCGCGCGCCGGAAAGTTGGACACCACGGCGCCGGTGGACAGCATGTCCAGGCTGCCGCCGATCATGGCCTGGAACAGCTCCAGGCCGGTGGTGAACTGGATCATCTCGAGCTCGAGCCCCTGCTTCGCAAAGGCGCCGCTCTCCTGCCCGATCCAGATGTGGCCGTCCACGGCCGGGGTGTGCAGGTAGCCCACCTTGACCTTGGTCCGCGCCTGGGCGAAGGCCGGCATGCCGCCGGCCAGTGCGGCCGCGCCGGCGGCGGCGGCCTGGATCAGTTGTCTGCGTCGAAGGGCCATGGTGTGTCTCCTGTGGCGGGGTGGTGAAAGCGGCGAAGCGGCTAGTCCGACATGCGCACGGCCTGCCTGGCCTGCGCGGCGTATTCCTGCATGACGAGCTCGCGGATGTGGGCCCGCAGTTCGGCGAAGCGCGGATCCTCGTGCAGGTTCTCCGCGCGCGGGTAGCCGAAGGGAATGTCGATCACGGTGCGGATGCGCGCCGGCCGCGCGGTGACCACGACGATGCGCGACGACAGGTAGATCGCCTCTTCCACCGAGTGCGTGATCAGCATCACGGTCTTGCCGTCGCTCTGCAGCACCTGCAGCAGCAGGTCCTGCATGGCCGAGCGGGTCTGCGCATCGAGCGCGCCGAAGGGCTCGTCCATCAGCAGGAACTCCGGCCGCACCGCGTAGGCCCGCGCGATCGCCAGCCGCTGGCGCATGCCGCCCGACAGGTGCTTGGGAAAATGCCCCGCGAAGTCCGAGAGACCCATCAGCTGCATGTAGCGCTGCACGATCTCCTCGCGCTCGGCGGCGGGCACCCGGCTCGCGGAAAGCTTCAGGCCGAATTCGATGTTCTGCCGCACCGTGAGCCACGGGAACACGCCGTACTCTTGGAAGATCACGCCGCGGTCGGGCCCGGGCGCGGCCACCGGCTTGCCATCGAGCAGCACCTGTCCGCTGGTGGGTTGGACGAAGCCGCCGACGATGTTCATCATCGTCGTCTTGCCGCAGCCCGAGGGGCCGATGATGGAAACGAACTCGCCGTGGCGGATGTCGAACGACACGTCGTCGAGCACGCGCATGGCGCCATGGTCGGTGGGAAAGTCGACCGACACGTGCTCGAAGCTGATGCGGATGGGTGGCTGTGGCGTCATGGCGGGCGGCCCTCCTTCAGGCGATGCGGTCCTGCCAGGCCACCAGCCGGCGCGTGGCCAGCCGCAGCAGCAGGTCCATGACGAGTGCGATCACGCCGATGCAGATGATGCCCACGTAGATGATGTCGAGCTGGAAGAACGAGGAGGCGTTCTGGATCAGCGCCCCCAGGCCCTGCTGCGCCGCGATGAGCTCGGACGCGACCAGCGTGGCCCACGCCACGCCGAGCGCCACGCGCACCGCCGTGAGGATGTGCGGGATGGTGAGCGGCACGATCACCTTGCCGAAGATCTCGACGTCGCTCGCGCCCAGCGTGCGCGCCACCTTGATGTAGATCGGGCTGATCTGCGCGATGCCCTCGTACATGACGATCACGCCCGCGAAGAACGAGGCATAGAAAAGAATCGCCGTCTTGGCCGCCTCGCCGATGCCGAAGTACACGATCACCAGCGGGATCAGCGCAATCGGCGGCAGCGCGCGAAAGAAGTTGATGACCGGGTCCATGAAGCTGCGCAGGCCCCGGTACCAGCCGAGGCAGAAGCCCACCGGCACCGCCAGCGACACGCCCAGCGCCACACCGACGAAGACGCGCTGCGTCGACATGTAGATGTCTTCCCACAGCCTGCCGCGCGACAGCTCGACGAACTTGGCCAGCACCATGTGCGGCGCCGGCACCAGCGCGGGATTGACCAGGCCGCTCGCGCGGATGGCGTACCAGAGCGCGAGGATCAGCAGCCACGGCGCCACGATCAGCAGCGCGCGCGTCAGCGGGGAAGAGGAGCTTCTCATCGGCGGTTTGTCTCTCGTTGGCGGACTTGGGCCCGTGGGCTTTCGTCTCTGTCAATCTGTCATACTATAGACCATACGTTTTATCGATAAAACATGTCCGCCAGGTTTCTCGACAGTCCGATGCCGCGCTACCACCAGCTGGCGGACCTGCTGCGCCAGCGCATCGCGCGCGGCATCTGGCCGCGCGAGCACCGGCTGCCCTCGCTCGAGGAACTGACGGCCGAGTTCGGCGTGGCGCGCGTCACGGTGCGCCAGGCCATCGACCTGCTCGCGCGCGAGGGCCTGGTGTCGCCGCAGCAGGGCCGCGGCACCTTCGTCACCGGAACACCCAACCGCGACCGCTTCATCAGCGTGGTCACCAGCCTGGACGAACTGGCGCGCGTCTACGAGGACACGCAGCCGAAGATCATGAACATCGACGAGGCGGCCACCTCGCCGCCGCTCGCACCGGGCGAAGGCCAGCCGGCCGCGCGCTATGCCTTCATGCGCCGCGTGCACTTCCGCGACGGCCGCGCCTACTGCGTCATCAACATCTACCTGGACGAGCGCATCTTCCGCAAGGCGCCCGAGAAGTTCCGCACCCAAACCGTGATCCCGCTGCTGATCGCGATGAAGCGCGTGAAGATCGCCCAGGCGCACCAGGTGCTGACCATCGGCACGGCCGACATGGAGGTGGCCGGCCTGCTCGAGCTGCCGATGAATGCGCCCGTGGCCGAGGTGCGCCGCATCTTCAAGGACGCCGAGGACACCGTGATCTACCTGGCCGACGTCACCTACCGCGGCGATGCCATCCGCGTCGAAATGAACCTGAAACCATGAAGCCGCTGCCCTCTTCGCCTGTCCATGCCGCGCGCATCGAGGCCTTCGTGTTCCGCTGCCCGATCGCCACGCCCGTGCGCACCTCGTTCGGCACCATGCACGACCGGCCGGCCGTCTTCGTGCGCGTGGAAGACCGTGACGGCGCCACCGGCTGGGGCGAGGTCTGGTGCAACTTTCCTTCCTGCGGCGCGGAGCACCGCGCGAGGCTCGTCGACACCGTGATGGCGCCGCTGCTGGCGAGCCGCGCCTTCGACGGCCCCGCCGAAGCCTTCGACTGGCTGACCGAGCGCACCGCCGTGCTCGCGATCCAGTCGGGCGAGCCGGGCCCGATGGCGCAGGTGATCGCGGGCATCGACCTGGCGCTGTGGGACCTGTGCGCGCGGCGCGCCGGCCAGCCGCTGTGGCGCTACCTGGGCGGCGCGCACGATGGCGTGGGTGTCTATGCCAGCGGCCTCAATCCCGACCGTCCGCAGGAGCTCGCGGCGCAGCGGCTCGCCGAAGGCTACCGCGCGTTCAAGCTCAAGATCGGCTTCGGCCGCGAGCGCGACCTTGCAAACCTGGCGGCGATGCGCGAGGTGCTGGGCCCCGGCCTGCCGCTCATGACCGATGCCAACCAGGCCTGGAGCCTGGACGAGGCCCGCGGCATGGCGCCGCAGCTGGAAGCCTTCAACCTCGGGTGGCTCGAGGAGCCGCTGCGCGCCGACCGGCCCTGGCACGAGTGGCAGCAGCTGTCGCAGGCCACAGGCATTCCGCTCGCGGCCGGCGAGAACATCGCGGGCCCGGCGGCCTTCGATGCCGCCATTGCGCAGGGCGTGCTCTCCGTGCTGCAGCCCGACAGCGCCAAGTGGGGCGGCATCTCGGGCTGCTGGCCCGTGATCGCGCGCGCCCAGGCGGCAGGCCTGCGCTACTGTCCGCACTACCTGGGCGGCGGCATCGGCCTGCTGCATTCGGCCCACTTGCTGGCCGCGGTGGGCGGCGGCGGCATCCTCGAGATCGACGCCAACCCCAATCCGCTGCGCACCGCGCTCGCGCCGGCGCTGTCGCGCGTGATGGAAGGCCGCTGCAGCCTGGGCGAGCAGCCGGGCATCGGGGTGGCGCCCGACCTCGGCGCAGTGGCGCAGCTGGCTGCGGCGGGCTGCTGACTCAGTCGGTGCGGCTGGCCGGCAGCACGACGGTCATCAGCAGCCTGGCATCTTCCAGCGCATGCAGGCCGTGCGGCACGTCGCCCGCCAGGTACATGACCTGGTCGGCCTCGAGCACCCTCGCCTCGCCGCGCAGCTGCACCTCGACCTTGCCGCGCATGCACTGCAAGGTCATCGAGGTCGAGACGGCATGCGACGGAACCCGCTTGCCGGCCGGCAGCACCAGCCACATGAGTTCGATGTCGCGGGCCTTCAGGAGAGCGCAGGTTTCCGTCGCCTGCCCGTCGAGCGCGCCGAGGTTCACGACCTGACCGGAGGATGCGTGCGTGAGTGCCATGCGGGCAGTGTGGCAAGGCCTGCGGGCGCTGTCCAGAGGGCGGTCCTCCGGCGCAGCGCCTGCCGATTTCGCCGCAGAGACTGGTTGCATTGCCCACCGCGAACGTGAAGCCCACAGCGAACTCGGCGCCCGGACTGGACATCGGCATCCGGCGCGCTAAACTGTCCATGTTAGCTACTTTGCAGGATCGGGCAATGATCACCGTCACCTCCGTCGAGGCGCAAAACAAGTTTGGGCAGCTACTGGACACAGCGCAACGCGAGCCCGTCATCATCACGCGTCACGGGCGGCCCGCTGCCTACATGATCTCGCCTCAAGACATGAAGGAGTTTCAGGAGGCGCGTGCACGCAGCGGCGAAGGCAAATCTGCGCGCGACTGGGCCACGGCAAGCGCACAGGCCTGGAATGAATTCGACACCAAGTTCGGCTCGTTCGCGGACGAGCACTCGACTCTCTGAACCAGTGGCGCAATTCGACGTTCATCGCAACAAAGGGAGTCAGAAAGAAAGCATTCCCTTTGTGGTGGTCATCCAGTCTGCGCGATTCGATGCCTACCGCCGCAGAGTGGTTGTTCCCTTGGTCTTGCGCCAGTACGCCCCTGGCTCATCGGTTTCCGGCTCCCGGATGAATCCCATCTTCCGCATGGGTGGTGTCGAAGTCGTCCTCAATCCTTTGCAGGTGGTATCCGTGGCGACCGATCAACTCGGTGCCGTGGTCGACTCTCTTGCGGAGCATGGGCAACAGATCATTGATGCGATGGACGAGTTGACGACCAGAGCCTGGGGATAGGAGAACAAAGCGCGTACGAGGAGCTTCGGTCACAAGCGACCGACATCCACGGGGTTTCAACACAACTCGATGGTCTGGCGCAGCAACCCTGATGGCTCGGCACTCGGCCCGACGAGGATCTCGACTTCGCCCGCCTCGAACAGGGGCTGCAGGTCCGGCCCGAGGTAGCGCAACTCGGCCGCCGGCAGCTCCAGAGTCACCGCGCCGGCAACGCCCGGCTCCAATCTCAGTTTCGCGCAGCCCTTGAGCTCCAGCAGCGGCCGGGTGACGCGGCCCAGCTTGTGGCGAACGAACAGGAAGACCGTCTCTTCGGCCTCGCGCGCGCCGACGTTGCGCAGGCTGACGCTGATCGCAAGCCGCTCCTGCTCGCGCACGCGCCGCGGCTCGACCTGGAGCTCGCCGTAGTCGAACCGGCCGTAGGTCAGGCCGTGACCGAAGTCGTACAGCGGCGTATTGGCCACGTCCAGGTACTTGCTCGTGAAGTGGTCGGCGGGATTCATCGGCCGGCCGCTGGGACGCTGGCCGAAACAGATCGGCACCTGCCCGAGCGCGCGCGGCCAGCTCATCGGCGTGCGGCCGCCGGGGGATACCCGCCCCGTGACCACGTCGGCAATCGCATGGCCGGCCTCGGTGCCGAGGAACCACGCAGCCAGCAGCGCATCGGCGTGTTCGGCCAGCCAGGGCACGACCAGCGGGCGGCCGGAGAACAGGATGGCGACGACGGGGATGCCGAGCGTGCGTGCACGCGCCACCACCGCTTCGGCCAGCGCCTGCTGCCGCCCGGGCAGCGCGGGCGTGGCGCGGCTCGCCGCCTCGCCGCTCATCGTGGCGCGCTCGCCCAGGCACAGCACGACCGCGTCGGCGCCGTCGCACATCGCGATGGCCGCTTCGATGCCGCTGTCGTCGCCGCCCTCGATGGCGACGCCGGGCGCATGGCGCATGTCGGCCTGCGGCAGCGCGGCGCGCAGGCCGGCAAGCACGCTGACGGCCGGCTCGTGTTCGCCGGCACCCCACCACGGGCCTTTCATCTCGGTGCTCGCATCGGCCAGCGGGCCGATGACACACAGTGCCTTCGGCGCAACGGGCAAGGGCAGCGTGTCGCGCTCGTTCTTCAGCATCACGATGGCCTTGCGCGCGGCGTCGCGCGCCACTGCGCGCCGCTCGGCAACAACCGCCTCGGGTTCCGGTGCCGCGCCGCGGCGGTACGGGTCGTCGAACAGGCCGAGCTGCTCCTTGAGCCGCAGCACGCGGCGCACGCTCGCGTCGATCTCATCGATCGTCACCCGTCCTTGCGCGAGCGCGATCGGCAGGCCCTTGCGGTAGGCGTCGGCCATCATGTCGATGTCGACGCCGGCCTTCAGCGCCAGCACCGCGGCATCGGCGAGATCGGCCGCGACGCCGTGCTTGATCAATTCCGCGATCGCGTTGTAGTCGCTGACGATGACGCCGTCCCAGCCCATCTCGCCGCGCAGCCAGCCGCGCAGCAAGGGGATGTGCGCCGTCATCGGCACGCCGTTGAGATCGGTGAAAGCGGGCATCAGCGTCGCGACGCCGGCGCGCACCGCTGCCGCGAAGCCCGGCAGATGCACTTCGCGCAAGCTGCGCTCGGAGATGTCCACGGCGGCATACTCCCGCCCCGCGGTGACGGCGCCGTACGCGACGAAATGCTTCGCGCAGGCGGCCAGCGATTCGGCCGACGACAGATCGGCGCCCTGGAAGCCGCGCACCTTGGCCTGCGCGATGCGTGCGTTGAGCCAGGGGTCTTCGCCGGGGCCTTCCGCGGTGCGGCCCCAGCGCGGATCGCGCGACACGTCGAGCATCGGCGCGAAAGTCATCGCCAGGCCATCGGCGGCGCCTTCGCGCGCGGCCTCGCGCGCCGTGCGCTCCCAGAGCTCTTCGTCGAAGGTGCCGGCCTCCGCCAGCGGAATCGGGAAGAGCGTGCGATGGCCGTGGATGATGTCCAGGCCGATCAGCAGCGGAATGCGAAGCCGCGACTTCTCGACCGCCAGCCGCTGCATCTCGTGCGTGGGACCGGCGCCGACCATGTTCAGCAGATTGCCGACGGTGCCGTCGATGATCGACTGCGTGGAGTCCCCCGCGAGCACCGGTCCGGTGACCGTGTAGCTGGAGGCAGTCATCGTCAGCTGACCCAGCTTTTCGGCCAGCGTCATCCGGGCCATGAGGGTGTCGATGCGGCTCATCAGGGATTTCGAATAGAACCCAAGGGCCTTAATGATGGCATGCTGCGGGCAGCGAGCCCCCCGGCCGCGTGGCGTCGCCGACGATTCGGTGAAACCAAACGTGACACCCGGGACCCCAACGAAAGGAGCCGTGCGTGTTGATGAAGGATGACAGGAACCCGAAGGCATTGGCAGCCCTGCCCGATGAAGCCTTGATCGACGCCGTGCAGCGGCAGACCTTCCGCTATTTCTGGGACGGTGCGGATGCCGCCAGCGGCCTGGCGCTCGACCGCCGCACGCTGGTCGCGGCCACGGGCGAGGACCTGGCCGACGACCGGGTTGCGATCGGCGGCACGGGCTTCGGCATCATGGCCTTGATCGTCGCGGTGGAGCGCGGCTGGGTCACGCGCGACGCGGCGCTGGAGCGCCTGGGGCGCATGCGGGACGCCCTCTTTCGCGCCAGGCGCTACCACGGCGCCTTCCCCCACTTCATGGACGCAGCGAGCGGCGCGACGATCCCGATGAGCCCGAAGGACGACGCGGGCGACCTGGTCGAGACCTCGTTCCTCTGCATGGGCCTGCTCTGCGCGCGCCAGTATTTCAGCGAGGACACGGCCGCGGCGCGCCGGTTGCGCAGCGACATCGACACGCTGTGGCACGAGGTCGAATGGAACTGGTTCACCCAGGGCGGGCGCGACGTGCTGTACTGGCACTGGAGCCCGAAGCACGGCTGGGCGATGAACCATGAGGTGCGGGGCTGGAACGAGTGCCTCATCACCTATTTCCTGGCGGCGGCCGCGCCGCGCCATGCGATCGATCCGAGGGTCTACCACCGCGGCTTCGCAGCGGGGTCCGGTTTCCTCAACGGCCGGTCGTACTACGGCATCGAGATACCGCTGGGCATGCCGTACGGCGGCCCGCTGTTCTTCACACACTACTCGTTCTGCGGCCTCGATCCGCGCGGCCTGAAGGACCGCTACGCCGACTACTGGGATCTCAACACCCGCCACCTGCAGATCAACCGTGCCCACTGCGTCGCCAATCCCCGGGGCTTCCGGGGCTACGGCGAATCGTGCTGGGGCCTGACCGCGAGCGACGACCCCGACGGCTACCTCGCGCACGATCCGAGCAACGACAACGGCACCATCTCGCCGACGGCCGCGCTGGCCAGCCTGCCCTACGCGCCCGCCGAGGTGATGCAGGTGCTGCGGCACTTCCTCACCGTGCATGGCGAGCGGGTGTGGAGGGACTACGGCTTCGTCGATGCGTTCTGCGAGCAGCGAGGCTGGTTCGCAGACACCTTCCTTGCCATCGACCAGGGCCCGATCGTCGTGATGATGGAGAACCATCGAACGGGCCTTCTGTGGAAACTGTTCATGAGCGTGCCCGAAGTGCAGGCCGGGCTGCGCGCCCTGGACTTCAGCAGCCCGCATCTCGGGTCGTCGGCCGCGTGAGCTCCAGCGTGGCGAGCCTGGTAGATCCGGCGTTCGAGTCATGGCTCGAAACACAGCTGCGCCATTCGGCGGCGGCGATGCTGTCCAGCATCTCGCCGGTGTCGATCGTCAAGCACCGGCCGGGCTTCGGCCAGACCGTGCGGCCGATCCCCGGCGCCATCGTCGCCTCGCCCGCCCTCGCCGACTACAACCCGGACCCGGACTACTTCTTTCATTGGTTCCGGGATTCCGCCGTCGTCATCGATGCACTGCGCCTGCTCTATGCCGAAGGGCGCGTCGGCAGCGAAGCCCTGCAGCACCTGCGCGACTTCACCCGCTTCAGCCTGGACCTGAACCGCCTCGACGGCCGCGCGGCTGCCGCGGTGGAGGACCGCAGCGCGTGCGTGGCCCCCGAACTCCTGCAGTACCTGCGCGAGGACCACGACCTGGCGAAAGCCTTCGGCGACCTGGTGGCCGCCGAGACGCGGGTGAACCCCGACGGCACGCTCGACGTCTGCCGATGGAACCGCCCCCAGCACGACGGCGCACCGCTGCGCGCGCTGGCGCTGCTGCGCTGGGCGGCCAGCGGGCACCTCGACGCACCGCTGCTGGCGGAGGTTTCCGAGCTGATCCGTTTCGATCTCGATTTCACGCTGCGCCGCTGGCGCGAGCCGTCCTACGACATCTGGGAAGAGGAACTCGGCCAGCACTACTACACGCTGCGCGTCGCGGCGGCAGCGCTGGCCGAAGGCGCGGCCTGGCTGGAAGACCTGGGCGACGCGGCGCAGGCGCAGCGCTGCCGGGAAGAGTCGCGCGCGGTGCTGCGCCTGCTCGACGATTACTGGGTGGACGAGCGAGGCGAACGAGGCGCGGCGTCCGGCTACTACCGCTCACGCGCGCTGTCGGACGGCCGGCCCGGTCCGAAGGCACTGGACATCGCGGTGATCCTGTCGGCAATCCACAGCCTCGGAACCGGGGCCGCGCATGGACCGGCCGATCCGCGCATGCAGGCCACGCTGGCGCGCCTGGACGCGCTGTTCGATGCGGCCTATCCCATCAACCACGGCCGCGCCGCAGGCCGTGGTGCGGCCATGGGCCGGTATGCCGGCGACGTGTACTACTCGGGCGGCGCGTACTACTTCTCGACACTCGGCGCCGCCGAGTTCTGCTTCCGTGCCGCCGCGGCGGCGGGCGGCGATGCACACCATTGGTTCGAACGCGGTGATGCCTACCTCGCCACCGTGCGCGCCTACACGCCGGCCGGCGGTGAGCTGTCGGAACAGTTCGACCAGCGCAGCGGCGCGCAGACCTCGGCGAAGCAACTGGCCTGGAGCCACGCCGCGTTCATTTCGTGTGTCTCGGCGCGCCGGATCGCGGCCGCCGCCTGCGAGGCGTCGCGGCGGGGATGAGCGCGCGGGCAGAGAACCGTGTCGAGCCGGCTGCAAGGACCGGTTTCTTCCGTCAGGTCCGCGAGCTGCTCGGCGCCTTGCGCGTGTCCCCGGTCGCGAAAACGCTTGTCGCGCTGATGGGTGCGATCGTCGTGGTCGTTGCGCTCACGGCGTATGGGCAGATCGAACTCAACAGCTGGAACAAGCCGTTCTACGATGCGATCTCGCGCCGCGACCTGGGCGAATTCGTCGTGCAGGTCGGCGTCTTCGCGGTCATTGCGGGTGCGCTGCTGGTCCTGAACGTGGCGCAGCGCTGGCTCGGCGAGACCTTGCAGCTGAAGCTGCGCGAGGCCGTGGTCAATGACCTCGTGGGGCTGTGGCTGCAGCCGCGCCGGGCGTTCTGGCTCCAGGCCAGCGGCCCGATGGGTGCCCACCCCGACCAGCGCATGCACGACGACACGCTGAAGCTGTGCGATCTGTCGGTCACCCTTGGCGTGGGGCTGTTGCAGGCGGCGATGCTGTTCGGCAGCTTTGCGAGCGTGCTGTGGGTCCTCTCCAAGGACTTCAGCCTCTTCTTCGGCGGCAAGGACCATGTGCTGCCGGGCTTCATGCTGTGGGCGGCCATTGCCTATGCGGTCGCCGGCTCGCTGGTCACCTACTGGGTCGGCAACGGCCTGATCTCGCGCAATGCCGAGCGCTACGCGCGCGAAGGCGAATTGCGCTTCTCGCTGACGCGCATCAACGAGCACCTCGACGGCATCTCCCTGGCGGGTGGCGAGGCGGACGAAAAGCGCCGCGTCGCCATGCATTTCGGCGACGTCTTGCGCGCCACGTCGCGCGTGGTGCTGGGGCTGACCAACCTGACATGGGTCACGGCGGGCTTCGGCTGGATCACCATCATCGCGCCAACGCTGGTGGCCGCGCCCCTCTACTTCTCGGGGAAGGTGTCGTTCGGCGGCCTGATGATGGCCGCCGCGGCCTTCACGCAGGCGCAGTCGTCGCTGCGCTGGTTCGTCGACAACTTCAGCATCATTGCCGACTGGCGCGCCACGCTGCTGCGCGTTGCCGACCTGCGCCGGATGCTGGCGTCCGACCTGGAGGCACGCGCAGGCGGCAGCCGCATCGCCTACGAGGAAAGCGAAGCCGGGGCGCTCGCGATCGAAGCGCTCGAGGTCCGCTCCTGGACCGGCCACGATCGGCTGGACGCGCCGGGCCTCGTCCTGCACCGCGGCCAGCGCGTCCTGATCCTCGGCACGCCGGGCACCGAGAAGACCTTGCTGTTCCGCGCGCTCGCGGGCCTCTGGCCCTGGGGCTCCGGCACCGTGCGCCGGCCTGCCGGCGAGACCATCCACTACATGCCGCGCGGCACGCCCTATATTCCGCGCGGCACGCTGGCCGAAGTGCTGTCGTATGCGATGGAACCGTCGAGCTACCCGCGAGAAGCCATGGTGGCCGCACTGGCGAGCGTGGGCCTCCAGCGCCTGGAGCCATTGCTGAACAAGACCGGCCGCTGGGAGAGGGAGCTCAGCATGGACGAGCAGTTGCGGCTGGGCTTCGCCCGCGTGGTGCTGCAGGCACCGCCCTGGCTCGTGATGGACGAAGCCTTCGGCGCGTTCGACGACGACACCGTCGAACTCATCATCGACGTGCTGGGCAGGCTCAAGCACACCGGCATAGTCCACATCGGCTCGGCCGGAGAAGCGCGCGACCGGCTGTTCACGCAGGTGGTGCATCTGGTCAAGGCGCCGAACACGGTGCGCGAGGAGCAGCGGGCATGACACACCTGGGGTCCACCGTCGGTCGTGCGCGCCGCGCCCTCATGCGGCTGATTCTTGCGCTGCCCGCCGGGGCCTGGGCGGCGGATTTCGGCTTCCGGCCGCCGCGCGATCCCGAGGATGCCGCCGCAGCGGACCTGATGCGGGACCTGGCCGAGCGCATCCTGCCGGTGTACCAGGACGCGGACACCGATGTCTTCCTGGCCAACCTGACCGCCCTGCAGATCGTCAGCGGCGCCTACCGTGCGGCCTCCGACAGCAGCCGGTCGCTGCGCACCCGCCGCCAAGGCAAGCCGTTCGACGACCTGGTGCAGCGCGCGATTCTCGACGGCATGTATGCGCGTGCGCGCGCGCTCGAAGCGAACGAGCGCCTCGGCTTCGCCGAAGCCTACGCGCGCGCGTTCCGGGAACTGGTGTCGCCGCTCGACAATGCGCAGGCCCAGGCCATCATGGCGCGGCTCGACATCCCGGCGGCGGTATACGCAGAGCCGCTGCGCCGGGCTTTCGATCTCTGGCGCGCGAAGGGCAGCCTCCCGCAGGCCGATGCCCTGGCGCTCGTGCGGACCTGGCTTTCGTACGAGTCGCGCCGCAGCTTCGGTGCGCTGCTGCCTGAACTGTTCGCGGCGGAGAACCGCAACCGCTACGTGACGGAGACCGACCTCAGGATTCCCGTACGCGGAGGCGTCATCTTCGCGAGCCTGGTTCGGCCCGGCCGCGCCAATGACGCGCTGGGCGCCCTGCCGACGCTGCTGCGCTTCACGCTCGATCCGGCCGAGGACGACGCCCAGCGCAGCGCCGCCAGAGGCTACGTCGGCATCACGGCGTACGTGCGCGGACGCACGCCCGACGGCAAGGGCGCCGTGTGGCCGTTCGTTCGCGACGGCGAAGATGCCGCTGCCGTCATCGACTGGATTGCCCGGCAGGCGTGGAGCGACGGCCGCGTCTGCATGATCGGCGACGGCTACTCCGGCTACGCCGCCTGGGCCGCCGCCCGCAGGAGGCCGGCGGCGCTCAAGGCCATCGCCACGATCGCGCCGATGGCGCCGGGCATCGACTTCCCGATGGCCGGACAGATCTTCCGCAACGCCATGGTGCGCTGGGCGCAGGAGCACGCGGATGGCGAGCCCCTGCGCGCCGGCGCCGATGCCGACCCGGACGCGATGTGGCAGGCACTCGACGCGCGCTGGTATCGCGGCCATCGCCCCTACTGGGACGTGGACCGCGTCCTGCTGGGCAGGCGCAGCCGGCTGGTCCGAACCTGGCTGACGCACCCAAGCCATGATCGCTACTGGCAGAAATTCCTGCCGTCGGCGGAGCAGTTTGCGCGCATCGACATCCCGGTGCTCAGCTTCGCCGGCTACTACGGCGCGGACGCCGGCGCGCTCTACTTCCATCAGGAACATCGCCACAACCGGCCGCAGGCCGACACGACGCTGCTGCTCGGCCCCTACGACGCGGCCTCGATCCGGCTCGGCACGGCGGCAACGCTGCGCGGCTACACGCTGGACCCCGCCGCACGCGTCGACCTGCCCGAGCTGCGCCTGCAGTGGCTCGACCACATCCTGAAGGGCGCGAGCAAGCCTTCCCTGCTGATGGACCGCATCAACTACCAGGTGATGGGCGCGGACCAGTGGCGCCATGTGCCGGCGCTGGACGCGCCGCAGCGCACGCGGCTGCGCTTCTATCTCGACACCCGCGAGCGCAACGACCCGCACCGCCTGTTGCCGTCACCACCCGAGGAAGGCGGTGGCAGCACGCGGCTCTCGGTCGATCTTGCCGATCGGCGTGACGTGCGCATCCCGTGGCCGGACGCGCTGCGCTCGACGCAGCTGCCGGCGGGCCACGGCATCCGCTTTGTCAGTGATCCGCTCCCGCAGGACACCGAGATCGCCGGCAGCCTGCACGGCGTGTTCGACATCACGCCCTCGCGGCAGGACGTGGACTTCAGCATCTCGCTCTACGAGCAGACGGAAAGCGGCGAGTACCAGCTGCTGTTCGATCCCTACGACTTCCGCGCCAGCTACGCAGGCCATCGCGTGCGCCGCAGGCTTCTTCGGGCCGGCGAGCGCCAGCTGCTGGCGTTCACCGCCGAGCGCGTGACGGCTTGCAGGCTTGCGGCGGGCAGCCGCATCGTGCTGCTGGTTGGCCTCAACAAGCGACCCGACCGGCAGATCAACTACGGCAGCGGCAAGGACGTGAATTCGGAAACCATCGCCGACGCGAAGTGGCCCATTCGAGTGCGCTGGCACGCGCGCAGCTACGTGGAGATCCAGACCGGCAGGCCTTGATTGCTCAGCGTGTCGCCGGACCTTTGTCGTTCACGGCGCCCAGAACGATGCCTTCGTGAGCGGCCATCACCAGCGGCGACTCGATGGACCCGGTGCGCGCTGGATCGGTCGATGCCAGCACGATCGGCTGGCGCGGCATCAACGCCGGCGGGATCGGCGCCGGGGTGGCGCCGAAGTTCAGGAGCACCACCAGCCGCTGTCCTTCGAAGTTTCGCGCATAGGCGAGCACCTCGCCCCCTGCATCGAGCGCTTCGTAATTGCCCCGGTTCAGCGCAGGCTGCGCGCGGCGCAGCGCGATGAGGCGCCGGTAGAGCGCCAGCATCGACCCTGCGTCCTGCGATTGCGCTTCCACGTTGTGCGTGGGCCAGTCGGCTGCCAGGCGCAGCCACGGCGTGCCGGTCGTGAAGCCCGCGTGCGCTGCGGCGCTCCACTGCATGGGTGTTCGCTCCGGGTCGCGGCCCAGGCCCATGCCGGGCTTGTTCTTCTCGAACGGGTCCTGGACTTCATCGGCGGGAATGGGGACGTCCGTCATGCCGATCTCGTCGCCGTAGTAGAGCGTCGGCGTACCGCGTAGCGTGAGCAGCAGCATGGCCGCGAGCCGCGCCATCTGCGGCCCGACGCGGCTCGCAATGCGGGATCTGTCGTGGTTGCCCAGCACCCAGTTCGGCTGCGCGCCCTCGGGCAAGGCGGCTTCGTAGTCGCGCACCAGGCGGTCGATGCGCGCCGCCTGCCACTCGGTCGCGATCAGCTGGAAGTTGAAGGGCAGCTGCACGCCTTCGAGCACACCGTCGGTGTTGAGTCCGTAGTAGGCGACCAGGCGCGCGAGCGGCAGGTAGAGCTCGCCGATCAGCACGCGCGACGAGCGTGCGTCGCTGAACTCGTCGACCACGCGGCGCATCTCGGCCACGATCGGCTGCACCTCCGGCAGGTCCGTGTTGTAGAGCATCAGCCAGCGAAAAAAAGGGTCTTGGCCTTCGACGAAGTCGGGGTTCGGCGGGTTGTCGCGGAACTGCGCGTCCTTGATGATCTGCGAGAGCACGTCGACGCGGAATCCGTCGACGCCGCGCCGGAGCCAGAAGCGCAGCGCCTCGTACATCGCGGCCCGCACCTCGGGGTTGCGCCAGTTGAGGTCGGGCTGCTCCTTCAGGAACGAATGGCCGTAGTACTGGCCGGTGGTCGCATCGAAGGCCCAGGCCGGGCCGCCGAAATTGCTGAGCCAGTTGTTGGGCGGCCCGCCGCCCGGCGCCGGGTCGCGCCAGATGTACCAGTCGCGCCGCGGATCGCCGCGTGCGCTGCGGCTCTGCACGAACCACGGATGGCGGTCCGAGGTGTGGTTGGGCACGAAGTCCAGGATGATCCTGAGCTCTCTCGCGTGCGCCTCCTGCACCAGCGCATCGAAGCCTTCCAGCGTGCCGAAGCGCGGATCGATGCCGCAAAAATCGCAGATGTCGTAGCCGAAGTCGGCCATCGGCGAGGGATAGATCGGCGAGATCCAGACCGCATCGACACCGAGCGAGACCAGATGATCCAGCCGGGCGCGGATTCCATCGAGGTCTCCGATGCCATCGCCGTTGCTGTCCTGGAACGAACGCGGATAGACCTGATAGACGATTCCGCACTTCCACCAGTCGTCGGCTGACATCTTGATCCCCTCATGGTCGGTTTGGAGGGGATCCATTGTCTCCATAAAGCGTGCAGCGCATCCGCGCGCCGTGGGCCGCCGGCCGCCTCGGGCGGGCGATACTAGTCCTCGTCGCGCACCCGGTACTGGCTCACCAGCGTCTGCTGGACCGTCGGCGGCACGGCCTCGTAGTGCGACAGCGCAATGGTGTAGCGGCCCTGCCCGCTGGTCATTGCATTGAGCCGCGACTGGTAGCTGGCCAGCTCGGCCTCGGGCACCTGCCCGCCGATGGCCACGGTGCCGCCTCCCAGGCCCAACGTGCCGGTGACCAGGCCGCGGCGCGCCGACAGGTCGCTCGTGACGTCGCCCACGGCATGCTCGGGCACGGCGATCTCGATCTGCACGATCGGTTCGAGCACCACCGGGCGGGCCTCGCGGATCGCGGCCATGAAGGCCTTGCGGCCGGCGGTCGCGAAGGCGATGTCCTTGCTGTCGACGCTGTGGTGCTTGCCGTCGTACACCACCACGCGCACGTCGACCACCGGATAGCCCGCGATCGCGCCGTACGCCAGCACCTCGCGCACGCCCTTCTCCACCGCGGGAATGAACTGGCCCGGGATCGCCCCGCCCCGGACTTCGTCGGCAAACTGAAAACCCGCGCCGCGCGCGAGCGGCTCGATGCGCAGGAAGACCTCGGCGAACTGGCCGGCGCCGCCGGTCTGCTTCTTGTGGCGGTGGTGGCCCTCGGCCGGTGCGGTCACGCTCTCGCGGTAGGCGATGCGCGGCGGCCGCGTCTGGACCTCGAAGCGGTACACCTCGCGCAGGCGATCGAGCACGATGCGCAGGTGCAGCTCGCCCAGGCCGTAGAGCACCGTCTCGTTGGTCGCGGCCACGTGCTCGATGCGCAGGCACGGGTCCTCGGCCGCGAGCTTGCCCAGGATCTCCCAGGCGCGCTGCTCGTCGCCATGGCGCTTGGGCTCCACGGCCAGGCCGTGCACCGGCACCGGAAAAGGCAGCGGCGCGAGGTGCACGTGGGCGTCTTCCGCCGCATCGTGCAGCACGGCATCGAAATGGATCTCCTCGACCTTGGCCACCGCCACGATGTCGCCCGGCACCGCATGCGACACCTCGACATGGTCCTTGCCCTGGAGCATGAACAGGTGCCCCACCTTGAAGGGCTTGCGGCCGTCGCCGATGTAGAGCTGGCTGTCGCGCGTGATCGTGCCCTGGTGCACGCGCAGGATGCCCATCTTGCCGACATAGGGGTCGACCGTGACCTTGAACACATGCGCCAGCACGTGCAGCGACGGGTCGGGGCTGGCCTCCATGGGCTTGGCCTGCGCACCCTCGCCGATGATGAAGTCCGGCGGGTTGGCCTCGGTCGCGTCGGGCAGCAGCTTGACGATCACGTCCAGCAGCTCGGCCACGCCGGCGCCGCTGCGCGACGAGACGAAGCACACCGGGATCAGGTGGCCTTCGCGCAGTGCCTGCTCGAGCGGCGCGTGCAGCTCGGCCGGGTCCACGTCGCCTTCCTCGAGGTAGCGGTCGACGAAGGCCGCGTCGACCTCGACCACCTGCTCCACCAGCGCGCGGTGCGCCGCCTCGACCGGGCCGAAGTCGGACTGCCCGAAGCGGTTGAAGAAGCAGTCCACCACCTGGCGGCCGACCCCGTCGGGCAGGTTCAGCGGCAGGCATTCGCGGCCGAAGGTGGCCTGGATATCGGCCAGCAGGCCCGCCAGCGAGACGCCCTGCGAGTCGATCTTGTTGACGATGATCATGCGCGCCAGGTGGCGCGAGGCCGCGTACTCCATCATGCGCACGGTCATCGGCTCGATGCCGGTGGCGGCATTGATGACCACCGCCGCGGTCTCGACCGCCTCCAGCGCCGGCAGGCTCTGGCCGAGGAAGTCGGGCCCGCCGGGCGTGTCGATCAGGTGGATGCGCGTGCCGGCGTGCGTGAGGTGCATCACCGATGCATTGAGCGAGTGCTGCATGCGGCGCTCGAGCGGGTCATGGTCGCTGACGGTGCTGCCGCGTTCGATGCTGCCGCACGCCGCGATGGCGCCCGCCTTGTGCAGCAGGTTCTCGGCCAGCGAGCTCTTGCCGGCGGCCGCCGCGCCCACCAGCGCCAGCGTTCGCACGGCCTGCATTTCGGCCGCAAGGCCGTTCGATCGGCTTGGCATGGCATGCACTCCTTACGCGCCCGCATGGCCGGCCCGGCGGCCTGCGGGGGCTCGGGTGCTGCGCGTGGACGCCAGGCCAGCGTACGGGATTGGCCGTGCCGGCGCAAGCGGGTGGCTGCCCCGGGCCTACTTCGAACGCCCGTCGAAATGCTGCACCGGCACCGCATCCAGGTCGATGCCCTCGAGGCTGCGGATGTTGATGGCCGCCATCCTGTTGCCCTTGGGATCGGTGCCCTCGCCAAAGACATGAATGCCGCAGACCGCGCAGAAGCGATGCGCGATCACATGCTTGTTGAACATGTAGGTGCCGATGTCCTCGGGCGGCGTCTTCAGCCTGAGCCGGTCGTGCGGCACGAACCACAACAGCGATCCCCTGCGCTGGCACATCGAGCAGTTGCATGCCATCGCCCCCTGGATGTCGCCCTCGACTTCGAAGGCGATCCGGCCACAGTGGCAGCTGCCTTGGTAATTGGTCGTCATCGGTGCTCCGAACGGAAGTTGTGCGGGCCGCAGTTTAGGACGAGGAGGCAGCCGTGTCTGCCCACCTTCGACGCGAAGCCCTTCACCATCTGCGCGATGCCGGCCTTGGTGGCCGCATAGATCCCGAGGCCGGGCTCGACCTGCGCGGCCGCCGATCAATCCTGCGACTTGTAGGCCGCCAGGAACGCGTCGGAAGACACCTGATCGGCCAGGGCCCGGAGGCTCGCCGCCGAGGCAGGGCCCAGCACGGCCTCCACGCGGTCGTTCGCAGCGGCCCAGCGCACCACCGCTTCCGACAGCCGAGCCTTGCCAAGCGGAGTGAGCACGCCGTGCTTGGTGCGCCGGTCCTTGGCGTCCGCACGCAACTCGACGAAGCCGTCGCGCACCAGCGGCCTGAGCGCGTGGGTCAGCGCCGACAGCTGGATCGCGAGCCGCGCCGCCAGGTCCTGCAGCGTCGGTCCTTGCGGGGCGGTCGCCGTGAGCTTGTCTATTTCCGCGATGAGCGCGAGCTGCGTGGCCTTGAGGTCCAACGGCGCCAACGCTTCGTCATACAGCTGGCCGAGCCGGCGGGCGGCAAGCCGCAGTGCCGTGTTCGTGCAGACACGCCCGCCCAGCACGCCCGGCTCGTCCGCGGGCGGCTTGGCCAGGCTGTTCTTTGCGTCGACGGCTTTGGTGCTTATTCCCATGTTCAGAAAATGGTTGAGTGCTGTACCAACGGCAGCCGGGGTCGGACCGCTTCTACATTTGAGCCCTCAACTTTTTTGGTTGAGCCCTCAATTTTATTGGAAAGCCATCCATGACACATCCCAGCTCCAGGAAAGTCGCTCTTGTCACCGGGGCTTCCTCCGGCATCGGCGCCGTCTATGCGGACCGCCTCGCTGCGCGCGGCTACGACCTCATTCTTGTCGCCCGCCGCGCCGACCGCCTCGAAGCCCTCTGCGCACAGGTCTCGAAGGCGCACGGCATCCAGGCCGAGCCGGTCACCGCCGACCTGACCCGGGACGAGGACCTGGCGCGCATCGAGACGATCCTGTCCACCCGTGCCGACCTGCGCGTCCTGGTGAACAACGCCGGCATTGCGCGGCTGGGACCGGTGGCCCAGAGGTCCGCAGGCGACGCGCTGTCGCAGATCGCCCTCAACGTCACGGCGCTGACGCGCCTGACCCAGGCGGTGGTGCCGGCCTTCATCGCCAGAAACGACGGGGTGATCATCAACATCGCTTCGGTGCTGGGCATCCATGCGCTGCCCGTCAGCGCCGTCTACAGCGGCACCAAGGCCTTCGTACTGCAATACAGCCGGGGCCTGCAGGAAGAGCTGGCCGGCACCGGCGTGAAGGTCCAGCTGGTCCTGCCGGCCTCGACGGCCACCGAGATCTGGGACCTGTCGGGCATTCCGCTGGCGGCCCTCAACAAGGACGCCTTGATGACCACCGAGCACATGGTCGATGCGGCGCTCGCGGGATGGGACCAGGGCGAAGCGGTCACGTGGCCGTCGGTCGCCGATGCAACGCTGTGGGAGAAGTACGAAGCGGCGCGCTCCGCATTGTTCGCCGCCACCCAGGTGGGAACGCCGGCCCCGCGCTACCGGGTCGCTTGAGCCCCAGCAGACCGAGGCCATTCCCTCTTCTTTTTTCTCACTCCCCTTTTTCTTCTTCAGGACAGTCCATGCTTTTCGACGCCTTCTCCCTGCGCGCCACCCCGCTCAAGAACCGTGCCGTGATGTCGCCGCTCACCCGCAGCCGCGCGGCCGAGAACAACACGCCCAACAGCCTGATGGCCACGTACTACGCCCAGCGCGCGGGCGCCGGACTCATCATCACCGAAGGCACTTCGCCCTCGCCCAACGGCCTGGGCTACGCCCGGATCCCCGGCCTGTTCAATGACGCGCAGGTGCAAGGCTGGAAGCTCGTGACCGACGCAGTGCATGCCAAGGGCGGCAGGATCGTCGTGCAGCTCATGCACACCGGCCGCGTGGCCCACACGGACAACCTGCCGGCCGGTGCCGAAGTGCTGAGCTCGTCGTCGGAGACGTGCCCCGGCCAGATGTGGACGGATACACAAGGCAACCAGCCGCACACGCCGCCGCGCGCCATGGCCGAGGCCGACATCCAGGCCGCGATCGGCGAATACGCCAAGGCCGCGCGCCTTGCCATCGAGGCCGGCTTCGACGGCATCGAACTGCACGCGGCCAACGGCTACCTCCTCGAGCAGTTCCTGAACGCCAACGTCAACCGCCGCACCGACGGCTACGGCGGCACGGCCGAAGGGCGCAACCGGCTGGTGCTCGAGGTCGCGCGTGCGGCCGTGAAGGAGATCGGCGCCGAGCGCGTGGGCATCCGCCTGTCGCCGCACGGCGTGCTCAATGGCACCGGCGCGTTCGAAGGCGTGGACGAACAGTACCTGGCGCTGGTGAAGCAGCTCTCCGCACTCGGCCTCATGTACGTCCATGTGCTGGACCATTCGGCCATGGGCACCCCGCCCGTCCCCGCCCAGCTGAAGACCGATCTCAGGGCTGCGTTCGACGGCCCCTTCATCCTTGCCGGCGGACTCGACAAGGCCAGCGCACTGCAGGCCCTGAGCGAAGGGCGCGCGGACCTGACGGCCATGGGCAGGGCTTTCATCGCCAACCCCGACCTGGTCGACCGCATGCGCCAGGACGCGCCGCTGAACGCGCCTGCGCCGGAAACCTTCTACACGCCCGGTGCCAAGGGCTACACGGACTATCCGACGCTCGCGGGCTAGGCACCGCCCGTTGCAAGCAAACACGCCGCCGGCGCGGCCGACGGCTCAGGCGCTCCGGCTGAACAGCCGGAACGGCGAGCTCAACAGACAGCCCAGCCAGAGCGACACAAGGCCGTTGGAGGCCTTGTCGTGCCAGCCATGCTTGTCGTCCCACAGCAGCGCGTTGTCTTCGATCTGCACGCTCCACTGCGCATCGGCAAGCACTTCGCGGCGAATCCGGTCGAGGCACTCGATCCAATGGCGGGCGCCCTTGTGCATGGCGAAGGGCGTGTTGTCGGGCAGGGCCGTCGCGCCCGAGAACACCTCTGCGCCGGTCAGCCGCGATGTCTCGTAGCGCGTGAAGCTCTCCCAGTTGAGGCCCTTGCCCGTGTGCGCGTAGCGCTCGACGTCGGCGATGACGTCGAAGGATTGCACGATCGCATCGATGCGCTGCGACTCGACGGGGGTCAGTGGCGTGTCCTGCTTCGCGGTGTAGTAGATGCTGAAGCCCATGGGGCGATGCCTGTGTGCCGGGTGGGTCCGCGGCGAAGAGCGGTGGTCGGTGGATTCCGCCGCAGGCCATGGGCCCAACTTGTTGGGTGCCGGGCACGATGCAGACCAGTCAGGCCTCATACCCACCTGCGTACCCTGCTTTTGTAAGCCTCGTACTCTGCCCCAAACAGAGACGCCAAAACGCGTTCTTCCGGAATGATCTGGAACCGAGTGATGTAGAGCACGTACACGACAACCCACAGGACAGCGAGCGGATTCGCCAGAAACACTGCCCACGCCAACAGGGTCAGCAAGAGCCCGACATACATGGGGTTGCGCGTGTAGCGGTACACGCCTCGGATGACCAACGAGGAGGCCGAGCTTGCCTTGACCGGGTTCACGGTGGTCTTGGCGCGCCGAAACGCAAGCATTCCGGCGATGCTGATGCCTTGGCCGACGCACACCAAAACGACGGCGCAGAGCACGCGGGCCGGATAGGGAATCTGCACAAGCCCCGCGAGGGCTGGTGTCAGCCACATAAGAAGCGCCAGGACAAGCGCCACGATCGGGGGAGGAACCTTCAGTTCAAGCACGCTCATATCACTCCATGAGGTCTAGCACCCGGCCGTGAACACAGCTGTGATTTCAGCCCAGTCCGAACGTCTTGCGCAGGCCCTTTTCGACCGGGCCAGCGGGCATGAAACGGCGCAACTTGGCCAGGAGGGACGCTTCGCCCTTGGGCGTGTGGCGCATCTTCCACGGACCAAGTGCCGCGCTGACCATCGTCGCCACAACGCCTTCAGGCGTGGGCGCCTTTTGCACGTTGTTCTGGAAGGCTTTGGTGACGATGGCAAGCTCTTTGCTGTAGTCCGGGATTCTGGCAGCAGTCTGAGGCGCGTTGAGATCAAGGTTGGTTTTGGTGAAGGAGGGTTCGACCAGCGACACGCGGATGCCGAATTGGCGTACTTCATGATCCAGTGACTCGGACAGCCCTTCAACAGCGTATTTGGAGGCCGCATACAAGGCCATGTACGGCGAACATAGAAAGCCCACCACCGAGCTGACATTGACGATACGACCGGAACGCTGCTGACGCATGTGCGGCAGCACGGCCTTGATCACGCGCAAGAGGCCGAAAAGGTTGGTTTCGAACAGCGTCTGGGCTTCGGCAATCGAGGTTTCTTCAGTCGCGCCCAGCAGGGTCACACCCGCATTGTTGACCAGCACATCGATGCGCTTGGCCTGCGCGATGATGGCCTGAATGCCTCGATCAACGGAAACATCGTCGCGGATGTCCATCTCAATGAGCGTGACGCCAGGTATGGCTTGGGCCTTTGCCGTGTTGCGCACGGTGCCGAAGACCCGGCAGCCTTGTTCGGCAAACTTTGTGGCGGCGGCGCACCCGATGCCTGACGACACGCCGGTGACGAGGACAACTTTGGAATTCGACATGGCAGTTCCGTTGTGTAGAGGCAGTGGAGTGAGGAGGATCAGTTGTGTAAGGAGGCAGGTCTGATCGGATTGCGTGCCATGACGATCCACGCTGCGCCGTCGATCATCACCGAACGCTCGCCGGGGAGGCCTGCGAAGACGGCACGAACCGCGGCCGAGGCGCGGGCGCGGATGTCGTCGGGCTGATCAGCGAGCGCGCGCGAAAGCGGGCCGACCTCGAGCGCCATCTTCACCGCGTCGTCGATCGCAGCGTCCCGCGTCCCGCCCTCGCCGAACGGGACGGAAGCATCGAAGGGCGCGATAGCGATATCGGTGAAGCCGGCTGCCGTCAGGATGCGCGCCACTCGTCCCTGGTCGCCGAACGAAAATGGGCCGGGCGCTTCGGGATCGGGCAGCGCGGTCAGCGGGACGATGCCCTTGAGCGCGCCAATCGGCAGGCGCACCCAATCGTTCTCGGCCACGCCGCGCCAGCAGACGAAAGCGACCCGCCCACCCGGCCGGAGCGCGCGTCGCAAGTGGGCGAACGCCCCTGTCGGATCGTCGAAGAACATCACCCCGAAACGCGAAAACAGGATGTCGAACGCGCCCTCGGGCAGCTCGGCGCTGCTGGCGTCGGCCACCCGGAACAGGGCCGGCGTATCCTGTGGCGCAAGCGCGCGCGCTCGGTCGATCAGCGCTTCGGATATGTCCACTCCCAGCACTTGGCCCCCCGGGCCAACGCGGGCGGCCAGAGCCAGACTCGACGCGCCCGCGCCGCAGCCGACGTCCAGCACGCGCTCGCCCGTCGCAGGCGCGACGGCTTCGATCGCGGCCTGGCCGAACACCGCCACCATAGCGTCGAGCCGGGCCTGGTTGGCGACCCAGCGCTCTCCGCTTTGGCCATTCCAGTCGGCGACCTGATAGGCATTTTTCTCTGTCATGCTATCTCCTTGTTCTGATTCGTTCTTAACTAGCTACCCTTTTATCGAGGCAGGGGGAAATGACGCTACTCGGCCCATGCCGCGATCCGTTTCGCGATCGCCTCGGGGGCCTCGATGTGCAGGAAGTGACCGACCCCGGGGATGACTTCCAGCGCGTGCGGAGCGGCGAACCGATGTCGGTCGTCGACCTGCTGGGGGAGGATGCAGCCGTCGTCGGCACCGTGAAGCTGCAACAGGGGCACCGCGATCGGCCGAGACAGGCGGCGCGTCGCCCCAAGCATGCCGGGCCGCAGCATCGCCCGGTAGTACTTGAGAGGCGCGGGCATGCTCGCCCGCAGGCGTTCGTGCAGCTCTGCCTGGAGAGCAGGAGCTAGCGAGAGGCCGGGCGACCACTGACGCCAGAGGTGATCGATGAGGGCGAGATCGCGGGCGGCGGCCATCCAGCCGCTTCCCGGCAGTTGAAAGAGTCCCATGTACCAGCTCCGGCGCAGCTGAGCGGGGCGCGCAAGCTGGCGCATGAACGTGAGCGGGTGAGGGATTGCGAGAGTGGCCGCGCGTTCGATCCGCTCCGGCGCGGTCACGCAGGCATCGTATGTGATCAGGGCCCCCCAGTCATGGCCAATCAACTCAACGGGTCGCCCCGGAGACCAGAGGTCGATCAGCGCGAGCACGTCGCTGGTGAGGGCTGCGAAGTCGAACGGCCCCGCAGTCGGGGACGGCGCGTAGCCGCGAAGCCAGGGTGCGACGACGTGACGTCCACGGCGGCCGAGTTCGGCAAGGAAGGGCTTCGCGGTCGGGGGATGGTCCGGGAAGCCGTGCAAGACGATAGTCGGTTGGCCATCGGGATCACCCCCCTGCAACGCATGAAAGGTGCCGTGCGGCAGGTCGAAGGTGACGTGTTCGAACTCCATGTGTGTCTTCTCAAACCACCATCGATTGCTGGGCGAAGATTCCCGCCATCGCGCCCTGCGACGATGCTTGGGTGACCGAGGGCAAGAAGGGCGTGGTCAGGTCGCCGGCGGCGTAGATGCCGGGCATGCTGGTCTGGCGGCGCTCGTCGACCTTGAGGACGATGCCGGTGGGCGTATCCACCGTGGCGAGGCCCAGTGATTCATGCAGGCTTGCGGACGGCTTGTTGCGCGGATGGGCGAACAGGACGTCGACCGCGACGTTGCGGCCGGTATCGAGATTGACTGTGGAGATATGGCCCTTGTGATGGGCGATCTCGACGATCCGGCCATCGATGACAGGCATGTTGCGGCGCGCCAGATCGGCCTGGATATCGGGCGGGATGTCGTGACCATCGGCGAAGACAGTCAACTTGTCGGTCCAATCGCGGAACAGCCTGGCCTGATTGTGCGATTGCGGGCCGGACCAGACGAGGCCCCAATGCCGGTCGGCGACTTCAAAGCCGTCGCAATAGGGGCAGGGCACGATGGACGTGCCCCAGCTTTCGGCAAAGCCTGGAACCTCAGGCATCTGGTCAGCAACGCCGTAGCTCAGGATCACGCGGCGCGCCCCGAGGCTTTCGTGATCGTCAGTGACGACGCAGAAATCGTCGATGGCGCCAGACACGCTCTCGGCCCGGGCATTGACCAGCCTGACCGTTGGATAGCGCGCCAGCTGCTGCCGCGCCTCGGCCAGGATGTCCAGCGGCGGCTTGTGATCGTGGCCGAGCAGGCCATGCGAGTGGCCGGCAAAGCGGTTGCGCGGCCGGCCGGTATCGAGAACGGTGACCTTGCGGCGGGCACGGCCGAGTTGCAGGGCGGCGGCGAGGCCGGCAAAGCTGCCGCCGACGATGATGACGTCATTCATGGTGATGGGCTCCGTGTGGGCTGGTTGATTATTGGACTATCTAGTACAGTAATGTAGAGTCGATATAGTAAACTGTCAAGTCCACTAAATATGCCCATGGCCCGCTCCCCAGTTCCTGCTCCCAAGCCCCAACGCGGCCGGCCACGCGATCCCGAGCGCGTGCGGCGTATCCTGGAAGCGGCGCAAAGGCACTTCAACGAGCATGGGCTGGAGCGTGCCAGCGTGGATGCCATTGCCGCGGAAGCCGGTGTGTCCAAGATGACCGTGTACAGCAACTTCGGCTCCAAGGAGGGGCTGTTCCAGGCGGTCGTGCGCGACAGGACGGCGCCGGTGGTGGATGGCGTCCCGGGCGCCGGGGCGCTGGACCCGAACCACCCTGAGGAGGCGCTGCTGGCGGTCGGCACCCGGTTTCTCGCACTGGCGCGCGGGGACGCCCTCGGCGCGTTGCGCGCTGTCTACGGCGTCGCGGGGGCGCAGCCGGAAGCCTGCCGTGCGTTCTACAAGGAAGGTCCGGAGCGTGCGAACGGCGAGCTGGCTGCATACCTGCGCCGTGCCGACGCGGCGGGCACGCTGAAGGTGCGGAACCCGCTTCAGGCAGCGGACCTGTTCCTGTCGATGTTCCTGGGCTCCGGGCACATCCGCGGGCTGCTGAAGCTCGAGATGCCGGATTCCCGGGAAAACAGGGCACTTCTGCGCGAGGCCGTGCGGGTCTTCATGGCGGCCTACGGCGCGTAGGCACCCGATCTCTCGTGCGGCGCTTCGTTGGCTCGCACAGCATGCCGATCCCGAATGTCGAGCCTGGTGTCATGACCTTCATCGTGTAGAAGCCTCAGAGGCAGATGCAGACAAAGGCGCCAGCCAGGCACGAGGCGAACGCGAGAACGACCAGGTAGTGGTTTGGCATCCGGAACCGAGTGGCGTCAATCGCCGCGGTCCAGGGTATCGGCCGACGGCAAGTGGAAGACATGCAACTCTTCCCAACGGCCTGTCGAATTTTCGATCAGCACGACCGAGGCGCAATCCGCTCGGATGCCGCCGAATGCATCCAGCCGCTTTTGCAACTCAGCAGCGGCTGCATCGGCCTCGGATGGGTTTCCATGGGCAACGGTCAGGTGCGGAACCACTCCTTGGTGCTCCCCGCCGTACGGCTGGAAATCTGGAAAGACATCCACGAGCGCCCTGGTCATCGCGATGAACGGCCCGGGCGGTTCCGGCGCGAGATACGCGGTCGCCGGGAAGCGCGCGACCCTGTCCAGCGAGAAGGAGAACGCAACCACGCGATCCAACGCGTGTTGCGCCCGATCCAGTACGGCAGGCGTGATGTGCTGAGGGTCCATGAACGGCACAAGCACAGTGATGTGCGCTGGCACGCCCAGCTCCGTCGTCGCGTCGAAGCGCTGCCGAAGGTCGCCGACCCACGGCTCGGCCGAGGGCACTTTGACAGCAAACGCGGATATCGCCATGAGCCACATGATATTCAACAGGCAGTGAGCCGAAAGGTCCGAGCGCGATGCGAATCAGCGCGGGATAGGCGAACCAGTACTGACGGCGGATGCCATGCATCGAGCGGCTCACTGTCGATTCGCAGGAGCCGCTTTCGATGATGAGTCATGAGCGCCACCAACTGGCCTCGTGTCCTGATGTTGAATCTTGCGAGGTCAGGCAAGAGTTCTTCAAATGAGGACTCTCCATGGTCGTTTTTCCGCAAGCCAGTTCAGCTCCCCGCCCTCGACGCAAGGTCCTGGCCAATCATGAGCCGGTGTCCGTCAGGCGTCGCAACCGAGAACTCGCGCATGCCATGCGGCTTGTCTGCCGGCGCCTGCTTTATCAACGCGCCGCGCCGGACGAATTCTTCATGGAGCGCATCGACGTCATCCACATGCAGATAGCCGAAGTAGCTGTGGTCGCCCGTCGCAGACGGCAGCAGGGCGTCCGGACAATGGCCCATCATGATGCGCACATCTCCTCGCGAAAGAAGCTGCCATCCGGTTCCTTCCGGCCACTGCGCCTCGAAGCCCAGGGCGTCCCTGAAATAGGCGGTGTTTCGCTCGAGGTCCGGAACAGCGAGCACGAACGAAAACGGGCGCAGTTGGTTGGCATGTGACATCGGATTTCCTTTTGTGTAGCGGTCGACTCAGCAAATTGTGACGGGCTCGGAGCCCTCGGGGCACAATCGGCCCTGCCATGAGCACCATTGCCGAACCGTCATCCTCTTCTTCGCATGCCGCGCAGAAAATCCGCGTGCTGATTGCCGACGACCAGGCACTGATCCGTCGCGGCATGGCCATGCTGCTGGACGCTGCGCCGGACATCGAGGTGCTCGGCCAGGCGGCCGATGGCGTGGAAGCCGTGGAGCTGGCACGCCGCCTGCTGCCAGACGTGGTGCTGATGGATCTGCACATGCCGCGCAAGGGCGGCGTGCTCGCGACGCGCGAGATCTCGGCTGCCTTGCCGCACACGCGCGTGATGGTGCTGACCACCTTCGACCGCGACGACCTCGTCTTCGACGCGGTGCGTGCCGGCGCACAGGCCTACCTGCTCAAGGACGCTTCGGAAGAAGAGGTGCTGGACACCGTGCGGGCCGTGCACCGCGGCGAGTCGCGGCTGACGCCGCAGATCGCGCGCAAGGTGATGGACCAGTTCCGGCTATTGGCCGATCGCGTCGCGCAGGAGCCGCCCTCCCCGCCCGCGCCGGATTCCCGCGCCGCACCGCAGGCCGCCGCGCCCGGCGAGCCATCGCCGCCCGATTCGACGGCGGCGACCAAACCCCTGACCGAGCGCGAGGCCGCCGTGCTCGAACTGATCGCCAAGGGCTATGGCAATCGCCAGATCGCCACCGCGCTCAACCTGGCCGAGGGAACGGCAAAGAACCACGTGAGCCGGATCATGCAGAAGCTTCACGCGAACACCCGCACCGAACTGGCGGTGCTGGTGTTGAAGAAGTAAGCCCCCGGAGCGCCTTCGGCGCCTCCCCCCAAGGGGGCACTGGAATGGGCAGCGGAGTGTCAGGCCGTGCGGCCTGCAGGCGACAGGCCGCCGGGCATCGCGAGATCAGGTGCTGCCGGCGAAGGCGCATGCGATGCGGCGGCATTGCTGGCGGTGTGCCGGGCCAGCATCGGCCGCAGCGCGACGATGGCCAGGAAGGCGGCGAACAGATCGAGCGCCGCGACGGTGTAGAGCACGGTCGACCAGGTGCCGGTGGCTTCCATCATCAGGTTGCCGAGCGGCACGAACAGCGCGCCGACGCCCTTGGCGCAGTACAGCACGCCGTAGATCTTGCCGATGTGCTTGGTGCCGAAGGCGTCGCCCGCGAGCGCCGAGAACAGAGAATACACCTCGCCCCAGGCCAGGAAGACCACGCCCGACAGGATCAGGAAGGCCCACGGGTTGTGGCCGAAGTAGCCCAGCGCGATGATGCCGATGCCCTCCAGCGTGAAGGCGATCACCATCGTCTTCTCGCGGCCGATGTGGTCGGAGATCCAGCCGAACAGCGGGCGCGAGATGCCGTTCATCACACGGTCGAGCATCAGCGCGAGCGGCAGCGCGGCCATGGTGACGAAGTACAGGTCCACCTTGAAGTTCTTCACGCCCAGGTCCTGCGCGATCACACCCAGTTGCGCCACGGCCATCATGCCGCCGGTGACCACGCAGGAGAACATCAGGATCATCAGCCAGAACAGCGGCGTGCGAAGCGCCTCGCCCAGCGTGTAGTCGCGCCGGCTCTGCACCAGCTTGGTCGAGCCCCGCACTTCGTTGCCCTTGGGCGCGCGCAGGAACCAGGCCGCAATGAAAGCCAGCGAGCCCTGCAGCAGGCCGAAGAACAGGAAGGCCTGCTGAAAGCCGGAGCTCTCGATCATCGCGGCGATCGGCAGGATGGTGGCGGCCGAGCCGGCGCCGTAGCCGCCTGCGGTCAGGCCCACCGCCAGGCCGCGCCGGTCGGGAAACCACTTGAGCGCGTTGTTGATGCAGGTGGCATAGATCGAACCGACGCCGATGCCGCCGATGGCCGCGCCGATGTAGAAGCCCATCAGCGTCGTGGCCTGCGAGTTGATGGCCCAGGCCGCGCCGATGAACAGCGCGCCGAAGGCCACGATCAGGCGCGGGCCGAACTTGTCGATGAAATAGCCCTCGATCGGCGCGAGCCAGGTCTGCACCAGCACGAAGATGGTGAAGGCAATCTGGATCGATGCGCGCTCCCAGCCGAACTTGCCCTGGATCTCCGGCACGAACAAGGTCCATGCGTACTGGATGTTGGCCGTGGCAATCATGCAGACGATGCCGACGGCCAGTTGCAGCCAGCGGTTGTCGAACAGGCGCGGCGGCGCGCCGGATGCGGCCTGCGTCAGGGAAGCGGGGTTCATTCGTTGGGTCTCCATTCGTTGTCGCGCCGATCGCGTCGCGGCACGTTGAGGGTTGGGATTCAGTCGCGCTGCGGGCACGGATCGCGATGGGTGCAACTGTTGCCGCAAACCGCCGCCGGCGCGCCTGCCGGAAGTCACGCGACGGATCGAGACAAACCCCGAGGACTCCGGGGAAGTACCCATGCCGAAAGTCACGGCCACCGGCTGCGAGAATCCGCAGCCAATGAACCTCGCACGCCGCATCGACCCACGGCGCTCCATGGCCGCCGCGATCGGCTGGCTGCTGATTGCGCTCACCCTGTGCCTGGCGCTCGTGGCCAACCTGTGGCTGCGCAGCTTCGTGCGTGCGACGCTGCTCGAGCAGCACGGCCAGCGCCTGGAAGCCGCGGCCGAGCACGTCAATGCCGAACTCGACACCGCGTTGCTGCTGCGCCTGCAGGCCGTCAGCGTGGTGGCGGCCATGCTGTCGGAGGATGTGCAGCACAGCGAGGGCGCGCGCCTGAAGCGCTCGCTCGAGGCGGTGCGCCGCGGCGTGCCCGACCTGATCTGGCTGGCGGTGACGGATGCCGACGGCTTCATCGTCGCCGCCACCGACGAGCAGGTGGTCGGCCAGAACGTCAATCAGCACGCGTGGATCTCGCAGGGCCTGGACGCCGCATGGATCGAGGAAGGCCGCTCGCCGCAGGAGCGCTTCCTGAAGCTCACCGCGCCGGTGCGCAACGCGGACGGCGCAATCATCGGCGTCGTCGCCGCGAACCTGCGCTGGAACTGGGTGCAGAAGATGATGGGCGAGATCCGCGCCTCGCCGGGCGAATGGCTGCTGATCGACCGCGACGGCATCGTGCGCCACGGGCCGGGCGCACTTCTGGGGCAACGCTGGCAGGACGCCGGCGATCCGATCACGCCCTTCGATCCCGTGGTCGCAGGCCTGGGGAACGACGGATCCGATCTGCCCACGCGCATCCGCACGAGGCGGCTGCTGGACAACCGGCCCTACCTGATCGCGACCCCGCCCAATGCGCGTGACGGCACGCTGCGCCGCCTCGGCTGGCAGGCCGTGGTGATCCAGCCGGTCGAATCGGTCGCGGCGTTTGCGACTGCCATCGAATGGCGCATCTCGATCGTGCTGAGCCTGCTGGGCCTGGCCGCCGCGGTGGCGGGCATCGTCATGGCGCGCCGCCTCACGCGCCGTGTGAGCGTGATCGCCCATTCCGCGGACGCGGTGCTGGCCGGCAGCGCCACGCGCATCGAGGTGCCGCAAGGCGTCGACGAAGCCGCGCGGCTGGGCAGCGCGCTCGACCGCCTGCTGGACACGCTGCGGCGCGAACGCGACGAGCTGCGCCGGCTCAATGCCGAGCTGGACGAACGCGTACGCCAGCGCACCGAAGAGATCAATCGGCTCGCGCAGGAATCGCGCGATGCCGCAGTGGTGCGCGAGCGCCTTCGGCTGGCGCGCGGGCTGCACGACACGCTGGCGCATTCCATGATGGCGATGCTCACCGAGATCCGCGTGCTCAAGCACCTGGCATCGATCCGGCCCGATGCGCTGCCGGACGAGCTGGTCCGGGCCGAACGGGCGGCGCGCGACGGGCTGGACGAGGCGCGCCGCGCGATCGACCAGCTGCGCAGCAACCCGGTGCGCGACATCGGGCTGGGAGCAGCGCTGGCCGAGCTGGCCAAGAACCTGAGCGAGCGCTCCGGCATCGAGCTCGACTGCCGGATCGACCCTGTGTTGTCCGCGCTCGCGGCCGAGCCGGCTGAAACCGTGTTCCACATGTGCGAGGAAGTGCTGCGCAACGTCGAACGGCACGCGGGCGCGGCACGGCTGCTGATCCGCCTGCAGCGCATGGCTGCGAGCGACAGCATCGAACTGGAGATCGCGGACGACGGCATCGGCTTCGAGCCGAGTGCAGGCGCCGCGGGGCACTACGGGCTCGTGGGACTGCGGGAGCAGGCCGACGCGATCGGCGCCCATCTGCGCATCGACAGCCGCAGCGGCGAAGGCACCCGCGTGTCGCTGCGATGGACGCAGGCGGGCTCAGCGTAAGGCCGCGATCCGCAACCGCTGCGCGGGGCGCCATTCCCCCGGCATCCGAATTCAATGCAAGCAACGCCCGGCAAAACGATTGCTGCTTCTTCATTTCTTTCAAGTGCCGCAGGCATCGGAGCGTGTTGCATGCACATGGACGACTCGCGCTTCAATGGCAATGGAAACATCGGCGCGATTCCTTGAATTGCCCGACATGCGGCAATCGCGCGATGCATCCGCACTCGACATCAATCCCGAATGCTATAAACGAATGGCACCATGGAAGTGCCGCATGCAATATCGACGTAGTTACACACTGAAATTCATATCACTCCCGGACCTGACATGACCTCAAAAAGCAAACTGCTGCTCGGCGCCGCATTCCTGGCGGGTTGGATGAGCACAGCCTCGGCCCAGGACGCCGATCCGACGAACATGGTTCGCGGCGGCCTGCAAGCGATCCAATTGGTGGACCAGGGCAAGATCGGCGAACTCTGGGACGGCTCGGGCCCCGCCACCAAAAAGCGGGTCGCACGTCCCGAGTTCGTTCGCCAGGTCGAGGCGTCGCGGTCGCCGCTCGGCGCGGCGCAGCAGCGCACATGGGTCTCGGTGAATCGCCAGTTGGTTGCAAACGACGATCCCGATGTGGCCGGCCAATACATCAACGTCGAATACGAAACCCGCTTTGCCAACGCGAGCAACCGGGTGGTGCGCGAGATGACGAGTTTTCGCCTCGACGCCAGCGGCACGTGGCGCCTGAGCGGCTACGTGTTGCGCTAAGCCGCTCTCCTAGGATGCGCCGCGGCTCCCGCGGCGCATCGGCCAGGCGAATACCCCATGGCGGCAGGCGTTCGCAGCAGCAATCTCCCCTTCCGCGCTCGACGGATCGCCGCACCACCTCCTGAGCGCGAGCCGTAGCCATCGGCAGCAGCTCGCACGGAGGCGGCGCGCGCGCCAGATCGGATCGCAGTTCGCTGCCTGTCCGGCGCGCCATCCTCCCCGGCCTCGGCCAACCCTCCGCACAGCAAACGGCATCGAGCCGATATTCGGGCGCCGCGCTATTCAGCGCGCATCAATTTGGTGCCATCCGATCAGGGGCACGCGCCAATTCGGCGTACTACCGCCATAAAACAATTGATATAAATTTTTAATCGAAAGCTACGGAAATCCGTGGCGATGAATAGAACATTTAAAAACTTTGTATTACTATTTGTATTCTTAAGTTAATAGAAATTTCCAAAATAATTCATTGAAAATCATGCTATGCATTAATGATAAATAATAAATTCATATTACTAACCTAGAAGCCCGTCCGATAAAAATCTCCAATTGCCGCAATGCGCCGTTGACGTTAATTCGCCACACGCCAGTTGCATTCCGCGACAACCTCTTAAGATTCGCCAAAAAAAATGTTTCCGCTTAATTGCAATTGATCGAATAGTTTTGCAATTACTTCTAAAGGTTCTATGGGCAATGCCATCCGTGGATACCGCTTGCCGTGGAGCAAGGCTTCTGGCGTCTTGAACAATCGAGGAGAAATGCATGAATAAGTCGTACCGCAGCATCTGGAATGAGGCATTGGGCGCCTGGGTGGCGGCCTCCGAGCTCGCATCGGCACGGGGCAAAAAGGGTTCTTCGCGCGCACTGGCGAGCGGCCTGGATGCCGAGGCATCGCGGCCGGCGGGCACCTCGAAGGTCTACGGCAAGTTCGCCAGGATCGTGGCCGCGCTGGCGGCGATGGGCGGAATGGGTTGGGCCTCGTCGGTCCAAGCCCAGGTGAACTGCACTGCGGCGCCTTACAACTTCTACAGCGGCAGCGCGACGTGCGCGGGTTATCTGTCCCAAGCGACTTTCGGCGGAGCCACTGCCATAGGCTATAACGCCCAGAGTACGGGGCTGAATGCCACGACTCTCGGCTACCAAGCCCTTGCCTCAGCCACCAACGCCATTTACGTTGGTGCGCGCACCGGTGGAGTCGGAGCGTCCGGGGAGTCGTCGATTGCTATCGGTACGGATGTCAACTCCGGCGGCGCGGCAGCGGTCGCTGTTGGTGCGCAGTCGAAAGCAATGGGAACTAGGGGCGTTGCCTTGGGTGCGCAAGCCAATGCCGCTGTCGACTATGCGACAGCACTCGGTGGCGGTGGCGTCAGTCCAGCAACAGCCACACGGGCCACCGGCGTCGGTTCGACGGCTCTCGGTGGCAATGCCACCAGTGGCGCGCTTGCATCGGGCGTCGATGCCATCGCCATCGGCGGTCAGTCCGTCTCGTCGACACAATACTCGGTGGCCATTGGCTTGAATGCAGCAGCGTCAGGCCCGGGCGGCGCAGTCGCGATCGGTAGCAGCACGGTCTCGAACAATATCAATACGGTCGCGCTGGGCGTTAACGCCAATGCCACCGGAGCTGGCGCCAGCGCGTTGGGCACCGCTGCCACAGCTACGGGAGGGAACTCCACCGCCGTCGGCGTCAACTCCGTGGCAGGTGCAAACTTCGCGTTCGCCGGAGGCTTTTTGGCCCAGGCAACCGGATTGCGCACCGTCGCGATAGGCAATCAGGCAGAAGCAACCAGCGACGCAGCCACCTCCGTCGGGAACACTGCTCGGGCGCTAGGGAACAGTTCGCTTGCACTCGGAGCGCAAGCACTCGCCATCGGGGACAGCACGGTTGCGGTCGGCCAGGGGGCCGGCGCGGGCTCGACGGTCGCCAACACGGGTTCGGTCGCAGTGGGCATCGCCGCCGGCACGCTGGTCAGCGGTGCGCAGAACACTGCCATGGGCGGGGGCATTGCGAGCGTGATGCGGGGCGCGGGTTCGGGCGTCACGGGAACGCGCAACGTCGCCTTCGGCTCGGGCGATGGCACGGTCGCCTACGATGGCACCCTGAAGGCTTCGGCAGGCAGCCTGGTCAGCGGCAGCGACAACATCGCCATCGGCACCAACGCAGGTATCGGCGTCGCCGCCAGCGAAACCACGTCGATCGGCCTGAGCGCGAATGCGAGCGCGGACAGGGCGATCGCCTTCGGCTCTCAAGCAAAAGCGTCCGCTCTGGACGCCGTCGCGCAAGGTACCAACACGAGCGCAGCCGGCCGCAACGCCATCGCCATCGGCTTCCAGGCGATCGCCTCGGAGATCAACTCCATCAACCTGGGCGCACGCACGCTTGCAGGGTCGGGCGCCCTGGCGCAGGGCGCCATCGCCATCGGTACGGACGTGACGGCCTCGCAGGATCGCGCAGTCGCGTTGGGTGTCGTAAGCCAGGCAACCGGCCAGGACTCACTGGCGGCAGGTACATGGGCCACTGCGGCCGCCAACTACGCGACGGCACTCGGCGCAGGCGGCAACAGCGCGGCGACAGCCGTGCGCGCCACCGGCGCCGGTTCGCTCGCCATCGGTGGCAATGCCACCCTGGGCGCCCTCGCATCGGGCGCCAATGCCATCGCCATGGGCGGTGAATCCGTCGCCGATGCCGATGACGCGGTCGCGATCGGCCACGGCGCCAGGGCCACCGGCGGTCGCGCGGTTTCGATCGGCTCGGGCAACGTCGCCAACGGCAACGGCGCGGTCGCCATCGGCGATCCCAACACTGCCACCGGCAACGGTGCGATCGCCTCGGGCCTGGACAACACCGCCACCGGCGACGGTTCCGTGGCCATGGGCAATACCAACATGGTGGGCGGCGGCGGGCAGGCGGTCAGCACGCCGGGCACGGCAGCACAGGGCGCGGTCGGCATCGGCTACCGCAACACGGTGGTGGGCCAGGGCAGTGTCGCGATCGGCAGCACCAGCAGCGCGCTGGCGGCGGGTGCGGTGGCGTTCGGCGACACGGCAGTGGCCAAGAATGCAGACGACGTGGCGCTGGGCTCGGGTTCGGTGACGGCGGCGGCGGTCGGCACGGCCAGCACCACCATCGGTGGCACGACGTACAACTTCGCCGGCATCGCGCCGACGAGCACCGTGAGCGTCGGCAGCCTCGGCGCCGAACGGACCATCACCAACGTGGCGGCGGGGCGGATCGCGGGCGACTCGACCGACGCGATCAACGGTAGCCAGCTCTACGCCACCAACCAGGCAGTTGCGGCGATCGCGGCCAGCACGCCCACCCACTACTACAGCGTGAACGACGGTGGCGTGCAGCAGGCGAACTACACCAACAACGGTGCGACAGGCGTCAACTCGTTGGCGAGCGGCGTGGCAGCCTCTGCCTCGGGCGATCAGTCCGTTGCGCAGGGCTTCGGGGCGAGCGCGTCGGCCGGCGATGCGATTGCGATCGGCACCGGCACCAAGGCTTCGGCCGTCAGCAGCACCGCGATCGGCGTCAACGCCACGGCATCGGGGGCCAGCGGCTCCACGGCGCTGGGCGCCTTCTCCACCGCCAGCGCCACCAACAGCCTGGCAGTCGGCGAGTTCGCCAACGCGTCCGGCGAGGCTGCGGCGGCCATCGGCCCGGGCGCGACCGCCGCCGCGGTGCGCGCCACGGCGGTCGGCAACGGCGCGCAGGCGCTCGCAGCTTCGGCCCTGGCGCTCGGCGACACGGCCGTGGCCAACAATGCAGGCGATGTGGCGCTGGGCTCGGGCTCGGTGACGGCCGCTGCCGTCGGCACGGCCAGCACCGTGATCAACGGCACGACCTACAACTTCCAGGGCACCACGCCGGCTTCGACGGTGAGCGTGGGCGCTCCGGGCGCCGAGCGCACCATCACCAACGTCGCGGCCGGCCGGATCTCCGGCACCTCGACCGATGCGATCAACGGCAGCCAGTTGTTCGCCACCAACTCGGCGATCGATGCCGTGGGCGTCACCGCCGGCAAGGGCTGGAACGTGACCACGGCCCAGACCGGCACCGGCACCGTGACCGGCACCAGCGTGCAGAACATCGCCCCGGGCGCCACCGCCACCTACACGGCCGGCAACAACATCGCCATCACGCAGAACGGCGCCGAGGTGCAGATCGCCACCAGCGCGACGCCCAGCTTCACCAGCGTGACCACCGGCGGCACGGTGATGAACAACAACGGCGTCACCATCACCGGCGGCCCGAGCATCACCACCACCGGCATCAATGCCGGCAACACGGTCATCACCAACGTGGCGACCGGCGTGGCACCCACCGATGCGGTCAACGTGGACCAGCTGAACGACACAGTGGCGGCCAACAAGACCAAGTACTACAGCGTGAACGACAACGGGGTGGCCGGCGGCAACGTCAACAACGACGGGGCGCAGGGCATCAACTCCATCGCCGCAGGCGTGGGCGCCAGCACCACCGCGGCGGCCACCGGCAGCGTGGCCATGGGCACCAACGCCGCGGTCAGCACGGTCAACGGGGTGGCACTGGGCTCTGGCGCGAACGCGAGCGCCAACGCGGGCGACGTGGCGCTGGGCGCGGGTTCCACCACGAGCAAGGTGGCCGGCACGGCCAGCACCGTGATCAACGGCACGACCTACAACTTCCAGGGCACCACGCCGGCTTCGACGGTGAGCGTGGGCGCTCCGGGCGCCGAGCGCACCATCACCAACGTGGCGGCGGGACGGATCTCCCAGACCTCGACCGACGCCATCAACGGCAGCCAGCTGTTCGCCACCAACTCGGCGATCGATGCCGTGGCCGTCACCGCCGGCAAGGGCTGGAACGTGACCACGGCGCAAACCGGCACCGGCACCGTGACCGGCACCAGCGTGCAGAACATCGCCCCGGGCGCCACCGCCACCTACACGGCGGGCAACAACATCGCCATCACGCAGAATGGCGCCGAGGTGCAGATCGCCACCAGCGCAACGCCCACCTTCACCAGCGTGACCACGGGCGGCACGGTGCTGAACAACAACGGCCTCACGATCACGGGCGGCCCGAGCGTGACGATCACCGGCATCAATGCCGGCAACACGGTCATCACCAACGTGGCCCCCGGCGTGGCACCCACCGACGCGGTGAACGTGAGCCAGCTGAACACCCAGATAGACGGAGCCAAGATCCGCTACTACAGCGTGAACGACGGCGGCACGAAGCAGGGGAACTATGCGAACGACGGCGCCACGGGCCTCAATGCCCTGGCGGCCGGCGTGAACGCTTCGGCGGCCGGTGCCAGCGGCGTGGCAATGGGCAACGGCTCGCGCGCCAGTGCCGCGGATACCGTGGCGATCGGCAGCGGCGCGACGGCCGATTCGGCAGAGGCGGTGGCCATCGGCAAGGGAGCAACTGCCACGGGCGGCAAGGCCATCTCGATCGGTTCGGGCAACACGGCCTACGGCAACGGCGCCGTGGTGATCGGCGATCCGAGCTACGCGAGCGGCACCGGCGCCTTTACCGGCGGTGCCAACAACACCGCCAACAGCGACGGTACGGCCTCGGCCACCGCAGCCAACCAGGCCAACGGTGCGGTCGCGATCGGCAATGCCAACAAGGCGATCGGCCAGGGCTCGGTGGCACTGGGCAATGGCTCCACCGCCGGTGCGGTGGGCAAGGCGGGCAGCGTGGCCATCGGCGATGCTGCGGCGGCAACGGCCAATGCGGGCGACGTGGCGCTGGGCTCCGGCTCGACCACGGCCACGGCCGTCGGCACGGCCAGCGCCGTGATCAACGGTACGACCTACAACTTCCAGGGCACCACGCCCGCGAGCACCGTGAGCGTAGGCAGCGTGGGCGCCGAGCGCACCATCACCAACGTCGCGGCAGGCCGGATCTCCGGCACCTCGACCGATGCGATCAACGGCTCGCAGCTGTTCGCCACCAACCAGTCGATCGAGGACCTCAGCACCACGGTCACGACCAACAAGACCAAGTACTACAGCGTCAACTCCACCGGCGGCACCAACGAGGACAACACTGGCGCCACCGGGGCCGACGCCATCGCGTCGGGCAAGAACGCGGCGGCGAGCGGCACGTCGGCCGTGGCCATCGGCCTCGGCGCCACGGCGTCGGACGCCAACAGCGTGGCGCTGGGTTCCGGCTCGACGACGGCCGCGGCCGTCGGCACGGCCAGCGCGGTAATCGGCGGCACCACCTACAACTTTGCCGGCACCACGCCGGCGAGCACGGTGAGCGTGGGCAGCGCGGGCAACGAACGCACCATCACCAACGTGGCGGCGGGCCGGCTTTCCAACACCTCGACGGATGCCATCAACGGTTCGCAGCTCTTTGCCACCAACCAGCAGGTGACGGCGAACACCACGCAGATCACCAACCTCGGCAACACGATCGGCGACATCAACAACGGCGGAGGCATCAAGTACTTCCATGCCACCTCGACGCTGCCCGACTCGCAGGCGCTGGGCACCGACTCGGTCGCGATCGGCCCGAATGCGGTCGCCAACAACGCGAACGACGTGGCGCTGGGCGCCGGCTCAACCACGGTGGCCGCGGTGGGCACGGCCAGCACGGTGATCAACGGCACGACCTACGGCTTCGCGGGCACCACGCCGGCAAGCACAGTCAGCGTCGGTGCGGTGGGCGCGGAGCGCACCATCACCAACGTGGCGGCGGGCCGGATCTCGGGCAGCTCGACCGATGCGATCAACGGCTCGCAGCTGTTCGCCACCAACCAGTCGATCGAGAACCTCAGCACCACGGTCACGGCCAACAAGACCCGGTACTACAGCGTCAACTCGACCGGTGGCGGCAACGAGGACAACCTGGGTGCCACGGGGGCCGATGCGATCGCATCGGGCAAGGATGCGAGCGCCACGGTCGCGGGCTCGGTGGCCATCGGCGCGGGCGCGGTCTCCGACCGCTTCGTGGCGCCCTCCACCGGCAGCATCCCGGCGGGCAGCTCGCTGATCAGCTACAACACCACCGACCGCACGCTGCTGGGCGCCCTGTCGGTCGGCAGCGCCACCAGCTACCGCCAGATCACCAACGTGGCCGACGGCACGCAGGCGCAGGACGCGGTCACGGTACGCCAGCTCTCGGGTGCGCTGATGTCCTTCGCGGTCACGCCGACGCTGTACTTCCACGCCAACTCGAGCGCGGCGGACTCGCTGGCCATCGGCGCGGAGTCGGTGGCGGTGGGCCCGCAGACGGTGGTCAACGGCAACAACGGCATCGGCATCGGCAACGGCGCGGTGGTGCAGCAGACCGCGCCGGGCGGCGTGGCGATCGGCCAGGGCGCGACCTCGCACATGGCCGACTCCATCGCGCTGGGTACGCAGTCGTCGGCCGCGGCTGTGCAAGGCGTGGCGCTGGGCGCGGGCAGCAGCGTGACGCAGGCCGGCGGCGTGGCGCTGGGCGCGGGCTCGGTGGCCTCCACCGCCGCGGGCGTGGCCGGCTACGTGCCGCCCACGGCCACCGAGGCGCAGCGCATCGCCATCGGCGCCACCACCAGCACGCTGGCGGCGGTGTCGGTGGGCGATGCGGCCAACGGCCAGTTCCGCCAGATCACCGGCGTGGCCGCGGGCTCGGCCGACAGCGATGCGGTCAACGTCTCGCAGCTGCGCGGCGTGCAGGGCCAGGTGGCGGTGATCGACCAGTCGACGGTCAAGTACGACACCAACCCGGATGGCTCGATCAACTACAACAGCGTGTCGATGGGCGGCAGCAACGCGACCGGTCCGGTCACGGTGCACAACGTGGCGCCCGGCGTCGCGGGCACCGATGCGGTCAACGTGAACCAGCTCAACAGCGGCATCGCCGGGGCCAACGCCTACACCGATGCGCGCGTCAACGCCCTGGGCGGCGAGATCCGCAGCATCGCCAAGGATGCCAGCGCGGGCGCGGCCGGCGCGATGGCGATGGCCAACATGCCGCAGGCCTACATCCCGGGCAAGAGCATGGTGTCCGCGGGCGTGGCGGGCTTCGATGGCCAGGCCGCCCTCGCCATCGGCGTGTCGAAGCTCTCGGACAACGGCCGCTGGGTCGTGAAGTTCAGCGGCTCGGCCAACTCGCGCGGCAAGGTCGGCGTGGCAGCCGGTGCGGGCTTCCACTGGTAAGCCGGCCGCATCAAAAGAGGAACACAACATCATGACAACGCAATTCCATCGCTTCACGGCCATCGCAGCGGGCGCCGCGGCACTGCTGCTGCTGCAGGGCTGCAGCTCCTACGTGAGCCGGGGCATCACCGACGACGGCAAGGCCACGGAGGTGATCTTCCCGAACATCGACAACGATGCATGGCTCAAGGAAGGCACCTTCCCCAACCTGGACAACCTGCGCGCCGTGGCGCCCGGCGTCACCAAGGATCAGCTGTACGACCTGCTCGGCCGTCCGCACTTCAGCGAAGGCATGGCGGGCCCGCGCGAGTGGGACTACATCTTCCACTTCCGCAAGGCCGGCGGCGGCGTGACCACCTGCCAGTACAAGGCGATCTTCGACAAGGACTACAAGGCGCAGACCTTCCACTGGCTGCCGGCCGGCTGCGGCGACGTGCTGGCGGTGCGTGCGCTGCCGGCGGCCGAACGCCCGGCCGCCGCGAGCCCGGCGGCGCCGCGCCGCACCACGCTGGGTGCCGATGGCCTGTTCCGCTTCGACGGGAGCTCGCTGGCCGACCTGATGCCCGAGGGGCGCCGCAAGCTCGACGCCCTGGCCGCCGACATCAAGGCGACGGATGCCGTCAAGGTCATCGGCCACACCGACCGGCTCGGCAGCCAGGCCTACAACCACGCGCTGTCGCTGGCGCGCGCCAATACCGTGCGCAGCTACCTCGCGCAGGCCGGCGTGCCGGCGCAGAGGATCCAGGTCGAGGGCCGGGGCGAATCGGAGCCGAAGGTGCAATGCGCCCAGGCCCGGCGTGCGGACCTGATCGTCTGCCTGGCGCCGAACCGCCGCGTCGAGATCGAGGTGTCGGGCGAGCGCTGAGCCCGGCAGCGCTGCGCCGGGCGCGCCCGCCCCTGTGGCCGCAGGGGCCCTCCGTTTGATGAGCATCAACCTGCCCGGGTCTTGCCGCACCTAGATTCTTGAAACCCAGGAACGGCCGGGTCCGGGCAACAAGCAAAAACCGGCGATGGAGATTCGAATGCCCCTGCGGTTCTTGTTGAGGCTGCGGCATGAGCAGCTTCCGGTCCGGATCGCCAATACGGAAGAGCTCCGGGCCGTCTCGGTGCTCGTGGCCACCGGATTGATCGAGGCCGACATAGCGGCGCTTCAGCCGACTTCGGTCTACGCGTCAGCGCGAATGGCAATGGTGAGGCGCATCACGGAGGAAGGCCTTGCCGAGATCGCGAAAATGGAACACGCGCCCGGTGCGTGAAGACCTCCATGCGATCCGCTCCTCTTCCCCCTTGCGTTCCACGGTGACGGCGGGCCTGCGCACCGGCCGGGCGCCTGTGCCCGCGCGGACCGAAGCCATTCCGCCCCGGCGACGGTAGCCGCCGCCGGTGTCGCACGCGGGCCACTCACCACTTTGTGGGAGGACTGCGCAGGGCCCCTCGCCGCACAATCGCTCCGGCATCAATTGTGTCCAATTGTGATTCGGAACACATCCACGGCTCGAAACCCGGTGTCAAACGGCATGTGGCTCCGTAGCATTCCCTGAAGACCGCTTGCGAAGCGGCTCACAACAATGGTCCAACGATTCAGGGTTTTGCCAAATGCAGAGAACGTGGTGTCACGCAGGCGATGGAACGGTCGCACTGCCACGCATGGAAAACAGGCGCTTCGGGCCGCGATGGCGCGCGGCGCTCGCGCATTTCCTGCCTGCGCGGCCTCGCGATGCCGCGCCGGTGGCACCGGAGAGCCACCGCGGCGCCCTGCCCGACCGGGTCTGCGCGCTCTTCTTCATCGCCAACTTCGCGCAGCTGGTCGAGGCCGACGGGCCGGAGGTCGCCGCCAGCGTGAGCCGCGAGATCCAGCGCCGGATCCGCGCGAGCTCGCCGGCCTCGGCCGCGGCCGACCTGACCTGCCTGCGCGACGACTGCTTCCTGCTGCGGACCCCGGGCATGCGCACCGCCGGCTCCGCGGCCGCCGAACCGTCCGATGCCGCACAGCTCGAGGCATTGCTGGCAAGGCTCGGCAGCGAGCCGCTGAAGGTGCAGGGCATGACGGCGCTGCCGCGGCTGCATGCGGACTGGATCGCGATGCGCGCATCGAGGCGCATGGACGCCGCGGAGATCGAGCTCGCGCTGTGGGCCGCGCAGGAGCGGCTCGCGCCGGACGTGGTGGTCGATTGCGTCGATCGCGTGTACGACGTGCATGTCGAGAGAAAGGCCGGAAGGCTCTGGCTGCGGGGCCAGGCCCTGCACGAGACCGAAGAACGAAACCGCATCGAGGCGCTGTTCCGGCTGCTCCAGGCGGACTGCAAATGAGGTGACCGACATCACTTTCGCCATGTACCTCCACCCCCTCATCGCCAGCGTGCCGCCCGCCGACCGGGCCGCCTTGATCCGCAGCAGCGAACTGCGTTCCTACCGGCGCAACGAGACCGTGCTTCCGGCGGACACATGGACCGATCGCATCTACTGCGTGGCCACGGGCCTGCTGCGGGCCGTCGACCGGGACGTGACGACCGACTTCATCCGCCGGGGCGACTTCTTCCTCGGCCCCTCGCTGAGCGAGAACAGCTACCAGGCCACCTCGACGCTGGTCGCGGCACTGCCCTCCTCGGTCTACCTGATGCCGATCACCGCGATCCGCGGGTTGTGTGCGATCTATCCGGAAGTGACCATCGGCCTGCTCGAGATCGCGATGAAGCGCATCACCATGATCCGCGGCCAGCTGCGCCGGATCTCGTCGCTGTCGGCCGAGAACCTCGTCGGCCGCGTGCTCCACGAGCTGACCCAGCTGGCGCCTGCGGGCAGCGGCGGCTACGACAAGCGCATCACGCAGGCGGTCATCGCATCGTATTCGGGGCTCTCGCGCGAGGTGGTCAACAAGACCATGCGCGACCTGGAAAGCCGCGGCCTGGTCCGCCGCGACGAGAACGGCATTCACATCCCGCCGAACTTCGCCTCGACGGACTTCGGCAGCCTGCTGCCGGATGCACCGGCCACCGAGGGCCACGAGGCCCATCCGATGTTCGAGCCCGAACTGTTCACCACGCCGGAAGGCATGGGGGATGCCGAGCCGAAGGCGCCTTGACTCCGGCGGTCCGATCAAGGCGCGGGCACCTGGTCGCCCTCGCCTCCTGCGCTCCTGTGCGCCGTGATCGCGAAGCTGACCGCCCGCTTCGAAGCCAGTTGCGCCCGGCCGCACCGGCTACAGCGATAGAACCGCAGCCAGGGCAGCAACTTCATCCACCCGCGCCGATGGATGCGCTCCAGATGCGCAAGCCCGCATCCGCAATTCAAGAGGAGCCCGCGGGCGGCATGCCCCGGATCGCCGTGTTGCAGTTGGCACTTGTCGTTCATGCGGGCCATCGTGCCGAGACGGCTGCATCTCGCGCGGCCGGCTGTGATCTCCCTCACCTGCCGCAGCAAAAAAAGAAGGCTCGCCGGCCTCCAGCGCACACCTCAGGTCTCGTCGCCACGCACGCCGAGCTGCTTCGCGAGCCGGGAAAGATAGGGCTGCGTCACGCGCAGCCGCTCCGCCGCCCGGGTCTGGTGGCCGCCGGATCTTTCAAGGGCGCGCTGGACGATCAGCCGCCTGGCCGCGGTGACCGCATCGCTGTAAGGCAGGGCGAACAGGTCCTCGATCTCCGTCACCGCCATGGCTGCCGGCGCCACCGGGCCGCCCATGAACTCCTCGGGCAAGTCGCACAGGTCCACCGTCTCGCCGGCCAGCAGCGCGCAGCGCTCCATCACGTTCGACAGCTCGCGCACGTTGCCGGGCCAGGGATAGCGCTCCAGGGCCTGCATGACGTCGTGTGCGAGCCGGGGCGGCGGGCGCGCCGACTCGGCGGCATGCTTGGCCAGCAGCCACTCGGCCAGCGGCAGCACGTCGCCCTGGCGCTCTCGCAACGGAGGAATCCTGATGCTGATCACCTTGAGCCGGTAGTAGAGGTCTTCGCGGAAGGCGCCGGCGCGGATGGCCGCGGCCAGGTCGATGTGCGTGGCGGCAATCACGCGGATGTCCGCGCGATGCGTCCGGTCGCTGCCCAGCCGCTCGTACTCCTTTTCCTGCAGCAGCCGCAGCAGCTTGGCCTGCAGCGCCGTCGGCAGCTCGCCGATTTCATCCAGGAACAGGGTGCCGCCGCGCGCGGCTTCGACGCGGCCCGGGCGCGACCGGTCGGCCCCGGTGAACGCGCCTTTCTCGTGTCCGAACAGCTCGCTCTCGAGCAGCTCGCCCTTCAGCACCGCGCAGTTCACCGCCACGAAAGGCTGTTCGCTGCGCGTGCTGCGAAGATGCAGGGCCCGCGCCACGACCTCCTTGCCGGTGCCGGTTTCCCCCAGCAGCAGCACCGTGGCATGGCTGGGCGCCACGCGGTCGACTGTCTCCGCGACGCGGGCCATGCCGGGATCCGTGCCGCGTACCCACAGGTGCTTGTTCCCGAGCTCCCTGCGCAAGGTGTGGACGTGGCTCTTCAGCCGGCTGGTCTCGAGCGCGCGCCGCACGACGAGCTGGATGGTCGCCGCATCGAAGGGCTTGGCGATGAAGTCGTAGGCGCCGGCGCGCATGGCCCGCACCGCGTTCGTCAGTTCGCCATGCGCCGTGATCACGACGACCGGCGGCGGGGCCGCCAGCGACTGGAGGCTCTCGAGCACCGAGAAGCCGTCCATGCGCGGCATCTCCAGGTCCAGCAGCATCAGGTCCGCCCTGTCGGCGGCCCGCAGTGCTTCGGCCCCGTCCAGCACGTGCTCCACCTCGTGCCCGAGTTCGCGCAGCCGATCGCACAGGATGCGGCCGATGCCGGGGTCGTCGTCCGCGATGAGGATGTGGCTCGCCGGCGAACCCTTGGCGCCGCCGCTCATGCCGCACCCGCGAGCGGCAAGGTCAGGGCGAAGGTACTGCCCTGGCCCAGGGATGTCTGCAGCGCGATGTCCCCGCCGTGCAGCCGCGCGAGGTTCTTGGCGATCGCGAGCCCGAGGCCGGTGCCGGGCGCGCCGCCGCCCGACTGCCCGCGGTAGAAGCGCTCGAACAGGTGCGGCACGTCTTCCGCCGGCACGCCGGGCCCGTGGTCCTCGACCAGGACGCGCCATCCGTCGGGCACGGATTCGGCATGCACGCGCACGCTGGAGTCCGGCCGGCTGAACTTGATGGCGTTGTCCAGCAGGTTGATCAGGATCTGCTTGAGCTTGTCGGGGTCGGCCGGCACGCACAGCGACGGCTCGGCACTCGCCATCTCGAGCCTGACGCCCTTCTGCTGCGCGGCCGGACGCAGCAGCATGAACACCTCGTCCAGCAGCGGGTACAGCGCGACCGGCGTGCGCTGCAACTGGATGTGGCCGGACTGCAGGCGCCCCCATTCGAGCAGCTCGTTCACCACCCGGATGAGCCGGCGGCTGTCGCCTTCGATCATCTGCACGTACTCCTGCTGCGCCTGCGTCAGGCCGCCCGCGAGCCCGTCGCGCAGGTTCTGCGCCGAGCCCAGGATGCCGGTCAGCGGCGTGCGCAGCTCGTGCGACACGTTGGACAGCACGGCCGAGCGCAGCTTGTCGAGTTCGAGCAGCTCGAGATTGGCCGCGGCCAGCCGGACGTTGGCGTCGCGCAGCTCCGCGGTGCGCGCATCGACCTGCGCCGCCAGGCTGTCGTTCTGCTGTTCGATCAGCAACTGCTTGCCGCGCAGTTCCTGGGTCAGGACCATCAGCCGGTGCTGCCCGTGGATCAGGTCGTCGGTGCGCTTGTGGTTGGCCAGGCCCTGCCAGACGACCACCCCCAGCACCATCGCCGCCAGCAGCTTCTGCGGCCAGCCGGAGGGCACCAGCACCAGCGACAGGACCAGCACCACCAGCGCGAAGCTCCAGCCGTTGGACTGCCACGCGTGGCACTGCCTCAGCTGCAGCGTGCACACGCTGCAGCGCCCGTAGGGCTGCGTCTGCACGTTGCGCCTAAGGACGCAGTTCTCGTTGATGGCTGGGGCTTTCGCCGTCGATGGTGAAGTCGGTGAACCCATTGGAGCCTCCCTTCAGCCAGCCCCGGCGGACCAGCCAGTCGCGTCCCAGCACATAGAACCAGCAGCCCGCACAGAAGCCCAGCGTCGGCGCGATCAGGAACGAGGCGGTGGGCACGGCCAGCACGGCGAACCCGACGGTCGGCCAGCCCGCTCCTGCAAGTCCGATCCCGGCGGCCTGCACCACGACCGAGAGCGCGCAGGCGCCGCGCGTCCCGCCCAGGTCGAAGTAGAGATCGCCGATGCGGTGCTCGCCACGGAAACGCACGAGCTGTGCCACCAGGCGCGCCACGGGCACCCAGCGCGGAGACAGCATCTGCAGGAAGGTCAGCACGAAGGTGACGCAGGCGAAGCGCAGGTCCTGCGTGAAGATGGCCGCCACCATGAAACCGGCCTCGGTCAGACGCTGCACCCGCATGCCGGGGCCGAACTGCAGTTCGCGGTCTGTGTCCATGGGGAACCTCCGGCAAAAGTCTAGCCACTACGGCGGGGCGGCGCCAGCGGGTTCGCCATATCCGAAAGGACATGCGCCATGCCTTCCCGTGCATGGGCCTCGCCGCCGCCGCGGCGGCGCGCCGCCCTGTTTCCCTGGGAAAACCGCGCGCGTTCGCGCTGGCATGGCTTTCGCGATAGCAGAAGGCCCCATACCAACCCAAGGAGAACGAAATGGCTGAAGAAAGCAGAGAACTGGTCGTGGTCATCACTCATGGCATCGACCACGAGTTGTCGTCGGTGGGCTTCACCATCGCCAACGGCGGCATCACGGCCGGGCTGAAGGTGGCCATCTTCCTCACCAGCGCCGGCGTCGACGTGGTGCGCAAAAAGGCCGCCGACACGACGCACGTTCGGCCGCTGGATCCGCTGGCGGAGCTGATGCGCGACTTCGTGGCCCGCGGCGGTGCGCTCTACGCCTGCACGCCGTGCGTCAAGTCCCGCGGCTATGAGCAGGCGGACTTCGTCGAGGGCGTGACCATCGCCGGCTCCAGCGTGATCCACGAGCGGCTGCTGCGCGGCGCGGCCACCCTGAGCTTCTGACCCGAGGAGCGGCGCCATGTCTGCCCCAGTCGATCGGGCCGAACTGGAAGGCAAGGTCCAGGCGATGTACCGCGAGGTCGCGGACAACCCCCACGGCGAATTCCATTTCGAGATGGGACGCGCCCTGGCCGAGCGGCTGGGCTACCGGCCGCGCGACCTGGACCGCATCCCGGCCGAAGCCATCCAGTCCTTCGCCGGCGTCGGCTACTACTTCCACCTGCTGGGCGACATGGAAGGGGCGCGCGTGCTCGACCTCGGCAGCGGCTCGGGCATGGACACCTTCATCGCCAGCCTGATCACGGGCCCGACCGGCACCGTGGTCGGCCTGGACATGACCGATTCGCAGCGCGCCAAGGCGGAGTCGCTGCGCCAGCGCGACGGCTTTCGCAATGTCACCTATGTCAAGGGCTACATCGACGCCGCACCGTTCGAGGACGGCAGCTTCGACGTGGTCATCAGCAACGGCGTGATCAATCTCGCCGTCGACAAGCCCCAGGTCTTCCGCGAGATCGCCCGCCTGCTGCGCCCGGGCGGCCGGCTGGCGATCGCCGACATCGTCACGGAGGTGCTGCTGCCCGAGAGCATCAGCTGCAACACCACGCTGTGGGCGGCCTGCATCGGCGGCGCGTGGCAGATCGGGCGCTACCGGCAGGCGATCGAGGACGCCGGCCTGCGCATCGCCGAGGAGCAGGTCAACGACCAATACCGCTTCCTCTCTGACAACGCCCAGGGCGCGACGAAGAAGTTCGGCGTCCGGAGCGTGTCGATCCGGGCCGACAAGGCGTAGCGGGGCCTTCGGGAGGCCCGCGGTCGCATTGAGCGATCCTTGCGCCATGTCAAGGCCGTGTGCCGGCACGGGCTTGACACTGGCCTCGCCATGAAAAACTCGCAGTCCGCTGAACGAACCGGGCCGGCGCAGCGGATGCTGCGCCGTCGATGATGGACGAATCGACCGCTCTCACGCTGACTTGGCGCGAAGCGTACCGGTTCGCCGTCGATTTCGGGCCGTCCGGCGGCGCCGCGCTCCTGACCGACGTGAAGCCGCCGCTCGGAACCGGCGCCGGCCCCGACTCGGAGCAACTGCTGGTGGCGGCGGTGGCCAACTGCCTGTCGTCCAGCCTGCAGTTCTCGCTGCGGAAATTCAGGAACGATGCGGTCCCCATGCGAACGCAGGCCGATGCCGCGCTGGCGCGCAACCCCCAGGGCCGCCTGCGCGTCGCAGGCATCCAGGTCGCCATCCACCTGGGCGTGGCGGCATCCACGCTCAGGCAGCTCGACCGGGCGCTGGCCCAGTTCGAGGACTTCTGCGTCGTTACCCAAAGCGTGCGCACCGCCATTCCGGTCGAGGTGCGCGTGCTCGACGGCAGCGGCGCGTTGCTGACAGCCTGATGAGAGCGAACCCAGCTGCAGGAGTGCGCCATGACCCACGACAGCCTGAACATCATCCGCCATGAGCACCGCGCCCTCTCGGCCATGCTGCGCTCGATCACGCTGCTCCTGCACGGGCACCGGCGCCACGGCACCCTGCCCGACTTCGACGCCCTGCAGGCCATGCTGTTCTACGTCGACGAATTCCCCGAGAAGCTGCACCATCCCAAGGAGAGCCGGCTGCTGTTTCCGAAGCTGCGCGGACGCAGCGTGCAGACCGATGCGGTGCTCGACCAGCTCGACCGCGACCACGCGCACGGCGAGCGCGCCATCCGCGAACTCGAACACGCGCTGCTGGGATTCCGCACGATGAGCGGGACCGTCCAGTGCGAGATGCGGCGCGACAAATTCGAACAGCTGATGCGGCACTACGCCGACTTCTACCTGGCCCACATGCGCGTCGAGGAAACCGAGATCCTGCCGCTCGCCGAGTCGGTGCTCGACGCCGGCGAATGGGCCGAACTCGATGCCGCATTCCTTACGAACCGCGATCCGCTCGCGGGCCACGAAGCCGACGAAGCCTACAAGCCGCTGTTCCGCATGATCGTCGGCGCGCTGCAGGACCACGGCAACGTCGGCTCGGTGCTCGAGGCCTTCGCAGGCGCCGCGCTGCCGGTGTACCCGCCGAATCGCTGAGCGCCCCCTTCTCATCTTCACAGGAAACTCATGCCGCAAGATCTTGACGCACTCATCGTCGGTGCAGGACCGGCCGGGCTGGCCCTGGGCATTGCCCTGGCCGACGCCGGCTTCACCGCCACCGTGCTGGACGCGCAGCCGCGCGAGGCGCTGGCGGCCCCGGACGAGGACGGCCGGGACATCGCGCTGACCCACGCCAGCGTGGCCACCTTGCGCGCCCTGGGCCTGTGGCAGCGCCTGCGGCCCGAGGAAATCGGATGCATCCGCGAAGCGCGCGTCATCGACGGCGACCGGCAGGACTGCGCGCTCAGCTTCTCGCCGCGCGGCCGCGACACCGAAGTGCTGGGCTGGATCGTGCCGAACCATGCGCTGCGCCGCGCCAGCTTTGCAGCCGCCATGGAACGCCCGGCGCTGCGGCTGCTCGATCGTGCGCAGGTGCTTCGCGTCGCCACCGAGCCCGGCCACGTGCAGCTGGATGTCCAGACCTCGCCGGGCCTGCCGCAGCAGCTGCAGGGCCGGCTGCTCGTCGCGGCCGACAGCCGCTTCTCCTGGTCGCGCAAGCAGCTCGGCATCGCGGCCGACATGCACGATTTCGGCCGCGTCATGATCGTCTGCCGGATGCAGCACGAGCTGCCGCATCACGACGTGGCCTACGAGTGCTTCGGCTACGAGCGCACGCTCGCGGTGCTGCCCGCCGTGGGCAATGTCTCGTCGGTCGTGGTGACCGCCGACACCGCGGCCGCCGAGCGGCTGATGCAATTGTCCGAAAGCGAATTCGCGGCGCTCGTCGAACGCCAGTTCCGCAGTCGCCTGGGACGGATGCAGCTGCTCGGCAAGCGCTTTCCCTATCCCCTCGTTGCCGCCTATGCCCGGCGCTTCGTGGGCCAACGCAGCGCGCTGGTCGGCGATGCCGCCGTCGGCATGCACCCCGTCACGGCCCATGGCTACAACCTCGGTCTGCAGAGCATTGCCTCGCTCGTCCACGCGCTCTGCGAAGCCCGCGCGGCCCAGCGGGACATCGGTGCCGCCGAGGTGCTGGCGGGCTACGAGCGCGCACACCGCCGGGATGCGGCGCCGATCTACCACGGCACGAATGCGGTCGCGAGACTCTATGCCAGCACCGGGGCACCGCAGCGCCTCGTGCGGCAACTGCTGCTTCGGGGCGCGCAGCATCTGCCGCCGCTGAAGGCGGCGATCACCGCGCGGCTCACGGGCCGGGGTGGGCTGCAACTGCCCGGGGCCGCGGCCTAGGGTTCAGCGCGGCAAAGCGTGCTGTCCGGCGCGCCGCAGCGGTGGCCGCGCCGCAAAGTCAACGCGCGGCTGGGCACCAGCGCTCTTGCGGCCGGACCGCTGCGTGCGCAGATGGCGCGCCAGCGGTGCATCCATGGTGCGGACATGCCGTTCGTACCAGTCCCGCAACTGGCACGCCATTTCCCGAACCTGTGCAAGCCGCCCCTCGGTGGCGTGCACCGCGCCTTCGCGCATCACCTCCAGCACCACGCGATGCTGGGCCGCGTGGTCCTTGCGCCACGCGAAGCCGGAGGCCCGCATCCAGATGTCTTCGCACGCGAAGTGCTCCGCCGCATACGCGAGCAGCTCGCGCCAGGCGCCCGGCAGCGCGGCGTCTGCCGCCTCGTCCACGCGCGCCAGGCGCCAGGCGAATCGCTCGCGGGCCCGGTCCATGAAAGGCAGGCCCAGCGGCATTGCATCGGATCGGTCCAGCACAGCCATGCGATTTCCTCTGAAGAAAGAGCCGGGTCGCGAGCCTATCGGGGGCCGGCGTCAGGTTCCTTGAACTCGCGCAACGATGGGGCACCCGGCCGGTGGTTCCACATCAGGACCAGGTTCACCATCACGGCCGAGACGATCGACCAGCCGACCCGGACCGGTTCGACGAGGGCGAAGGCCGATGCAACGATTGCCGCGTCGCATGCCATCTGCACGGCGCCTGCGCTCCAGCCGTAGCGGCGCTGCAGGAACAGCGCCAGCACGCCGAAGCCGCCGAGGCTGGCGCCGTGGCGGAACAGCACGAGCAGGCCGATGCCGATCAGCAGGCCGCCGGCGACGGCCGCGAACAGCGGATGTGCCGGGTGCACGCCGAGCGCCTTTCCGATGCCCTCGACGCTGAGCGACAGCCCGGCAACGACAAGCAGGGTCTTCCAGGTGAACCGCAGCCCGAAGGCGCGCCAGCCGAGCGCGATGAAAGGCAGGTTCACGATGAGCAGGGTCCACCCCAGGGACCACCCCGAGGCGTAGTTCAGCAGGAACGCCAGGCCGGGAAGGCCGCCCGTCAGCAGATGGGCGCTGCGAAGCATGGCCAACCCGAGCCCGACCAGCAGGATGGCCGTGCCGAATCCCTGCGCATCGTCCAGCAGCGGATATCGCCGTGCGGCCTGGATGTGCGGGCTTTGATCCATATGGTTCCCAGTGTGGGCCCGCGCGGCGCTGCCGGCCTTGCGCCAGAACAAGGTCCTGCACGCCGCCGCGGCGCTTGATGTGGATCAAGCCGCCCGGAAAGCCCGCTTCTAAGCTCCGGGCAACCTTCCAGGAGTCCCATCGTGCAGCAGCGCGCCACCGCATCCAGCCAAGATTTTTCGCCCCCGTCGGTACGCCAGGCCGTGCCTGCGAAAGCCTGGCGCGTGCTGGCAGTGAGCACGCTGGCGTTCACCGTCTGCTTCATGGTCTGGATGATGTTCGGCGTGATCGGCATCCCGATCCGCAAGGCGCTCAACCTCAACGCGACCGAGTTCGGCCTGCTGACCGCGATGCCGGTGCTCACGGGCTCGCTGGTGCGCGTGCCGCTCGGCATCTGGACCGACCGCTTCGGCGGGCGCATCGTCATGACGCTGCTCATGGCCTGCACCGTGCCGGCCATCTGGCTGATGTCCTACGCCACGCAGTACTGGCACTTCATCGTGCTGGGCATGTTCGTCGGCCTCGCGGGCGGCTCCTTCTCGGTCGGCACGCCGTACGTGGCGCGCTGGTTTCCGCGCAGCCGGCAAGGCTTCGCGATGGGCATCTACGGCGCCGGCAACTCGGGCGCGGCCGTCAACAAGTTCGTGGCGCCGGCCATCGTGGTGGCCTTCGGCTGGGCCGTGGTGCCGCAGGTCTACGCGGCGATCATGCTGGGCACCACCGTCCTGTTCTGGATGCTGAGCGCCAGCGACCCCGCGCATCTGGTGGGCAAGAGCGTCGGTTTTTCCGAGCAACTCAAGGCGCTGAAGGACCCGCGGGTGCTGCGCTACTGCCAGTACTACAGCATCGTGTTCGGCGGCTATGTCGCCATCTCGCTGTGGATGGTGCAGTACTACGTCGGCGAATACGGCCTGGACATCCGCATCGCCGCGCTGCTGGCCGCCTGCTTCTCGCTGCCGGGCGGCGTGCTGCGCGCCGTCGGCGGCTGGCTGTCGGACAGGTTCGGCGCGCACAGCGTCACCTGGTGGGTGATGTGGGTGTGCTGGATCTGCCTGTTCCTGCTGAGCTATCCGCAGACCGATCTCACGCTGCTCACGGTGAACGGACCGCGCACCTTCCACATCGGGCTGAACGTCTACAGCTTCACCGCGCTGATGTTCGTGCTGGGCATTGCCATGGCCTTCGGCAAGGCCAGCGTCTTCAAGTACATCAGCGACGACTATCCCGCCAACATCGGCGCGATCAGCGGCGTGGTGGGGCTTGCCGGCGGCCTGGGCGGCTTCGTGCTGCCCGTCATGTTCGGCGCGCTGATGGACCTCACCGGCATCCGCTCCAGCGCCTTCATGCTGATGTACGGCGTCGTCTGGGTCTCCCTCATCTGGATGTACTGGACCGAAGTGCGCGCCACCCAGGTCATGGGCGGCGTGCGCGCACGGACCTCGAATCTCAACCTGGAAACCAAATCATGAGCACCAGCACCATCGTCGTTCCCCCGGGCACGACCGGCGGCCGCGCCGACATCGCCGACTGGCGTCCCGAGGACGAACAGTTCTGGGAAAGCACCGGCCGGCACGTGGCATGGCGCAACCTGTGGCTGTCGGTGCCTGCCCTTCTGTGCGCCTTCGCGGTCTGGGGCATGTGGGGAATCATCACCGTGCAGATGAACAACCTGGGCTTCCCCTTCACCCAGGCCGAACTGTTCACGCTCACCGCCATCGCGGGCCTGGCCGGTGCCACCATGCGCATCCCGGCCGCGTTCCTGATCCGCCTGGCGGGCGGGCGCAACACCATCTTTTTGACCACGGCGATGCTGCTCGCGCCGGCCATCGGCACCGGCATCGCGCTGCAGCACAAGGAGTGGCCGCTGTGGGTGTTCCAGCTCATGGCGCTGTGGTCGGGCGTGGGCGGCGGCAACTTCGCCAGCTCCATGTCCAACATCAGCACCTTCTTTCCCAAGCGCCTGCAGGGCACCGCGCTGGGCCTGAACGCCGGCATCGGCAACTTCGGCGTCACCACCATGCAGATCGTCATCCCGCTGGTGATGACCGTGGGCCTGCTGGGCAGCATCGGCGGCGAGCCCATGACGCTGCTCAAGGACAGCGGCTGGATCCTGGGCAAGATCACGGCCGGCACGCCCACCTGGATCCAGAACGCGGGCTTCGCCTGGGTGCTGTCGCTGGTGCCGCTGTCGGTCCTGTGCTGGTTCGGCATGAACAACCTGAACACCGTCTCACCCGATACCGGCGGCGCGATCCGGGCCTTCATGAAGATCACTTGGCTCTACACGCTGTCGTTCGCCCCGGCGATCGCGGGCCTGTACCTGTACCTGCCGGCGCCCACGGGCCTGGGCCTGCTCAACATGTGGGTGGCCATGCCGCTGATCATCGTGGTCACGCTGTTCACCATGAAGCTCGCCGCGTTCGGCACGATGAAGGAAAACATCGCCAAGCAGTTCGAGATCTTCCGCGACAAGCACACGTGGTCGATGACGGCGTTGTACATCGTGACCTTCGGCTCCTTCATCGGCTTCTCGATGGCGCTGCCGCTGTCGATCGCGGTGATCTTCGGCATCAGCCACGTGCCCGACGCGGCCGGCGTGCTGCAGCACACGCTGAAGAACCCGAACGCGCCTTCGGCCTTCACCTACGCCTGGATCGGTCCCTTCGTCGGCGCGCTGATCCGCCCGGTGGGCGGCTGGATCTCGGACAAGGTGGGCGGCTCGATCGTCACGCAAGTGATCTCGGCGGTGATGGTGGTGGCCTCGGCCGCCGTGGGCTACGTGATGCTGCTGGCCTACAGCTCGCCGCAGCCGGAACAGTATTTCCTGCCCTTCATGCTGTTGTTCGTGCTGCTGTTCGCAGCCAGCGGCATCGGCAACGGCTCCACCTTCCGCACCATCGGCGTGATCTTCGACCGCGCCAAGGCCGGCCCGGTGCTGGGCTGGACCTCTGCCATCGCCGCCTACGGCGCATTCATCGCGCCGGTGGTCATCGGCGCCCAGATCAAGGCCGGCACGCCCCAGTACGCGATGTACGGCTTTGCCGTGTTCTACGCGCTGTGCCTCGTTCTCAACTGGTGGTTCTACCTGCGCCGCGGCGCCTACGTGAAGAACCCATGAGCCAGCCAATCGATTCAACGAAAGACAAACGATGAGCCACTTTCTCGACCGCCTGACCTACTTCGCGCAGGCGCGCGAATCCTTCGCCGATGGCCACGGCCAGGTCACCGGCGAAGACCGTACCTGGGAGGACGCCTACCGCACGCGCTGGGCGCACGACAAGATCGTTCGCAGCACGCACGGCGTGAACTGCACAGGCTCCTGCTCGTGGAAGATCTACGTCAAGGGCGGCATCGTCACCTGGGAAACGCAGCAGACCGACTATCCGCGCACCCGCTGGGACATGCCCAACCACGAGCCGCGCGGCTGCGCCCGCGGCGCCAGCTACAGCTGGTATTTGTACAGCGCCAACCGCGTCAAGTACCCGATGGTCCGCGGCACGCTGCTCAAGGCCTGGCGCGAAGCGCGCAAGACGCTGGCGCCCGTCGAGGCCTGGGCTTCCATCGTGCAGGACGAGGCCACGCGCCACAGCTACCAGAGCGTGCGCGGCCTCGGCGGCTTCGCGCGCTCGGGCTGGGACGAGGTCAACGAGATCGTCGCGGCCAGCAACATCCACACGATCCGCCGCTACGGACCGGACCGCATCATCGGCTTCTCGCCGATTCCCGCCATGTCGATGGTGAGCTACGCCGCGGGCAGCCGCTACCTGAGCCTGATAGGCGGCGTGTGCATGAGCTTCTACGACTGGTACTGCGACCTGCCGCCGGCCAGCCCGCAGGTGTGGGGCGAGCAGACCGACGTGCCGGAATCGGCCGACTGGTACAACTCGAGCTACATCATCGCCTGGGGCTCCAACGTGCCGCAGACGCGCACGCCGGACGCGCACTTCTTCACCGAGGTGCGCTACAAGGGCGCCAAGACGATCGCGATCACGCCCGACTACTCCGAAGTCGCCAAGCTGTCGGACCTGTGGATGCATCCGAAGCAGGGCACCGATGCCGCGGTCGCGATGGCCATGGGCCACGTGATCCTCAAGGAGTTCTACTTCGACAAGCGCACCGCGTACTTCGACGACTACGCGCGCCGCTACACCGACCTGCCGATGCTGGTCATGCTCAAGGAACACACCCTGCCCTCGGGCGAAAAGGTGATGGTGCCCGACCGCTACCTGCGGGCCTCGGACTTCGACGACCGGCTCGGGCAGCCGAACAATCCCGAATGGAAGACCGTCGCGCTGGCCGAGGACGGCCGCGTGGTGGTGCCGCAGGGCGCCATCGGCTTTCGCTGGGGCGCGGACGGCCGCGCCGATGCCGGGCAGTGGAACCTCGAGGCCAAGGAGGCGGAGCACGGCGGCGACGTGAAGCTCACGCTGTCGCTGCTCGACGGTGCAAGCACGGCAACGCAGACGGCGCAGATCGGATTTCCCTACTTCGGCGGCATCGAGAGCGCGCACTTCCCGAACAACGCGCAGAGCGACGTGCTGGTGCGCACGGTCCCGGTCCAGCGCATTGCGCTTGGCGCGGAAGGCCAGAGCGCGCTGGTCGCCACGGTGTTCGACCTGCAGGCCGCCAACTACGGCGTGGCACGCGGCCTGCCGGGCGAGATGGCGGCCGCCGGCTACGACGACGACGCGCCCTACACCCCGGCGTGGCAGGAAAAGATCACCGGCGTGCCGCGCGACCAGGTCATCACCGTGGCGCGCGAGTTCGCGGCCAACGCCGAGAAGACGCACGGCAAGTCGATGGTGATCATCGGCGCGGCCATGAACCACTGGTACCACAGCGACATGAACTACCGCGGCGTCATCAACATCCTGATGATGTGCGGCTGCATCGGCCAGAGCGGCGGCGGCTGGGCCCATTACGTGGGCCAGGAAAAGCTGCGCCCGCAGACCGGCTGGACCCCGCTGGCCTTCGCGCTCGACTGGATCCGTCCGCCGCGGCAGATGAACTCGACGAGCTTCTTCTACGCCCACACCGACCAGTGGCGCTACGAGAAGCTCGGCATGGAGGAAGTGCTGTCTCCATTGGCCGACAAGGCCGCGTTCGCGGGCACGATGATCGACTACAACGTGCGCGCCGAGCGCATGGGCTGGCTGCCGTCGGCGCCGCAGCTGCAGACCAACCCGCTGCAGGTGGCGCGCGACGCGCAGGCCGCCGGCATCGACGGCGCGGCCTACGCGGCGAAGGCATTGAAGGACGGCACGCTGCGCATGAGCTGCGAAGACCCGGACCACCCGTCGAACTGGCCGCGCAACATGTTCGTGTGGCGTTCCAACATCCTGGGCTCCTCGGGCAAGGGGCATGAATACTTCCTCAAGCACCTGCTGGGCACCACGCACGGCGTGCAGGGCAAGGACCTCGGGCCCGACGACGCCAAGCCGACCGAAGTGGTCTGGCACGACAAGGCGCCCGAAGGCAAGCTCGACCTGCTGGTGACGCTCGACTTCCGCATGAGCACGACCTGCCTCTACTCGGACATCGTGCTGCCGACCGCCACCTGGTACGAGAAGAACGACCTCAACACCAGCGACATGCACCCCTTCATCCATCCGCTGTCGACCGCGGTCGATCCGGCATGGCAGGCGCGCAGCGACTGGGAAATCTACAAGGGCTTCGCACGCACCTTCAGCGCCCTGTGCCCGGGCCATCTGGGCGTCGAGAAGGAAGTGGTGCTCACGCCGCTGATGCACGATTCGCCCGCCGAGCTCGCGCAGCCCTTCGGCGTGGCCGACTGGAAGCGCGGCGAGTGCGAGCTCATCCCCGGCAAGACCGCGCCGCAGATTGCGGTCGTGGAGCGCGACTATCCGAACCTCTACAAGCGCTTCACCGCGCTGGGCCCGCTGCTCAAGAAGATGGGCAACGGCGGCAAGGGCATCGGCTGGAACACGGACGTCGAGGTCGACGAACTCGGCAACCTCAACGGCCGCGTCACCGATGCCGGCGCCACGCAGGGCATGCCGAGCATCGACACCGACATCGACGCCTGCGAGGTCGTGCTGCAGCTGGCGCCCGAAACCAACGGCCACGTGGCCGTGAAGGCGTGGGAGGCGCTGGGCAAGCAGACCGGGCGCGACCACACGCACCTGGCGATCTACCGCGAGGACGAGAAGATCCGCTTCCGCGACATCCAGGCGCAGCCGCGCAAGATCATCTCCTCGCCCACCTGGAGCGGCATCGAGAGCGAGAAGGTCTCCTACAACGCGGGCTACACCAACGTCCACGAGCTGATCCCATGGCGCACCCTGACGGGCCGCCAGCAGTTCTACCTGGACCATCCGTGGATGCGCGCCTTCGGCGAAGGCCTGGCGGTCTACCGCCCGCCGGTCGACCTGAAGACCACCAAGGACATCCACAACATCCGCAGCAACGGCAACAAGGAGATCCAGCTCAACTTCATCACGCCGCACCAGAAGTGGGGCATCCACTCCACGTACACCGACAACCTGCTGATGCTCACGCTGAACCGCGGCGGCCCGGTGGTGTGGCTGTCGGAGGACGACGCGAAGAGCGCCGGCATCGTCGACAACGACTGGGTCGAGCTGTTCAACATCAACGGCGCCATTGCGGCGCGCGCGGTGGTGAGCCAGCGCGTCAATCCGGGCATGGTGATGATGTACCACGCGCAGGAGAAGATCATCAACACGCCGGGCTCCGAGATCACCGGTACGCGCGGCGGCATCCACAACTCGGTGACCCGCATCGTGCTGAAGCCCACCCACATGATCGGCGGCTACGCGCAATTCAGCTACGGCTTCAACTACTACGGAACCATCGGCACCAACCGCGACGAGTTCGTGGTGGTGCGCAAGATGAACAAGGTCGACTGGCTCGACACGCCTGCGGACGTGGCCACCGTGCCCGCCGCGGCGGCGGCTTGAACGAGGTACCCACGATGAAAATACGCGCGCAAATCGGCATGGTCCTGAACCTGGACAAGTGCATCGGCTGCCACACCTGCTCGGTCACCTGCAAGAACGTCTGGACCAGCCGGCCCGGCGTCGAGTACGCCTGGTTCAACAACGTCGAGACCAAGCCCGGCATCGGCTACCCCAAGGAATGGGAGAACCAGGGCAAGTGGCAGGGAGGCTGGGTGCGCAAGCCGGACGGCTCGATCGAGCCGCGCCAGGGCGGCAAGTGGAGTTTGCTCATGCGCATCTTCTCCAACCCCAACCTGCCGCAGATCGACGACTACTACGAGCCCTTCACCTTCGACTACGAGCACCTGCAGTCGGCGCCCACCATGAAGGCGCCGCCGACGGCGCGCCCGCGCAGCCTGATCACCGGCAAGCGCATGGAGAAGATCGAGTGGGGCCCGAACTGGGAAGAAATCCTCGGCGGCGAGTTCGCCAAGCGCAGCAAGGACGCCAACCTCGACAGCTTCGACGCCGTGCAGAAGGAGATGGTCGGCCAGTTCGAGAACACCTTCATGATGTACCTGCCCAGGCTGTGCGAGCACTGCCTGAACCCGGCGTGCGTGGCCTCCTGCCCCTCGGGCTCGATCTACAAGCGCGAGGAAGACGGCATCGTGCTGATCGACCAGGACAAGTGCCGCGGCTGGCGCATGTGCGTCTCGGGCTGCCCCTACAAGAAGATCTACTACAACTGGCAAAGCGGCAAGGCCGAGAAGTGCATCTTCTGCTATCCGCGCATCGAGGCCGGCCAGCCCACCGTCTGCTCGGAAACCTGCGTCGGGCGCATCCGCTACCTCGGCGTGGTGCTGTACGACGCCGACCGCATCCAGGAAGCGGCCAGCGTGCCGGACGAGAAGGACCTCTACGAGGCCCAGCTCGGCATCTTCCTCGACCCGCACGATCCGGAAGTGATCGCGCAGGCCCGGCGCGACGGCATCCCCGAGGCCTGGCTCGAAGGCGCCCGGAACAGCCCGGTCTACAAGATGGCGATGGAGTGGAAGGTGGCGCTGCCGCTGCACCCCGAGTACCGCACGCTGCCGATGGTCTGGTACGTGCCGCCGCTGTCGCCGATCACGGCGGCCGCCAACGCCGGGCATGTGGGCGCCAAGGGCGCGATTCCCGACGTCACGCAGATGCGCATCCCGGTGCAGTACCTGGCCAACCTGCTGACCGCGGGCGCCACCGAGCCGGTCATCCGTGCGCTCGAGCGCATGCTGGCCATGCGCACCTACCAGCGCGGCAAGCATGTCGACAACTTCGCGGACCCGGCCGTGCTGGCGCAGGTCGGCCTGAGCGCCGCGCAGGTGGAAGAGATGTACCAGGTGATGGCCATCGCCAACTACGAGGACCGCTTCGTCATCCCCACGACGCACCGCGAGTACGCCGAGAACACCTTCGACATGAAGGGCGGCTGCGGCTTCTCGTTCGGCAACGGCTGCTCCGACGGCAGCTCCGAGACCAGCCTGTTCGGCGCCGCCAAGCGCCGCACGATTCCGATCCATGCCAAGGTCTGACGCCGGGAGCGCCACGATGAAAACCCAACGCCACACCCTTCGCGCACTCGCGCTGCTGCTCGGCTATCCCGATGCGCAGGCGCGCGCCCTGATGCCCCAGTTGGCCGATGCGATGGACGCCGAGGCGGCGCTGTCGCCGGCGCGCCGCAAGGAGTTGCGGGCACTGGCCCGCGCGCTGGTCTCGGTCGATCCGATCGAAGCCGAGACGCAGTTCGTGGAACTGTTCGACCGCGGCCGCAGCACCTCGCTGCACCTCTTCGAGCATGTGCACGGCGACTCGCGCGAGCGCGGCCCGGCGATGATCGACCTGGCCCAGACCTACGAGAAATGCGGGCTGCTGCTCGGTCCGCACGAAGTGCCCGACCACCTGTGCGTGGTGCTCGAGTTCGCTTCGACGCAGCCGCCGGCGGTGGCGCGTGCGTTCCTGGGCGAGATGGCGCACATCCTTGCGTCCATCTTCAGCGCGCTGCGCAAGCGCGAGAGCGCCTATGCGAGCGTGCTGGCGGCGGTCATCGAGCTGGCCGGCCACAAGGCCGAAGCGGTGGCGGTGGCCGACGACCAGCCGCTCGACGAAAGCTGGGCCGAACCCATCGTCTTCGATGGCTGCAGCACCCAGGGCCAGGCACGGCCCGGCGATGCGCAGCCCATCCACATCGTTCGCAAGGCGGCAGCGGCCGCCGCCAGTGGAGCCCCCGTATGAATGCCCTCAACAATTTCCTCTTCGGCATCTACCCGTACATCTGCCTGAGCGTTTTCTTCATCGGCAGCCTGATCCGGTTCGACCGCGACCAGTACACCTGGAAGAGCGACTCCTCGCAGCTCTTGCGCGCCGGCCAGCTGCGCTGGGGCAGCAACCTGTTCCACGTGGGCGTGCTGTTCCTGTTCTTCGGCCACAGCGTCGGCATGCTGACGCCGCACTTCCTGTACGAGCCCTTCATCGGTGCCGGCAGCAAGCAGCTGATGGCGATGATCTCGGGCGGCATTGCCGGCCTGCTCGGCTTCATCGGCATCACGATCCTGCTGCACCGCCGGCTCGGCGACGAGCGCATCCGCCTCAACTCCAAGACCAGCGACATCGTGCTGCTGGTCCTGCTGTGGCTGCAGCTGGCGCTGGGCCTGGCCACCATTCCGCTGTCGGCCCGGCATCTGGACGGCAGCATGATGGTGCTGCTGGCCGAATGGGCGCAGCGCATCGTCACCTTCCGCGGCGGCGCGGTGGAACTGCTGGACAGCGCGAGCTGGGTGTTCAAGGCCCACATGTTCCTCGGCATGTCGATCTTCCTGATCTTCCCGTTCACGCGGCTGGTGCACGTCTGGAGTGGCTTCGCCACGGTGGGATACGTGTTCCGGCCCTACCAGGTGGTGCGCAGCCGCCGCGCGCTGGCACCGCGCAAGCCGGCCTCGGCAGCCGCTCCGAGTGCCGCGCCTCATTCGCCGCCGAAGACGGCGCCGGCCGGGGCCGTGGCCAAGTCGACGGGGGTGGCATCGTGAGCGCCGGCGGATGCGGCGGCGGCGCCTGCCAGTGCCGCGAAACCGCGGCGCCCGTGCCGGCTTCAACCCCGGTGGCCGTCGAGGCGGCAGCGACCGAGGCCGCTGCGATCGAGACCGCATGCGCGGCGATCAACGGCGTCGCCCTGCACCTGCCGGGCGAACGTCCGGACGAATACAGCCTGCGCGAGCTGGCCTGGGCCGAGCTGCTGCGGCAGGAGGCCGTCGCACGCCGGCTGCTGCCGCCTTCGGATGCGCGCCTGGCACCACGGCTGGGCATCGGCGAGCAGGCGGTGATCCAGCAGATGCTCGACGACGAGATCGAGGTGCCCGCGGCCAGCGAGGACGAATGCCGCCGCTACTACACGGCGCGAAGCGCGCACTTCGCCATCGGCCGCCGCGTGCATGCACGCCACATCCTGTTTGCGGTGACGGACGGCATCAACGTCGCGGCGCTGGCCGCGCGCGCCGAGCAGGCCCTCCTCGAACTGCGCCACAGGGATGCCGCTCCCACCCGCTTCGCCGAACTCGCGCAGACGCTGTCGAACTGCCCGAGCGGTGCCGAGGGCGGCGACCTCGGCTGGATCGGCCCGGACGATTGCGCCGACGAGCTCACGGCCGAGCTGTTCCACAACACCGAACGGCTCGACGCGCTGGGCCTGCATCCGCGCCTGGTCCACAGCCGCTACGGCTTCCACATCGTCGAAGTGCTCGCGCGCGACCCCGGGCGCCAGCAATCGTTCGAAGAGGTGAGCCAGCGCATCGCGGTGCAGCTCGCCCAGCAGTCGCGCGCCAAGGCCCTGCACCAGTACATGCAGCTGCTGGCCGGCCGCGCCGAGGTGAGCGGCCTGGTCCTCGAAGGCGCGGACTCCCCGCTGGTGCAATGACCGCACAGGAACCGGACGACCTGCTCTTGCGTCTGCGCAGGTTCCGGTCCGACTATTTCCCACGGCACCAGCAACGCTTCCAGGACCTGGTCGCCGAAGGCCAGCATCCGAAGACGCTCTTCATCGGCTGCTCGGATTCGCGGCTGATGCCCTACCTGCTGACCGGCACCGGTCCCGGCGAGCTCTTCATCATCCGCAACGTCGGCGCCTTCGTGCCGCCCTGCGACGGAACGCACGGGTTGCATGGCACGGTGGCCGCGATCGAATTCGCGCTGCTCGAACTGAAGGTCGAGCGCATCGTCGTGTGCGGCCACAGCCACTGCGGCGCGATCCGCGCGGCTTACGAAGGCGTGGCGGACGAAGCGGTGGCGCTCAAGTCATGGCTGCGGCTGGCCGACGAGGCCCTGCTGCCGGTGCGTCCCAGCCCCGCCGCGCTGCGCCGCAGCGAACAGCGCGCAGTCGTGCTGCAGCTCGAGCGCCTGATGGACTACCCGATGGTGCGCAGCCGCGTCGAGCGCAACGCGCTCACGCTGCATGGCTGGCACTACGTGATCGAGGAAGGCGAAGTTCATGTGTTCGACGCACAGGCGGGCGACTTCCTGCCGGCCTCGCTCGCCTCCAACGCCGGTACCGGCCCCTATCAACCTTATGTGGAACATGATGGATCGATCCTCTGACGAGACAGCAACCGCCCTGCAAGCGCTTTCGCGCGATTCGGGCCTGCGCAACTGGCGCCTCAAGGGCGTCGAACGCCTCCCCGTCATCCAGGGCGGCATGGGTGTCGGCGTGTCGGCCGGCGGGCTCGCCGGCACGGTCGCCGGGCTGGGCGGCATGGGCACGATCTCCGCCGTCGACCTGCGCCGGCTGCATCCCGACCTGATGGCGCTCACGGCCCACCTGAATGCGGAGTCGGACGCCGGGCAGCGCATCGATGCCGCCAACCTCGAGGCGCTGGGCCGCGAGATCGCGCGTGCACGCGAGCTCTCCGGCGGGCGCGGCCTCGTGGCCGTGAACGTGATGAAGGCGCTGACCGCCTACGAGGCCTACCTGCGCCATGCCATGGCCTGCGGCATCGACGCGCTGGTGGTGGGCGCGGGCCTGCCGCTGGACCTGCCCGAACTCGCGCGCGACCATCCCGAGGTGGCGCTCATCCCCATCCTCTCGGACGCGCGCGGCGTGCAGCTGGTGGTGCGCAAGTGGGAGAAGAAGGGGCGCCTGCCCGACGCCATCGTGATCGAGCATCCGCGGCTGGCGGGTGGCCACCTGGGCGCCTCCAAGGTCGCCGACCTGCAGGACCCGCGCTTCGACTTCGACGTCGCCATTCCGCAGGTGCTCGAGTTCTTCAGGACGGCCGGCATCGAGGGCCGCATTCCCCTCATTGCGGCCGGCGGCATCGGCAGCCTGGAAGACATCCGGCGCCTGCAGGGCATCGGCGCTTCGGCGGTGCAGCTGGGCACCGCCTTCGCTGTGACCACCGAATGCGATGCGAACCCGGCCTTCAAGAAGGTGCTGGCCGACGCCCAGCCCGCCGACATCGTCGAGTTCGTCAGCACGGCGGGCCTGCCCGCACGCGCGGTGCGCACGCCGTGGCTCGACAAGTACCTGCGGCTGGAGCCGCGGCTGCAGCACAAGGCGCACAAGAAGGAAAGCTGCACCATGCGCTTCGACTGCCTGGCGCACTGCGGCCTGCGCGACGGCACCCCGAGCTGGGGCCAGTTCTGCATCGACAAGACACTGGGGCACGCACTGGAAGGCCACCTCGACCGCGGCCTGTTCTTCCGCGGCGCGGGGGCGCTGCCGTTCGGCAGCGAGATCCGCCCCGTGCGCGACCTGATGCGATGGCTGCTCGGCGGCATCCGCCCCGCCATCCCGACGGGGGGAGCCGCGGCATGAAGCGCGAGGACGCCAGGATGGAACCACTGCCCGTGCAACCCATCAGCCGCGACGTGCTGCGGGAAAAATACCTCAAGCCGGGCGAAGCCGATGTCGAGGATCTGTTCGCGCGCGTGGCGCGTGCGCTGGCCTCGGTCGAGGCCGAAGGCGAGCGCGCTCAGTGGGAAGCGCGCTTTCTCGGCAACCTGCGCGCCGGCGCGATCGGCGCCGGCCGCATCATGAGCGCCGCCGGCACCGAGCTGGAGGCCACGCTGATCAACTGCTTCGTGCAGCCGGTGGGCGACTGCATCCAGGGCCAGGACGCCGGAGGCTATGCGGGCATCTACGAGGCGCTGCGCGAAGCCGCCGAAACCATGCGCCGCGGCGGCGGCGTCGGCTACGACTTCTCGCGCATCCGGCCGCGCGGCGCGCAGGTGCGCACCACCGCCTCCACCGCATCGGGCCCGTGCAGCTACATCGACGTGTTCGACCGCTCCTGCGCCACGGTGGAGAGCGCGGGCGCGCGGCGCGGCGCACAGATGGGCGTGCTGCGCATCGACCACCCCGACGTGCTGGACTTCATCACGGCCAAGCGCACCCCCGGGCGCTGGAACAACTTCAATGTGTCGGTGGCGGTGACCGACAAGTTCATGCACGCCCTCGCGAACGACGAGGAATGGCCGCTGGTGCACAGCGCCAGGCCGGGCGCCGAACTGATCGCGCGCGGCGCGGCCCAGGCCAGCGATGGCAGCTGGGTCTACCGCAGCCTGCCGGCGCGGGATCTGTGGGACCTGGTGATGCGCTCGACCTACGACTTCGCCGAGCCCGGGATCCTGTTCACCGACACCATCAACAACGACAACAACCTGCGCTACTGCGAGCACATCGAGGCGACCAACCCCTGCGGCGAGCAGCCGCTGCCGCCGTACGGATGCTGCGACCTCGGGCCGATCGTGCTGACGCGCTTCGTGGACCATCCCTTCGGCATCGGCGGTGCGGCGCACTTCGATTTCGCGCGCTTCGGCGAAGCCGCGGCGCTGCAGGTGCGGGCGCTCGACAACGTGCTGGACCTCACCTTCTGGCCTCTGCCCCAGCAGCGCGCCGAGGCCATGGCCAAGCGCCGCATCGGCGTGGGCTTCACGGGCCTGGGTGACACGCTTGCCATGCTGTGCCTGCGCTACGACCAGCCCGAGGGCCGGGCCATGGCGGTGCGCATCGCGCGCTGCCTGCGGGACGCCGCCTACGCCGCCTCGGTGGCGCTGGCGCGCGAGAAAGGCGCCTTCCCGCTGTTCGACGCGGAGCGCTACCTGGCGCAAGGCACCTTCGCCAGCCGCCTGGACCCGGCGCTGCAGGAACAGATCCGCATGCACGGCATCCGCAACAGCCACCTGGTCTCGATCGCGCCGACGGGCACCGTGAGCCTGGCGTTCGCCGACAACGCCTCGAACGGCATCGAGCCGGCGTTCTCCTGGACCTACCGGCGCAAGAAGCGCGAGGCCGACGGCAGCACCTCCGAGTACGACGTCGAGGACCACGCTTGGCGGCTGTACCGCTTCCTGGGCGGGGATACCGAGCAGTTGCCGGCGTACTTCGTCTCGGCCCAGTCGATGCCCGCGGCCGGCCACCTGGCCATGATGGAGGCGGTGCAGCCCTTCGTCGACACCGCCATTTCGAAGACGGTGAACGTGCCCGCCGACTATCCCTACGAGGACTTCAAGGGCCTCTACCTGCAGGCCTGGACCGCCCGCCTCAAGGGCCTGGCCACCTACCGGCCCAACAGCGTCCTGGGATCCGTGCTGGAGCTCACGCCGGCAGCGCCGCCGGAGGCCCGTCCCGCCGCCGACAGCGTGGCGGCCGATCCGATGCGCGCGATGATCGAGAGCCGACCGAAGGGCGCCCTGAACGCCGTCGCCGAGAAGATCGAGTACTGGACGCAGCAGGGGCGGCAGACGCTCTACCTGGTGGTGTCGTTCCTGCCGCTGGCCGACGGCCGCGAGCGGGCCGTGGAATTCTTCATGCCGGTGGGCCAAAGCGGCGAATCCCAGCAATGGATCACCGCGAGCATGCGGCTGCTGTCGCTCGCCGCGCGCGGCGGCTTTCTCGAACGCGCGCTGGCCGACATGCGCAAGGTCGCCTGGGACCGGGGGCCGGTGCGCCTGGGCCACCACCTGAAGGCCGACGGCACCCAGGTGCCCATGTGGCACGACTCCGAAGTGGGCGCCATCGCCTATGCGATCCAGCAGCTGATCGCGCGCCGCAGCGGCCAGGCGAGCGCGGCGCCGGACGCGCCGGCACCCTCCGTGGCCGCCCCTGTCCCGATGGTGGGGGCCAAGTGCCCCGAATGCGGCGCCCACGCCATGATCCGCAAGGACGGCTGCGACTACTGCACGCAGTGCGGACACCTGGGAAGCTGCGGATGAGCCCGGCCGCCGGCGTTCCGGCCGATTCGCCCATGACCGCGCGGCAGCTGGCCGCGCTCCTGCACGCGCGCCGCACCGTCCTGCCCAAGCGGCTCGGTGCGCCGGGGCCCGATGGTGCCGAGCTCGAGCAGATCCTCGGCGCCGCCGCCTCGGCCCCGGACCATGGCGGCCTGGTGCCATGGCGCTTCGTCATCGTTCCGCCGCCGCAGCGCGAGCGGCTCGCCGAAGTGTTCGCGCAGGCCCTGCTGCAGCGCGACGCCGCCGCCACGCCCGCGCAGCAGGGCCAGGCGCGCGAGAAGGCCTTTCGCGCGCCGCTGCTGATGCTCGCGGTCGCACGGATGGGCCCCGGCAACGAGGAGATCCCGGCCACCGAGCGCATCCTGTCGGCCGGATGCGCCATCCAGAACATGCTGCTGGCCGCCACCGCCCTGGGCTACGGCTCGGCGCTGACCACCGGCAAGGCGCTGCAGTCGGACGAACTGCGCGCCCTGTTCGCGCTCGACCGGCACGACGAGCCGCTGTGCTTCATCAGCGTGGGCTCGGTGACGGTCCAGAAGGCCGGTCCCGCGCGGCCCGCGCTCGAGCGCTATGTCAGCGAACTGGGCTGCGTGCCACAGCTTCCTCCGTGCGACTGATGCATTCCGTGCACGGTGCGCTCAACGGGCTGCTGCTCGGCCTGAACACGCTGCTCGCATTCACGCTGATGGTGCCGCCGGCATTGGTCAAGCTGCTGGTGCCGGCCGACCGCGTGCGCACCGGCTGCGACCGGGTACTGAACCGGCTGGCCGGCGGCTGGGTCGCCGTCAACAACGCCTGGATCGCACGCGCGTGCCCCGCGCCATGGCAGATCCGGGGCATCGAGGGCCTCGACCCCCGCGGCTGGTACCTGGTGTCGAGCAACCACCAGAGCTGGGTCGACATCCTGGTGCTGCAGCGCGTCTTCCACGGGCGCATTCCCTTCCTCAAGTTCTTCCTCAAGCGCGAGCTCATCTGGGTGCCGGTGATCGGGCTGGCCTGGTGGGCGCTCGACTTTCCGTTCATGAAGCGCGGCCGCGGCACCGGTCGCGCCGACCTTGCGACCACCCGGCGTTCCTGCGAGAAGTTCAGGCGCGTGCCGACAGCCGTCATCAACTTCGTCGAGGGCACGCGCTTCACTACGGCCAAGCATGCCGCGCAGAACAGCAGCTACCGCCATCTGCTCGAGCCCCGCTCCGGCGGCCTTGGCGTGGCGCTGGCCACGATGGGCGAGCAGTTCGAGGCGATGCTCGACGTGACCATCGTCTACCCCGAGGGGACGCCGAGCTTCTGGGCGCTCTTGTGCGGCGGCGTGCGGGCCGTGGCGGTCGATGTCCGCCAGCGCGCCATACCACCCCATCTGCTGGGCACGGATCCGTCGGGCGACAAGGCGCGCCGCGCGCACACCCGCAAGTGGATCGAGGCCCAGTGGCAGGACAAGGACCGCCTGATCCAGGAGCGGCTGGCGGCGCGCCGCGGCGTTCGAAAGTAGCCGGGGGACACCTCAGCCGAATCGCAGCGGCCGGCCCTCGGTGTCGAGCGCGAGATAGTCGCCGAAGGCACCGCTTCGCACGCCCTCGACCATGGCCTCGAGCGCGCTGTCGATGCGTTCGGGCGAGGGCGGCTGGCCGTTGGCGCCCGACAGGCCGGCCGCGAACATCACGCGCCAGGGCAGGCTTACGCGGCGCGATTCGGCCACCAGTGCGGCAAAGGTGCTGAGTTCCGGCAGGCTTTTTTCAACGCAGGCCACGGGCGTCAGCGAACCGCCCTGCCCCGCCTCGAAGCGGGCGCGCTGCGCCGCATCGGCATCGCCGGGCAAATCGGCTTCGGCGAACACGAACAGCAGACGCTGGGGCTCGGGCTGGGCCGCCGCGGCCTGCAGCAGCTGGTCGAAAAGAGAGGATGAGGAAGAAGGCATGCCGTGAGCGTCGCCGCTGCCTTCGCTCCCGATGTTGATGCAGATCAAGCTGCGCCGCACACGCCTTCCTAGCATAGGTGCATCTGAAATACACCTTTCGAGCCTCGTCGCTCCCAGCAGGAAAAATCCATGAAATCTGCAGCTTCCTCCTCGTCCGTGATCGATGTCCGCAGGCTCGAGCCGCGCTTTCGCCACGCGCACATCTTCTCCACCTTTGCCGCCCTGGACGTCGGCCACGCGATCGAACTGGTGAACGATCACGATCCCCAGCCGCTGTATGCGCAGTTCCAGTCGCAATGGCCCGACCGGTTCGCATGGAACTACCTCGAGGCGGGCCCCTCGGTCTGGCGCGTGGCCATCACCAAGGTGCCGGCTTTCGACGCACACGCGAGCGGCGGCTGCTGCGGCGGATGCGGCGGCGCCTGAGCACCATCGATCCGAATTCCGAAGAAGGAAACATCATGAGCAACAACAACCGGCTGTGGCGCTGGCTGGCCTTCATCTTCGTGCTGTCGTTCGGCGCGCTCGGCTACCTGGGCGTGCAGATCTACCTGACCGCGCCGCCGATCCCGAGCGCGGTCACCAGTTCCGACGGCGAGGTCGTCTTCACCGGCGAGCAGATCCAGCGCGGCCAGCAGGTCTGGCTGTCGACCGGCGGGCAGCAGCTGGGCTCCGTGTGGGGCCACGGCAGCTACGTCGCGCCCGACTGGTCCGCCGACTGGCTGCACCGCGAGGCCGTGGCGCTGCGCAACCGCCACGCCCAGGCCTTTCGCAAGGACTTCGATGCGCTGAGCCCGGCGGACCGCGGCGCGCTCGCGGCCACCGTGGTCGAGCAGATGCGGCGCAACACCTACGACGCCGCCAGCGGCGTGATCACCGTCCCGGCCGACCGCGCGCAGGCGATCCGGGAGGTGGCGGCCCACTACGAGGCGCTGTTCGGCGACGACCGCGCGCTCGCCACGCTGCGCGACCAGTACGCGATGACGGCGGGCACGCTGCCCGAGCGCGCCGACCGCCAGGCACTCACCGCCTTCTTCTTCTGGACTTCATGGGCCGCCGCCACCGACCGCCCCGGGGAAACGGGCCTGAGCTACACCAGCAACTGGCCGCACGAGCCGCTGGTCGGCAACACCATGACCAGCTCGGCCGCCGTCTGGTCGATGGTGAGCATCTGCCTGCTGCTGGCGGCCATTGCGGCCATGCTGTGGCTGCACGGCAGCCGCAAGCACGAAGCCGAAGCGCAGCCGCCCAAGGCGGACCCGCTCCTCGGCGCCGTGGCAACGCCTTCCATGAAGGCCACGCGCAAGTACTTCTTCGCGGTGATCGGGCTGATGCTGCTGCAGATCGCGATGGGCGTCATCACGGCCCACTACGCGGTCGAGGGGCAGTCGTTCTTCGGGCTGCCACTGGCCGAGCTGCTCCCCTACGTGGTGAGCCGCACGGTGCACACGCAGATCGGCATCTTCTGGATCGCCACCGCTTGGCTGGCCACGGGCCTGTACATCGCGCCGCTGCTGTCGGGGCGCGAGCCCAGGCTGCAGAAGCTCGGGGTGGACGTGCTGTTCTGGGCGTTGATCGCCATCGTGGTCGGCTCCACGCTGACCGGCTGGCTCGGCACGCTGCAGCATCGCGGCGTCGACTTCAGCTTCTGGCTGGGCAACCAGGGCCTCGAATACACCAGCATGGGCCGCTTCTGGCAGGTGCTGCTGTTCGTCGGCCTGCTGTTCTGGGTCTTCCTGCTGGGCCGCGCGCTGTGGCCCGCGCTGGTCAAGCCGTCGGCATCGCGCGGCCTGATCGCGATGGTGTTCCTGTCGGCCACCTGCATCGGCGGCTTCTATTCGACCTCGCTGGTGTGGGGACAGCACACCCACTACTCGATGATCGAGTACTGGCGCTGGTGGCTGGTGCACCTCTGGGTGGAAGGCTTCTTCGAGGTGTTCGCCACCGCGGTGGTCGCGCTGATCTTCACGCGCCTGGGGCTGGTGCGCACCGAGAGCGCCAACCGCGCCATCATCGCCGAGACCATCGTGTTCCTGTTCGGCGGCATCCTCGGCACGCTGCACCACCTCTACTTCACCGGCACGCCGACCTCGGTGATCGCCGTGGGCGCCGTGTTCTCGGCGCTCGAAGTGGTGCCGCTCACGCTGATCGGCCTGGAGGCCCTGCAGACCTGGCGCCGCTCGCAGGCCATGCCCTGGCTCGCCGCCTACAAGTGGATCGTCATGTGCTTCGTGGCCGTCGGCTTCTGGAACACGATCGGCGCCGGCGTGCTCGGCTTCGCGATCAATCCGCCTGCCTCGCTCTACTACGTGCAGGGGCTCAACATGACGGCCGCCCATGGCCATGCCGCGCTCTTCGGCGTCTACGGCATGCTGGGCATCGGGCTGATGCTGTTCTGCCTGCGCGGCCTGTACGACCGCCAGCTGCATGCCGACCGGCTGCTCAGGCCCGCGTTCTGGAGCCTCAACATCGGCCTCGCGATGATGGTGTTCCTGTCGCTGCTGCCCGCCGGCATCTACCAGGCCTGGGCCAGCGTCACGCAGGGCCTGTGGTACGCGCGCTCGGCCGAGATCGTGCATTCCCGCGTGATGGAGACACTGGTGTGGATGCGGGTGCCGGGCGACATCGTCTTCGCCGTGGGCGCGGTGCTGCTCGCGGCCTATGCGCTGCGCCTGCTGCGCCGTCCGGCGGCGCAAGCCGCGCCGCAGCCATCGGTGCGCGGCAAGGGCCGAAAAGGCCCGGCCCTCCAGGCCGGCCACGTGGGCCACGCGGCCGAACGGTGACACGACGCCATTGCAGCCATGAAGCTCACCGCCTTCACCGACTACAGCCTGCGCGTGCTGATCTACCTGGCCGCGCAGCCCGAGCGCCGCGCCACCATCGGCGAGATCGCCACCGCTTTCGCGGTGTCCGAGCATCACCTGACCAAGGTGGTGCACTTCCTGGGCAAGGAGGGGTGGCTGGCCAACATCCGCGGCAAGGGCGGCGGCCTCGCGCTCGCGAAGCCGCCCGAGGCGATCAACATCGGCGACGTGGTGCGCCACACCGAGGGCGGTGCCATCGTGGAATGTTTCGGGGAAGGCGGCGGCGCGTGCCGCATCACCGGCCTGTGCCGCCTGCAGGGCGTGCTGGGCGAAGCCGTGGCGGCATTCCACGCGGTGCTGCAGCGCTACACGCTGGCCGACCTCGTTCACAACCGGGAGGCGCTGGCCACGGTGTTCCTGGCAGGCCGCATCGGCATGGCGCAAGCCGAACGGGAGGGCGCGTGAACTCGCCGGCGGACACGGCGCCGGCCGCGGCCCGCTTTCCGTACGACGGGCCGGAACATCTGCGCGCGCCGCTGGCCGCGGCGCTGTCGCGCGTCGTCGATCCGGAGATCTCGATGAACATCGTCGATGTCGGCCTGGTCTACGGCGTCATGGTGGACGCCGCGATGGCGCACGTGCGCATCACGATGACCTCTGCGGCCTGCCCGGTGATCGAGCTCATCATGGACGAGGCGGAAGCCGAGCTGGACAAGGTCGTCCCGCCCGAGCTGCAGATCCGCGTCGAGCTGGTGTGGGAGCCGCCGTGGAGCCCGGAGCGCATGAGTCCCGGCGCCAAGCGGTTCATGGGATGGTAGGCGCTGCAAGCCCCGCCGCCCGCATGGGACGGCCAACGAAGACATCGCCGGCGCGCCGCTGGATTCCGGCGCGTGCGCTGTTCGGCGCGCTGGCCGGCGTGTCGCTGGTGGCAGGCATGGCGGGCGGGCTCTGGCGGCTCGGTGTCGCCGTGCCGGACCCGCATTCCTTCACCTGGACCGGCCAGGTGCTGCTGGTGCACGCCGCATTGATGGTCTGCGGCTTCCTGGGCACCGTCATCGGCATCGAGCGCGCCGTGGCCGTCAAGCATCGCTGGGCATTCGTGGCGCCGCTGGCGTCGGGCGCCGGTGCCCTGTGCCTGGCCTTCGGGCCGCAGGCCGCCGGCGCGTGGCTCTGCGTGGCGGCGGCGGTGTTCTTCCTGGCGGTCAACGCGTTGGTCGTGTGGCGCCAGCGCGCGGCGCACACGCTGCTGCTGGCGGTCGGCGCGGCCGCGTGGGTGGTGGGCAACCTTCTGTTCGCCGCCGGCCGCGACGGCAGCGCCGTCTTCCCGTGGTGGTTCGCCTTTCTGGTCATGACCATCGCGGCCGAACGGCTCGAGATGACGCGGCTCATGCGCCGGCGCCCGGCCGCCAGCGTGACGCTGCATGCCGTGCTGGCGCTGCTGCTGGCAGGCGCCGCGTGCTCGGGCGCGGCCCCGCGCGCCGGCGGACTCGTCTACGGTGCGGCGCTTGCGCTGCTGGCCGCGTGGCTTGCGGTGTTCGACGTCGCGCGGCGCACGGTGTTCACGCGCGGCATCAGCCGCTACATGGCGGTCTGCCTGCTGGGCGGCTATGCCTGGCTCGGGATCGCGGGCGTGGCGTGGGCCGCGACCGCGCTCGGATGGCCCGCGCGCGACGCCGCGCTGCACGCGCTGGGGCTGGGCTTCGTCATCAGCATGGTGATGGGGCACGCGCCCGTCGTGCTGCCGGCCATCGCGCGCATCAAGCTGCGCTTCGGCGCCTTCTTCTACCTGCCGCTGGCGGCGCTGCACCTGTCGCTTGTCGTGCGGCTCGCGCTGGGAAGCTTCAGCGATCCGCTGCGCGCCGCCGGGGCTTCGCTCAACGCGGCCGCGATCGTCTTCTTTGCCGTCACCGTGGCCGGCGCGGCCGTCGCGTGGCGCATTCAACATGGCGCCGAGGGCGCCCGAAAGGCCAGATGATGGCAACCTTCATTCCGCTCGAACCTGCACGACCCCCGTCGATCCAGCCTCCGGCCTTTGCGCTGTGGCAGCTCGGCTTCCGCCCCTTCTACCTGCTCGCCAGCGGCTTCGCGGCACTGTCCATCGCGCTGTGGGCCATGCAGTTCGCCGGCTGGCTGCCGCGCGCCTACCTGCAGGGGCCGATGTGGCATGCGCACGAGATGCTGTTCGGCTTCGCGCTGGCCGTGATCGTCGGATTCCTCTTCACCGCGGGCCGCAACTGGTCGGACCAGCCCACGCCCACGGGGCTGCCGTTGGCGGCGCTGGCGGTGCTCTGGGTGGTGGGCCGGGTGCTCGTGCTCACGCCCTTCGCCTGGTCGGCCGCGGTGGCCAACGCGGCCTTTCCGCTGGCCTGCGCGCTGGCGCTGGCGCGCCCGCTGGTGGCCGCGCGCAACCGCCGCAACTACTTCTTCGTCGGCCTGCTGCTGTTGCTCGCGGGCGCCGCGCTCGCCTTTCACCTGTCGGCGCTCGGCGTGATCGAGGTGCCGGCGTGGCTGGGCATCCAGGTGGCGCTGGATGTGCTGCTGTTCATCATGGCCGTCATGGCGGGCCGGGTGGTGCCGATGTTCACCAACAACGGCATTTCCGGCGCCGGTGCCACGCGGCACCCGCTGGCCGAGAAGATCGCGCTGGGCTCGGTGCTCGGTCTGCTGCTGACCGACGCCGCGGGCCTGCCGCCGATCGCCATGGCCGCCATCGCGCTGCCCGCGGCGCTCGCGCATCTGGTGCGCTGGCTGCTGTGGCGGCCCTGGAAGGCTTCGGCCAACACGCTGGTGCTCGTGCTGCACGTGGCCTACGCGTGGATTCCGGTTCACCTTGCACTGCGGGCACTGGCGGTGCTGCACGGCGGGGTGCCGGCATCGCTCGCCACCCGTGCGCTGACCGTGGGCGCCGCGGGCGGGCTCATCATCGGCATGATGGTGCGCACATCGCGCGGCCACACGGGCCGGGTGCTGCGCGCCGACCAGGTCGACACCGCCTGCTTCGTGCTGGTCCTCCTCGCCGCGCTGGTCCGGGTGCTCGTGCCGCTGGCCGCACCGGCCCACACGGTCGCCGCGGTCCTTTGTTCCGCGGCGTTCTGGAGCCTGGGCTTCGGCCTGTTTGCCGTGCGCTACTGGCCCGTGCTGACGCGGGCCCGGGCGGACGGCAAGCCCGGCTGAGCGCTCTCTCCACGCGGCCGCTTGATCCACCGCAACGCGGCCCGCGTGCTCCAGATGCAGGATGCTCCATGTGGCGCTCCAGCAAAGGGACAACCGGATGTCGAACAACCTTGGAATCCTCGACCGCACCCTGCGCATCGCGTCGGGCATGCTGCTGGTCGCGCTTGCCGCGCCCGGGACCATCGAGTCCTGGGGCTACGTGGGGGTGCTGGGGTTGTTGACAGGAGTGGTCGGCATCTGCCCGGTCTATTCGATCCTCGGCGTCGATACCTGTTGGCACGGCAGGTAGGCGGATCGACTCGCCGCGGCTGATCGAGTTCATCGCATCGCCCTGCGACTGCGACCGATCCGAACGGCCGCACGGCAGGTGTTTCGCCTTGCGCCACGTCAAGGCGGAAGGCGCGAAGCCCTGCAGACTCCGGCGCACGATGTCTTCCATTCACCGTGCGTCTTTCATTGCAACCGTTGCCGTCGTCCTTGTCATGCTTTGCGCCGGCACCTCGATCGCGGGCCGCGCTACCCCCTCCGACCTGGCCGGCGCCTTCCGCTCACAGGTGGATCATCGGCTCGAACCACCGCCCGACGAAGCCAGGCGCTATGGCGAGCTGGCGCTCGGCGCACTCGCGCAGGCCGGCGTCGCGCCCGTGCCGCAATACGTCGCACTCGTCGACCGGAACCCGAACGTGCAAGCGATCTTCATCTACTGGCTGGGCGACGGCGCCGCGCCGCTCCTCGTGGGCGCCACCGCGGCATCGACCGGGCGCGGCGGCGAGTTCGACCACTTCGAGACCCCGCTCGGCGTGTTCGAGTTCACGACCGACAACCCCGACTTCCGCGCCGAAGGCACCCGCAACGAACATGGCATCCGCGGCTACGGGACGAAGGGCATGCGTGTGTTCGATCTGGGATGGCAGCAGGCCCGGCGGTTGTGGGGCCGGGGCGGCGACGGCACGATGCGGTTGCAGATGCATGCCACCGACCCGGACCTGCTCGAGCCGCGGCTCGGCAGCGTGCAGTCGAAGGGCTGCATTCGCATCCCGGCCAGCCTGAATCGGCTGCTCGACCGCTTCGGCGTGCTCGATGCCGACTACCTCGCAGCTGCGGCACAAGGCATGCCGATGTGGGTGCTGCCGACGGACCAGACGCCGGTCGAAGGCGCGGGCCGCTACCTGATCGTCGTCGACTCCGGACGCGCCGAACGGCCCGCCTGGTCGCCGGCGCCCGGATCGCGCTGCGCGAGCACCCCGGCCGGCGGCAGGTGATCGCCGAAGCGGCATCGCCGCGCGTCAGGTCTGCGCACGCCAGCGCGCCTCGAGCGAGGCGATATCCACCGCGTCCTCGGTGAAGACCTCGATGGCCAGCGCGCGCTCGTCGGGCGCCAGCGGCTCGTGCGCCGCGAGCTGGCGCTCCAGCACCTCGAGGCCGGCCTCCGACGCATCCATGCCCAAGGCATTGCGTCCGGCCACGCGGCGGCGCAGCACGGCTTCGCCGGCACGGCAGTCCAGGATCGCGAAAGGCAGGTCGAGTTCAGCCGCCAGCCCCTGGAAACTGCGCCGCTCCGCACCGCGCAGGAAGGCCGCATCCACGATCACCGGATAGCCCGCGAGCAGTGCATCGCGCGCGCAGGCCCGCAGCCGCTCGAAGGTCCGCCGGGTGGCCTCCGCACCGTAGATGGCCAGGCCCCGCTCGGCGGAGCGGGCGAGTGGATCGAGGCCGAACAGGCGCTTGCGCTCCACGTCCGAACGGATGCGCACCGCGCCCGCGGCGCACAGCAGCTGCGAGGCGATGGTCGACTTGCCGGAACCCGAGAACCCGTGCGTGATCAGCAGGCGCGCGCGCCCCCGCGGGCTGTGCGCCAACTGCGCGGCGCAGGCCAGGTAGTCGGGCTTCGATGCGCCGGCCGGAGCCGGCGCGGCCTGCGGCCCCAGGCCCGCAGCCATGGCGCGCACCAGCGCCCGGTACACCTCGTAGAAGCCGAGCACCTGCAGGCCCGCATGGTCGCCGCTGTGCTGCAGCCACGCATCCAGGAAGCGGAACGCGAGATCGGGGCGGCCATGGGCCTTCAGGTCCATGGTGAGGAATGCGATGTCGCTCATCACGTCGATCCGGCGCATCATGGGGTCGAACTCGATGCAATCGAAGGCAGTGAGTTCGCCGTCCACCAGGACGACATTGGCCATGTGCAGGTCGCCATGGCATTCGCGCACCGCGCCACCCTGCTGGCGCGCGATCCAGGCCATGTGCAGCGCCTGCGCCCGTTCGCGGATCCATGCGGCCAGGGTCGCGAGACGGCTGTCGCTGCGCTGCACGAGCAGCTGGTTCACGACATCGATGGCCGCACGCACGATGGCGTCCGGGGCGCCGAATGCGGACGGCGGCACGACGCGCTCGGCCGCGCCCTGCAGCGCCGCCAGCCGCCGCGCGAAGGCGTCGAGCGAGGCCGGCTCCAACCGGCCTGCGGTCAGCAGGTTGCGCAACAGGGACGACTCCGGAAAGCGCCGCATGCGGACCACGTGGTCGATCGGCACGCCGCCGCCACCGAGCCGCGGTGCCTCGCGCGCGCCGCACACCGGCACCACATCCAGGTACAGCGACGGCGCGAAGCGCCGGTTGAGGCGCAGCTCTTCCTCGCAGAAATGCTTGCGCGCCGCGATGCTTGCGAAGTCGACGAAGGGAAAGCGCACCGGCTTCTTGAGCTTGTAGGCGAGCGTCGCCGTCAGCAGCACCCACGAGATGTGGGTCTCGACCAGCTCGACGCGCGCGCCGGTCTCCCGCTGCAACGATTCGCGCAGTGCCTGCACCAGTGTCGTGTCCATCTGTCTTTGTTCCCGGTTCATCGGCCCTGAGAGTGAACGAAAAGGCGCCACGCCGCCCAGCAGCCCGGCAGCGCCACCCACAGGGCCCAGTGCGGCGGCAGGGTTGCCAGGCCGAACCAGGCACCGATGCCCGGCACGCCGGTCAGCAGGACCCAGACCACGCAGACGCCCACCAGCAGCGCATGGAACACCGCGTTGGCGTGCGTGCGTCCGAAGCCGGCGCCGCGGAACCACAGCAGCAGCAACAGGTTGCCGAGCACGATCGAGCCCAGGCTCGCCAGGCGCAGCAGCTCCGGCGAAGCGCCGCGCTCGCGGCACGCCCATTGCACCAGCGCCACGCCGGCAAACGCAAGCCCGCCGAGCGCCAGCGCGCGCGCGGCCGAGGCGAGCGAGAACAGCGTGTCCTCCTTGCGACGCGGCGGCACGTCCATGCTGTCGTCCGGCGCGGGCTCGGCTTCGAACACCAGGGAGCAGGCGGGGTCGATCAACAGCTCGAGCAGCACCACGTGCAGCGGCAGCAGCAGCACCGGCCCGCCCAGCACGACCGGGATCAGCGCCACGCCGACAATGGGCACGTGCACCGCGAACAGGTAGCCCAGGGCCTTGCGCAGGTTGGTGAAGATGCGCCGGCCGGCGCGCACGGCGTCGACCAGCGAGGCGAAGTTGTCGTCCGTCAGCACCAGCGAGGCGGCCTCGCGCGCGACGTCCGTGCCGCGCTGGCCCATCGCGACGCCGATGTCGGCCGCCTTGAGCGCGGGCGCGTCGTTGACGCCGTCCCCCGTCATCGCGACGACCTCGCCGCACTGCTGCAGGGCCCGCACGATGCGCAGCTTCTGCGCCGGGTCGACCCGCGCGAACACCTGCACCCCGCGCACGCAGGCCTGCAGCGCGTCATCGTCCATGCCGGCGAGCGCCGCGCCGGTCATCACGTGCGCCGCGCCGCCATCGACCAGGCCGGCCTGCCGCGCAATCGACCGGGCCGTGAGGGAGGCATCGCCGGTGATCATCACCACGCGCACCCCGGCGCGCCGGCATGCTTGCACGGCGCCGGGCACTTCGTCGCGCAAGGGATCCATGAAGCCGAGCAGGCCCAGCGGCGCGAGCCGAAGGCCCTCGGGCAGCGCGGCGTCGTCGCCGGCCGCAGGAGCGTGGCCCTCGGCCACCGCGAGCACGCGCAGTCCGGCGGCGCTCCAGCGGTCGGCCGCCTCGCGCAGCCGCTGCGCGAGCGCCGCATCGGCGCCGCAAAGCCCGAGCACGGCTTCCGCCGCGCCCTTGACCGCCACCGCCTGGCCGGGCACCCCGGACGCGTGCCACCAATGCACCACGTAGGGCGAGCCCTCGCGGATCCCCCGGCGAACACCGGGCGTCCAGGCCGGATCCGGCCGCAGGCCTGCGGCCTCGGCGGCCGCGCGCACGGCCCGGTCCATCGGTTCGACGCCGTCCGCGTTGCTGGCACGGACCGCGGCCTGCAGCAGCCGATGAAAGCGCTGCGCCGCAGGCTCGCCCGCGTCGTGCAACGCGCATTCGCCGGCACCGTCGTGCAGGGCCGAGAGCGCCATGCGGTTGCGTGTCAGCGTGCCGGTCTTGTCCACGCACAGCACGGTGATGGTGCCGAGGGCCTCGATGGCCTGGGGCTGGCGAGTCAGCACATTCGACTTGGCGAGGCGCCAGGCGCCGAGCGCCAGCATCACGCTCCAGACGACGGCGAACTCCTCGGGGATCAGCGCCATCGCCAGCGTCAGGCCGACCAGCAGGCCCTGGGTCCACGAGCCCTCCCGCAGCGCGAACACCGCGGCCGCGGCCAGGCAGGTGAGGGCCGCGAGCCAGGCCACCCGGCGCACCAGTTGCTGCAGTTCCGCCTGCAGCCGGCTGGCGCGCGGTGCGAGCTGCGCGATGGACCGGTGGATGGCGCCCAGCGCGGTGTGGGCGCCCGTGCCCGTCACCTCGGCCACGCCGTCGCCGCGCACCACCAGGCTGCCCGCGAGGAGCGCGTCCGCCCGGCCCTCGCCGCCGCCGACACCGCCGCCGGGATGCTTGCCGAGCGGCATCGACTCGCCCGTGAGCAAGGACTCATCGACCTGCAGCCCGACGGCCTCGATCACGCGCGCATCGGCGGACAGGCGGTCGCCTTCGTTCACCAGCAGACAGTCGCCGCGCACCAGCTCGCGGCTCGCGATCCGAACGGGGCGTCCCTGCCGCACGACGGTGCAGCGCGGGCTGGACAAGTCCTTCAGCGTTTCCAGGACCCGCTCGGTGCGCTGCTCCTGGTAGATCGACAGTCCGCCCACCAGCAGCACCGACACCGCGAGCATGCCGGCTTCGCCCAGGTCGCCGAGCACGGCATAGAGCGCCGCGGCGGCCAGCAGCAGCACGAACATGGGCTGCGTCAAGGCACCCCAGGCGATGCGCAGCAAGCCCTTGCGGGAAACGGAGGGCAGGACGTTCGGGCCGTCGCGGCGCAGGCGCTGCGCGGCTTCGGCATCGGTCAGGCCCTGGAGCGGCTTGTCGCGCACGGACGTTTTCCTTCGGTTGCTTGGGGCCGAGCTTGGCACGGGACACCGCGACGGCCTTGACCTGAGTCAAGGCAGGGCCGACACGCCCCAGGCTGCGCAGCCGGGCCCCGGCGCCCGCGGCCGCCTCAATGCGCCATCAGGACCGGCACGGTCATCTGCGCGAGGATCTGCCGCGTGACGCCGCCCAGCACCCGTTCGCGAAACCGCGAATGGCCATAGCCGCCCATTACGAGCAGGTCGGCACCGAGGTCGGAGATGCGCGACAGCAGCGCATCCGCGATGTCGATCTCGGTCACCTCCCGCTCCGCCCTCGCCTGGATGCCGTGCCGCAGCAGGAACTGGATCATCTCCGGCATGAGGAGCCGCTGTTCGTCGTCCTCCTCGTCCGGATGCCGATACGAGACCAGCGTCACGCGCGATGCGCGCCGCAGCGCCGGCAGGGCCGCGTGGATGGCGATCGCGGCCTCGCGCGAACCGTCCCAGGTGACCACGGCGTTCTTCGCGGGGGCGCTGAAGTTTCCGGCGCAAGGCACGATCAGCAGCGGGCGCCCGGCTTCCATCAGCACCTGCTGCACCAGGCCGTGCACGGTGGTGTCCTTCGCATCCGATTCGTCGTCCTGGCCGAGCACCACGAGATCGCTCGCGCGGCCGTGCCGGATCACCGCGTCGACCGTCGTCCCATCGACGAGGCGAACCTCGTACGACAGCTGGCCCGATGCATGGATGTCTTCCCTGAATTCCCGGCTGATGGCCTCGGCGCGCAGCCGCAGGTGGCTGGCCGCATCGGCGATGTAGTCGGTCATGCCGGTGGCAATGGCATCGATCGGAATCACGCCGTCGTACAGGCCCGTGGGCACCAGCCCGACCAGGTGGCTTTCATGGGACCTGGCCCACTGCGCCGCCAGCGCGGCGCGCGCCGGGCTGCGGTCGGAGCGGTCCAGGTGAACGAGGATGGTTCTGAAGTTCATGGGGCAGCCTGCTCGGTGATGCGCGGCGCCCGGCGCGGGATGTGGGCGGTGTGCGAATCTTCGGGCGCGTGCCGCGCGGGCACCTTGATGCCGATCAAGTCAGCGCCGCAGCACGCATTTGTCGTACAGGTGCGGGGCCCGGCCGTCGGGGTCGTAGCGGCGTTTCAGCACCTCGTAGGCCGCCATGCCGTAGGTGGCGTTGAATTCGTCGCGCGTGAAGAAGCTGTCCGAATAGAGCGACTTGATCCCGCCCAGCCGCAGCACTTCCTTTTCGATCAGCCGGTTGAAATGCCCTGCCTCGTGGGCCTCGCGGGTCTCGACCACGTCCCAGAAGCCGAAGTTGACATGGAGCATGCCCGCGGCCAGCGGGTACAGCGTGAAGTGCGCGTCCGGGTCCGGCGCGTGCACCGGGCAGACCCAGACCGGGAGGATGCCGATCTCCCGCTGCAGGAAGTCGAGGAAGGCCGGCGCCGCCGCGATCGGAATGTCGACGTCCTGGATCACCGACTCGGTGTGCATGCCGCGCCAGCGGGCCAGCCGCTTCGCGAGGCCCCAGCGGGCGTTCGCGCGCATGAGCCGCGTGTAGCTGCACGAGTTCAGGTGCGAGCGGCCGAACAGGCGGCGCACCAGCGGGTTCTGCGCACCGAAGTTCTTCGAGCACCAGAACCAGTCCGTGTCCCAGCGCCACAGGTAGTCGTGCACGCTCAGGTGATCGACCGGCATCTCCAGCAGCGAGCGGTAGTAGATGCGCTCGAACTCGTAGTTGCTCAGCCAGGGCGCAGTGTCCTCGAAGCGGGCGATGTTCAGCACCAGCGACCGGGGCCCGAACACCACGCCGTCGACGAAGTCGGCATCGCCCTCGCAGGCCTCGGCCAGCGCGGCGAAGAAGTCCTCGGGGCTCGCGTGCGCGATGTGCTCCACGCGCACGCAGGGCCGCACGGGCAAGGTGCGCAGCACCAGCCGCAGCGCGTAGCCGAGCGAGCCGTAGGAGTTCGGAAAACCGAAGAACAGGTCGCGGTGCGCGTTGTCCGGCGTGCAGTGGACGATGCGCCTGTCCGGCAGCAGCACGTCGAGTTCCAGCATCGAATGGTGGACCAGCCCCTGGCGCATCGACGTCGCCTCGATGCCCACACCCGCCACCGCGCCGCCGGCCGTGATGGTCTTGAGCTGGGGGACCACCGCCGGCATCACGCCGTGCTGCAGCGTCGCGGCCACCAGCGCCTCGTAGGTCGCCATGCCTTCCACCTCCACCGTGCTGCTCGCGGTGTCGATGTCGATGACGTGGTCGAAATCGCCGAGGTCGATGCGGTGCCGCGGACCGGCTTCGCGGTCGCGGAACAGGTTCGACGTGCGCTTGGCCAGCGCGAGCGGCGCGGCGGGGCTCCCGCCGTCCGCGCGCAGCCCGGCCAGCAGGCGGTCCCTGCGTGCCTCGTGGGCCAGCGCTTCAGTGCGGCTCATACAGGTGCCCCCGGCCCATCGGGTAGCCGTTCGGCTTCACATTGCCCTTGCTGAAGACGACCTGGAACAGGTGCGTGTAGCCCGCCGGCGAGCGGAACATCTCGGCGCAGCCGGTCAGGTAGGTGCGCCAGACGCGCCGGAAGCGTTCGTCGAAACGCTGCGGGTCGAGGGCCTGTATCGCGGGCCAGTGCTGCTCGAAGCGCTCGGCCCAGGCGTCGAGCGTGGGCGCGTAGTGCCGGCGCAGGTTCTCGATGTCCAGCACCTCCAGGCCGCTGCGCTCCATCTCCACGATCACGTCGGCCAGGCTGGGGATCCAGCCGCCGGGGAACACATGCTTGCGAATGAAGAGCTCGGTCTCGAAGCGGCCCACGTGGCCGATGAAGTGCAGGATGCCGAGCCCGCCCGGTTTCAGGAACTGCGCGTGGGCACGGATCACCTCGGCCAGCTGGTCGCGCCCCGCGTGCTCCAGCGTGCCGATCGAAACCACCTTGTCGTACTGCGCATCCACATCGCGGAAGTCGGCCTCGCGCACCTGCAGCGAGGCTTGCAGCCCGCGCCGGTCGATCTCGCCGCGCAGCCACTCGACCTGCTCGGTCGTCGTGTTCAGCCCGACGCCGGTGGCGCCGATCGTCTCCTGCGCGCGGAACATGAAGCCGCCGAAGCCGCAGCCGATGTCGATGAAGCGATCGTCGGCCTGCAGCAGGATCTTGCGGCACACGTGGTCGATCTTGCGGCGCTGCGCTTCCTCGAGGCTCGCGGTGCCTTCGGGCCAGTAGCCGCAGGTGTACATCATCAGCGGGTCGTCGAGCCACGGCCGGTAGAACGCCGTGCCCAGCCCGTAGTGCGCCCGTGCGTTGGCCTTGGCCTGGAGCGGGTCGCGGTTGGAGTGGCGCAGCTCGTGCAGGCCGTTCTCGATGCCGTTGAGCGCGCCGGCCTGTTGGTCGAAACCCGCCGCCATGCCGGCCGCCAGGGCGGCGCCGAAGTCGCCCTCGACATCCACCTCCCGGTCGAAGTAGGCCTCCATCAATCCGATGTGGCCGCGCGTCGCGGTGGCGAGAAGCGCCGCGTCGGAGTGGAAGGTGATGGTGAATGCCGGCGCACCCTCGCCGACGGGAATGCGGCTGCCGTCGGGCATCACGACGGCAAAACACGCCGCGGCCCGCTGGCCGATGCCGTCGAGCATGTTGCGCAGGGGGAGGGACAGCATCATGCGGGCATTCGGGAGCGGGGCATCCCGCGGTCCTAGCCGTCCAGCGGCACGCCGCCGCCGAAACGGCAGATCCATTGGTCCAGGAGTTCGCGCTGGACGGTGCCGATGGAGCGCTGCCAGGCCGCCATCATCTCCCACTGCCGCCGCTGCGCCTGCAGCATGCTCTTGCCGACGGCCATCTGCCAGCCCATCACGGATTGAAGGTAGCCGTTGCCCAAGGGCGCCGGGGTCGTCGAAAAAGCATCGCTGGCCATGGAGGTCTCCGAAAGGTGTGGGCCCATCCTAGGAACATGCGGGAGAGGCCGCTTGAGGAATATCAAGCGATCCGCGCCTCGGCCTGCCGGTTCTGCCGCGGCTCGAGGGGCTGCCAGGGCCCGCCCCGTCCTCATTCAGCCTTCATGGGCGTGGCCATTCCCGCATGCACGGCGAAGTAGCGCCGCGCCAGCGCGACGATCTCGTTGGCGCTCATGCGGCCCACCGTCTCCCAGCCGACGATGCGCTGCGCCACCTCGGGGCGGTGCTTCTCGACGTAGTGGCGGAAATCGGCCTGCGCGGTGTGGGAGCCGGCGACCAGCACTTCGGCGATCCCCTCCATCGCATCGCACACCTCGCCGAAGAACGCGTGCTCGCTGCGCACCTGGCTGCCGTGCTGGCGGGTGTAGTGGGTGTGCGCCTTGACCTGCTGCTCGAGAACCTGGGTGGCGTCGAACTGGAGCACTTGCGCGGTGTGGTGGTCGATCCAGGCGACTGCGTGAAAAAGCGACATGGGTATGCCCTGGTGGAGGCGATGCCGGACGGCCTCGCCGGGTGGAAAAAAGAGAGAAAGGAAAAACCGGCGCGGACGAGGCCTACGCCTCGATGATCACCTTGAGCGCATGCGTCTCGGCGGCGCGCCCGAAGGTGTCGTAGGCATCGAGGACCTGGTCCAGCGTGAACCGGTGGGTGATCAGCTGGCCCGGGTCCACCTTGTGGGACTGCACTGTCTTCAGCAGCATCGGCGTCGACACCGTGTCGACCAGCCGCGTGGTGATCGCGATGTTCTGCGACCACAGCCGTTCCAGGTGGAGTTCGGCCGGGTGGCCGTGCACGCCGATGTTCGCGATGGTGCCGCCGGGCGCCACGATGTCCTGGCACAGCACGAAGGTGGCCGGTATGCCGACCGCCTCGATCGACACGTCGACGCCGCGGCCGCCGGTCAGCGCGAGCACCGCCTCGGCCGCCTTGCCGTCGGTGCTGTTGATGGTGTGCGTCGCGCCGAAGCGGCGCGCGACTTCGAGCCGCCCGTCGTCCAGGTCGATCAGGATGATCTGCGCCGGCGAATAGAACCGGGCCGTGAGCAGCGTGGCCAGGCCGATCGGCCCGGCGCCCACGATGGCCACCGCGCTGCCGGGGGCAACCTTGCCGTTGAGCACGCCGCACTCGAAGCCGGTCGGCAGGATGTCGCTCAGCATCACCAGCGCCTCCTCGTCCGCGCCCGGTGGAATGGGATAGAGGCTGGTGTCCGCATGCGGGATGCGCACGTATTCGGCCTGCGTGCCGTCGATGGTGTTGCCCAGGATCCAGCCGCCGCTGGTGCAGTGCGAATACATGCCGCGGCGGCAGTACTCGCACTTGCCGCACGACGAGATGCACGAGATCAGCACGTGGTCGCCCGGATGGAAGGCCGTCACGCCGGCGCCGACGGCCTCGATGACGCCCACCCCTTCGTGCCCGAGGATGCGGCCCGGCGTGCAGGTCGGCACGTCGCCCTTGAGGATGTGCAGGTCGGTGCCGCAGATGGTCGTCTTGAGGATCTTCACGACCGCATCGCCGGGCGCCTGGATCTCCGGCTTGGGCCGGTCTTGGAGGGATTTGAGGCCGGGGCCTTGGTACACGAGTGCTTTCATGCCCTCACGGTAGGCGCCTTCGTTGCGCGCCATCTTGCGATAGCGCAAGGAATGCCGAGCCCAGGATGCGCGCCATGGCCAACGTGCCGGCTGCCGGCAGGGCGCGAGCGCTCATCTCGCGACCAGCACCGAGCAATGGGCATGATCGACGATCCGCTTGGCAAGCGACATCTCCGACATGCGTTGCACCAGCGTGCGATGGCGGTGGCCGATGACGATCAGGTCGGCCTCCAGGCGATCTGCAACCGCGACGATCTGATCGGCGCAGTTGCCCTCGACGACCTCGAGTTCGAGGCCGACCCGGGCTGCCGCCGCCTTGCTGCGCAGCAGGTTCAGGCAGGCCCAGCATTCATCTCGAGCCTTGTCGAGTGACGCGTGCGTCTCCACCTCCGGAGACCATGCCACGGCCACGACATGCAGTGGGACATGGGCCTCCTGCGCGACCTGGAGGGCGCGTGCGAAAGCCAGATCGGCGGCCTCGGTTCCGTCGTACGCCAGAAGGACTTTGCCGAACATGGTGTCTCCTCTCCCGCCGGCGGACTTCCGGCGCGCAGTCGCGATGACCGGCCACGCATACGAGCGCGTGGTACCTTGCCGATGGTACCCGCGAGCACCATGCCGGCAAGGCACAGGCCGGCAGTGCCCAGGTGCCGGTCATGGCGTGCCCCCGACCACCCCCATCGCCAGCGGGACCTTGATGTAGAAGAGTTTGAGATCCTCGCCATCCAGATGGTCGAGGAAGCTCTTCGCATCCTGCTCGCTGAGCGCGAAGCCGACTTCCACCGACAGGTCGCCGGCGAGTTCGAAGAAATGCTCTTCATGCAGTTTGCCGTGGCGGCCGAAGCCCGCGATCGCCCGAAAGGCCGAGCCACCCGGGATTCCCACCTTCCTGGCTTCCTCGAGGAGCCACTCGTAGGCGAGGATGCCGTGGTGGCGGCGGTTCTCCTGGACATAGAACTTGAGGTAGATGCCTTGCATGGTGGGCCTCCTTCGGCTCATTGCGTTCCCGCTAGGCCCTGACGAACAGGGCGTTGGCAATCAGGATGCCGATCCCGGTCAGGACCAGCGAGCCGGCGAGGTGCACGCTCGCCGCGCCCAGGGCCCACCAGTGCTCCTGCCGGCCGATCAGCGTCACGACCTCGGCCGAGAAGGTGGAGAACGTTGTCAGGCCGCCCAGGAAGCCGGTGACGATCAGCAGCCGCCATTCGGGCGCGAGGCCGCCGTTGTGCGTGAAGAAGGCGCTGGCCACGCCGACCAGCAGACCCCCGATGAGGTTGGCGGCCAGGGTTCCCAGCGGCACCGTGGGGAACACGGGGCTGAGCCATCCGCCCAGCCACCAGCGCAGCAAGGCGCCGCAACCGGCACCGCCGAAGACCGCAAGGAATGAGAAGCCGCTCATGTCGCTCCTTGGTCAAAAGAGGCCCGAGCGATGGGCGCCGGCGCGATCAACGCGTCCGCTTACCTACGCCGGCCCGATGGGGACCCTGGCAGGCATCATCCGCCCGAATGGGCGGTCGGGGAGGTATGCCATCTCCGCTGGGATCAGTATGTCGACGTGCTCGGCACGCATGGCGTACTCCCGGGGTGCGAATCGGTCCGGCACCCGGAGCGGTCAAAGACCGGCTTCGCGCAGCCTCTGCACCAGGTCGGGTTCTTCTTCGTGCCGGCGCACCGGCGCGCGCCGCCGGAACGCGGCCAGGCAGAGCGAGAGAATTTTCTTCATGTGATTCCTTGCGGTGGCATGGGACTGGCGGCTGGATCGCATCCGCACGCCTGCAGGATGCCGCATGGGGATGCCGCGCGGGTTGACGCGCATCAAGCTCGCAGCCCGGCCGGGCGCGGTCTGTCCCGCCCTTGCCTGCGCGATGCGCATGCGCTTGATGCAGCGCAAGGCATGGACGCCGGCCCGTCCTAGCATCTCAGCCACGAAGCGCATTTCGGACACCCTTCATCCGAGGAGCAGCATGAGACATTCGCAGAAGCACCGGGGCAGGACGATCGTCGTTCAGGCACAGCGCGAGCGCGGCCAGGGCTATGCCTGGACCTACCGGGTCGAAGAGCTGCCGGCCCTTGCCGGCCGCGGGATCACCAGGGAAGACCAGGACGCGCGGGAGAGCGCGTTGTGCCAGGCCATGTGCGCAGCTCGAAGCGCCATCGACCAGGCGGAACGAACCGCCGGTCCGGCGTAGGAGGGGTTGGCCATGATCCCGCAGGCGAGCTACATACGCTGGTTCTCCGAACTCGGTGCCGATGACGTGCCGACCGTGGGCGGCAAGAATGCCTCGCTCGGCGAGATGTACCGCGCACTGACGCCGCACGGCGTGCACGTGCCCAACGGATTCGCCATCACCGCGGACGCGTACCGGCGAACCCTGGAGCTCGCCGGCGCGCTGCCGCGCCTGCGGGAGGCCTTGGCCGGCCTCGACGTGAAGGACGTCGACGACCTCGCCCGCCGGGCGCAGATTGCGCGCGAAATCATCTACGCTGCCACGCTTCCCGAAGCGCTGGCGAACGAGATCCGCGCGGCCTATGCGCAGTTGCGCGCGGAGTACGGTGCCGACATGACCGTGGCCGTGCGCAGCTCCGCCACCGCGGAGGACCTCCCGGGGGCCAGCTTCGCGGGACAGCACGAGACCTTCCTCAACATCTCCGGGGAGGCCCGGCTGCTGGACGCCGTGCGGCTGTGCTTTGCAAGCCTGTTCAAGGACCGCGCGATCGCCTACCGCGTCGACAACGGCTTCGACCACTTCCAGATTCTCCAGTCGGTGTGCGTGATGCAGATGGTGCGCTCCGACCGCGCCGCCAGCGGCGTCATGTTCACGCTCGACACCGACAGCGGATTCCGCGACGTCGTCTTCATCACCGGCGCCTATGGCCTGGGCGAGAACGTCGTCCAGGGGACGGTGGATCCCGACGAGTTCTACGTCTTCAAGCCCACCCTGAAACTGGGCCACCGGACGGTGCTGCGGCGCAAGCTCGGCGGCAAGGACGTGCGGATGGTGTATTCCAAGGGCGCCGGCCGCGAGTCCACCTGCAACCTGCAGACCTCGCAGGAAGACCGGGCACGCTACTGCATCGGCGATGCCGACGTGCTGGCGCTCGCCGACGCGGCGGTCGCGATCGAAGACCACTACAGCCGGCGCGCGGGCTGTCCGACGCCGATGGACATCGAATGGGCCAAGGACGGTCTCGATGGCCGCATCTACATCGTGCAGGCCCGGCCCGAGACCGTGGCGTCGCGCAAGCCCCTGAACCGCGTCGACGAATACCACCTGCTTGCGCCGGCATCGCCCCTGGTCACCGGCCGTGCCGTGGGCTCGGCGATCGCATCGGGCAAGGCGCGGGTCGTCGCCGACGTGCTGGCGCTCGGCCAGTTCCGGCCGGGCGAAGTGCTGGTGGCCGATACCACGATGCCCGACTGGGGCACCGTGATGAAGATCGCATCCGCGGTTGTCACGAACCGCGGCGGGCGCACCTGCCACGCGGCCATCGTGGCCCGCGAGCTGGGCATTCCCGCCGTCGTCGGCTGCGACAGCGCGACCGCCAGGATCCGCACGGGCGACGAGATCACCGTGTCCTGCGCCGAAGGCGCCGAGGGACGCGTCTACGCGGGCAGCCTGCCCTTCGAGAAGTCCAGCGTGGAGTTCTCCACGCTCGGGCGGCCGCAGACCCACCTGATGGTCAACCTGGGCAACCCCGACAGCGCTTTCCAGACGGCACTGTTGCCCAACGACGGCGTGGGCCTCGCGCGGATGGAGTTCATCGTGGCCGAGCACATCAAGGTGCATCCCATGGCGCTGGTGCACCCCGAGAAGATCGATGATCCCGCGGTGCGCGCCGAGATCGCACGCCTGACGCACTCGTACGCGCAGCCGGCCGACTACTTCGTGCGCGAACTGTCGGAAGGCGTGGGCATGATCGCGGCGGCCTTCCATCCGAAGCCGGTGATCGTGCGCATGTCCGACTTCAAGACCAACGAGTACGCCAGCCTGCTCGGCGGCAGCGGGTTCGAGCCGAAGGAAGAGAACCCGATGATCGGATTCCGCGGCGCCTCGCGCTACACCCATCCGGCCTACGCGGAAGGCTTCGCGCTCGAATGCGCGGCCATGAAGCGGGTGCGCGAGGACATGGGCCTCGTGAACGTCAGGCTCATGATCCCGTTCTGCCGCCGCGTCCAGGAGGCCGAGCGCGTGCTCGAGGCCATGGCCGCCCATGGGCTGCGGCGCGGCGACAACGGGCTCGAGATCTACGTCATGTGCGAGATCCCGAACAACGTGATCCAGATCGACGCTTTCGCGAAGCTCTTCGACGGATTCTCGATCGGCTCGAACGACCTGACGCAGCTCGTGCTGGGTGTGGACCGCGACTCGCGCATCGTGGCCTTCGACTTCGACGAGCGCGACGATGGCGTCAAGGCCATGATCCAGCAGACGATCGAAGGCGCGCGGCGCAACGGGCGCCACGTGGGCATCTGCGGCCAGGCGCCTTCGGACTATCCCGAGGTGGCCGCGTACCTGGTCGAGCTCGGCATCGATGCCATGAGCGTGACGCCGGACACGCTGCTCAAGATCACGCGCGACGTCCTCGCCGTCGAACAGCGGCTGCAACGGGCGCCGCGCCGGCCGACAGAAGGAGAAGGAGCAACGCCATGATGAAGACGCCCATTTCTTCCCTGATGCAGCAGCCGGTGTGCAACGCCGGCATGGACGACAGCGTGGCGCAGGTCGAAACCCTGCTCGCGGCCAGGCGGCTGACGTGGCTGCCGGTGCTGGAACCGGCCCGGGGCGAGGTGGTGGGCGTCATCAGCGCCTCGGATCTCGTGGGCTTTCACGCGCAAGGACGCGATGCGGCCACGACACGCGCCTGGCAGATGTGCTCCTACAAACCGATCGTCGTCGACGCGGACACGCCCGTCGGCCTGGTGGCGGCGCTCATGGTCGAGCGCGGCATCCATCATGTGGTGGTGACCCAGGGAGGCGGGATTGTCGGCGTGGTGTCGTCGCTGGACTTCGTGCGGACCTTCGCAGCGCCGGGCCAGGCGCCCGGTGCGGAGCGCGCAGGCACTGCGGGGGGTTGACCTGCAGCGCGCCGCTCAGCGCTGCCTGGCCATCAGGGCGACCACCTGCGCGTCGGTGGTCTGGTCGAAATGGCGGTAGTACGCCCCCACGGCGACGAAGGGTTCCGGGGTCAGAAGGCACACCAGATCGTCCACCTCGGAGCGCAGGTCCGCGAGCTCGTCCGCCGGCGCGACCGGCACGGCGAGCACGATGCGCGAGGGGTGGCGGCCGCGCAGGCTTCGCAGCGCGGCGCGAACGGTGGTGCCGGTTGCGATGCCATCATCGACCAGGACCGCCGTTCGACCTTGCACCGGCGGCGACGGACGCCCCTGGAGATAGAGCCGCCGCCTGCGTTCGATTTCCTCGAGATGACGCGGCAGCTCGCCCTGTACGTAGTCGGGCGACGCGCCGGCCAGGCGCAGGATGTCATGGCGGACTTCGACGATCGGCTGCGGGCCTTCGGCCACCGCGGCCACGGCGACCTCGGGCTGTCCGGGCGCGCCGATCTTGCGCACCAGCAGCAGGCCGAGCGGCGCACGCAGCGCGCGCGCGACCTCCGCCGCCACGGGCACTCCGCCGCGAGGCAGGGCGAACACGACCGGGTCCTGCAGCTTCATCGCGCGCAGCGCCTTGGCCAGGCGGCGCCCGGCGTTCGCACGGTCTTCGAAAAGCTCGTCCATCGCTCGGCGCCTCCAGGCCGCATGGCTGGGTAGCAATGTTGCAAAGGCTAGGCTCGCGGCCGCCCCTGCGTCTTGACATCGATCAAGCTCCAATGAGGCCCCACGTGGTCCGGACTTGCGCTGGATCAAAGCGCACACGGATGGTTGGCAGTACATTGAACGAACCGATGAATCAAGGGCGAAAGCCGGAGATTCAAAGGTGGCAGTGGGGAATCCCCCTCGGGGGAGTTCATGGTGTCGTACTCCGACACCATGGGGATGAAGGCAACCCCAGACTGCCCGGGCTTCAAAGGCCCGAGCGGGGACCTTCACCAAGCCCGCCATTCGCAAGAAGGGCGGGCTTCTTTTTTTGCCAAGGGGCGGGAGCGAATCTCACCCGCCGCCGCGTCCCAGGGCAGCGAGCCTGCGCAGCCATTTCCCGCGCTGCGCATCGCTCATGCCTTCGACCTGCCCGACCAGCGTTTCGTGGATCGGGGCCATGCCCGCGAAGCCGAGGATGCTCCGCTCCAAGGCCTTCAGGCTGTGCGCGCGGAAGTACCAGCGATAGACGAGCGCCGGCATTCCCATGGTCACGACGATGCGCGCCGAGCGCCCCTTGAGAAGCTTGGCCCCGATGCCGCCTTCCCCGGGCCTCGCGAGCGCAAACCCCGGACGCAGCACCTGCTCGAGAAAGCCCTTCGTGAAGGCGGGCATGCCGCCCAGCCACAGCGGAAAGAACAGCGCCAGGTGCTCGGCCCACCCGATGGCATCCTGCGCCGGCCTCAGCACCGGCGGCAATTCTTCGGACTCCCACGTCGCCTTGCTGCGCAGCAACGGAAACTCCAGCTCCGCGATCCGGACGACCCGGACTTCGTGGCCGGCCTCCTGCGCGGCCTGCGCATAGGCGTCGGCCAGCGCATGGCCGAAGTGCGCGCCCGACGCATCGGGATGGCCTTGCAGCACGAGGATTCTTCTGGACATGCCGTTCTCCATCGAAGATGCGCCGAAGCGCAGGATCGGCGCATCCTCCGCGCCGGAGGGCCTTCGTGGCTTGCGCAAGATCAAGCCTGCCCGGGGCGGGGCCGGCGGGGCGGCTGCGATGCCTTGACGCGGCGCCACCCGCAACGACACTGGGGGCATGGAAACCATCGACCTGTCGGCTGCGATCGTCGGCCTGGCCGTGGCGCTGGGCATCGGCCTCATGGTCGGCATCGAGCGCGAGCGCCGCAAGGGCGACGGCGATCGCCGCGCGGCCGCCGGCTTGCGCACCTTCGCCATCGCGGCGCTGGCCGGCGCCCTCGCGCAGCTGCTGCCCATTGCGGGCCTGGCCCCCATCGGGGCGGCGCTGGTCGCCCTGCTTGCGGTCGTGTCGCACTGGAAGAGCCGTTCGCGCGATCCGGGGATGACCACCGAGATTGCCCTGTTCGCGACCTATCTCATCGGGGTCCTGTCCGTCGTCACGCCGCCGCTGGGCGCCGCCTGCGGGACCGGCCTGGCGCTGCTGCTGGCGGCGCGCCGCCGGCTGCACCGCTTCGCCACCGAACTGCTCAGCGAGCAGGAGCTGCACGACGGCATTCTGCTGGCCGCGCTCACGCTGATTGCGCTGCCGTTGATTCCCTCCCGGCCCATCGAGATGCTCGGCGGCATCAACCCCCGGCCGCTGGCCGCGATGGTCCTGCTGATCATGGCGATCCAGGCCGCGGGCCAGGCGGCCACGCGCTGGCTCGGCGTGCGCGGCGGCATGCTGGGCGCGGGCTTCGCATCCGGGTTCGTGTCGAGCACGGCCACCGTGGCGTCGTTCGGCAGCCGCGCGCGCCGGCAGCCGTCCCACGCCCGCCTGCTGGCAAGCGGTGCCGCCCTGTCGGGGGTCGCCACCTGGCTGCTGGCGTTGACGATGAGTGCCGCGCTCTCGCCGCACGCCGCGCTCGCGCTGCTGCCGGTGGCGCTGGCCGGCGCGGCCGGCGCAGCGGCCATCGGCCTGCTGCCGCTCCTGTCTCCCAGGCCCGCGGATCGAATAGACGTTCCCGTCAGCCGCCGCAGCGCGCTACGCCCGCGTGCAGCGCTCGCCGTTGCGCTGGCGCTGGCGCTCGTCGCACTGCTGGTCAGCGCGGCGCAGCGGCGCTTCGGCGACACCGGACTGCAGCTCGGTATCGCACTTGCGGCCCTGGTCGACGCGCATGCGCCCGTGGCCTCGCTGGCCTCGTTGCACGCAGCCGGCGCGCTGTCCACGGAGCACTTCGTGCGAGGCGTGCTCGTGGCGGTCGGGGCCAACACGCTGACGCGCTGTGCGGTGGCGGCGGTGTCAGGCGGCAAGGCCTATGCGCTGCGCCTGTCGGCCGCGCTGATCACCGGCCTCGCCTTTGCATGTCTTGCCTCGGCCTGGCCCGCGCTCCGATGAGGACGCCTCCGCCAGACTCGGCGCGCGCGAGCCGAAGACCGGCCGCGACGACGAGCGAAAGCGCCGACGCGGTGCATCATCGACATTCGCTCGCCCGCCGACCCCGGCCCAGAACCGGACGCCCCAGCGGAGTTCGTCACGCTCGCGGGTCGGTCCGAGCATCCTTGCGCCGGACCAGAGCCTTCAAAACCTCCGCGAGGGCCGCGTCGGGCCCGCGGAGGCTTCAGGCCATGAGGCCGATGGCCTTGCGGAACCGCGCCAGCGCGGCTGCGAACATCACGCAGCCGAAGGCCGCGAGCATCGCGAACTGCGGCCATACGACGCCAATGCCCGCACCGCGGAACAGGATGGCCTGGCCCGCCGACACGAAGTGCGTCGTCGGGGCCGCCAGCATCACGTTCTGGACGAACAGCGGCATGCTCTCGCGCGGCGTGCTGCCGCCGGAAAGCATATCCAGCGGCACCAGGACCAGCACCACCAGCATGCCGAACTGGGGCATCGACCTGGCCACCGTGGCCATGAAGATCCCCATGGAGGTGGTTGCGAACAGATGCAGCGACGTGGCCGCCATGAACAGCGCGATCGAGCCTTCGACGGGCACGTGCAGCGCACCGCGAACGACCACCGCCAGGGCGATGCCCACCGCCACCATGACCACCAGCCCCATCGACCACACCTTGGCCAGCATGATCTCGGCCGGCGTGACGGGCATGACCAGCAGGTGCTCGATGGTCCCGTGCTCGCGCTCCCGGATCAGGGCGGCGCCGGTGAGGATGACGGAAAGCATGGTCACGTTGTTGATGAGCTCGGACAGCGAGCCGAACCAGGCCTCCTCGAGGTTCGGGTTGAACCGCATGCGCAGGGCGAGCTCCACCGGCATCGCCGCATCGCCGCGAAAGCGCTGCACGAACTCCCCGACCTCCGCGGCCACCATCTGCTGGATGTAGGCGCTGCCGGTGAACGCCTGGCTCATGCGCGTGGCGTCCACGTTCAGCTGCGCCGCCGGCGAGCGGCCGGCCAGCACGTCGGCCTGGAATCCCGGCGGAATGTCCAGCACGAAGGTCTGCCGGCCGCTGTCCATCGCCGCGTCCACCTCGGCCAGCGAGATCAGCGCCGGCGTCTTGAAATGCGGCGGATAGAAGGCCGAGACGATGCGCGCCGAGAGCGGCGAGCCGTCCTCGTCGACGATGGCGATGGCCGCATGGTGCAGGCTCTCGGGCATGGCCGTGGCGGCGATGTAGATGGCCGCGGTGAAGGAATAGCCGATCAGCACCAGCATCGTGGGGTCGCGCAGCAGGCTCCAGAGTTCCTTGATGCCGAGCCGCAGGACATGGGAAAGCGATGGCAGTTTCATGGCTAGGCCTGCTGTTTCTTCAACAAGGCGATCGACAGGCCGAGGATCACCGGCACCGCCGCGAGCATCCACAGAAACTGAGGCACGAGATCCGGCAGGCCGAGCGTCTTGTTGAAGACGCCGCGGCTCACGGTGAGGAAGTGCGCGGCCGGATAGATGCGGCCGATGAACGCACCGGTGCCCTCCAGCGACGAAACCGGATCGACCAGGCCGGCGAACTTGATGCACGGCACGATGGACCCGATCATCGTCACGAAGATCGCCGCGATCTGGGTTCGCGTGAAGGTCGAGCACAGGAGGCCGAAGCCGGTCGAGAAGGTCGTGAACAGGAGCGCGCCGAGCATCAGCGTGGCGAAGCTGCCCTTCATCGGCACGCCGAACAGCGTCACCGCCAGCGCGGACATCGTCAGGAAGTTGAACATGGCCAGCCCGATGTAGGGCAGCTGCTTGCCCAGCAGGAACTCGGCGCGCGTGACCGGCGTGACGTAGAGATTGACGATCGAGCCCAGCTCCTTCTCGCGCACCACGGAAAGCGCCGCGAGCATCGCCGGGATCATCATCAGCAGCAGCGGAATGACGGCCGGCACCATGGCCGGCAGGCTCCGCACATCGGGGTTGTAGCGGAAGCGGACCTCGATCGTGCTGGCCGCCACCGGATGCAGGCCCAGCCGGCGCTCGGCGACGCCGACCAGCCACGCCTGGTGCATGGCCTGCACATAGCCGCGCACGGTCTCGGCACGCGTGGGCATCGCGCCGTCCACCCAGGCGCCGATCTGCACCGGGCTGCCGCGCTGCACGTCGCGCGCGAAGCCCGGGGGAATCTCGATGGCCAGCGCCAGTTCGCCGCTGCGCATGCGCCGGTCCAGCTGGGCGTAGTCCGAGATCGGCGGTTTCTCCACGAAATAGCGGGAACCGGACAGATCGAGCGCGTAATTCCGGCTCAGCCCGGTCTGGTCGCGGTCCAGCACCGCATAGCTGAGGTTTTCGACGTCCATGCTGATGCCGTAGCCGATGATGAACATCAGGATCACGGTGCCCAGCAGTGCGAGCGTGGCGCGCACCGGATCGTGCCGCAGTTCCAGCGCCTCGCGCCGCGAGAAGCTCCAGGCCCGGGCGGCGCTGAACCAGCGTGGGCTGTGTGTGCGGGCCGGGGGGCGCCCGTCATTCTTGGAAGGCGGTGCCGGTGCCGGTGCCGGTGCCGTGGCCGCCGGCTCGCTGCCGGTGCCCGCGGCCTGCTGCAGCCGCGCGATGAACGCCTGCTCGAGTGTCGCCTTGCCGCTGCGCTCGACGATGGCTGCGGGGCGGTCCGTCACCAGCACCCGGCCGGCGTGCATCAGCGAGATGCGGTCGCAGCGCGCGGCCTCGTTCATGAAATGGGTCGAGATGAAGATCGTGACGCCGTCCTTGCGCGCCAGGTCGATCATGAGGCGCCAGAACATGTCGCGCGCCACCGGGTCGACGCCGGACGTCGGCTCGTCCAGGATCAGGACTTCCGGGCCGTGCACCGTCGCGACGGCCAGCGAGAGCCGCTGGCGCATGCCCAGCGGCAGGCTGTCCGGCAGGCGGTCGAGCACGCCCTCCAGCCCGAAGCGCGCGGCCAGTTCGGCGACCCGCGGGAGCACCTTCGCCTCCGGCACCCGGAACAGCCGCGCATGCAGCACGAGGTTCTGCCGCACCGTCAGCTCGCCGTAGAGCGAGAACGACTGCGACATGTAGCCCACGCGCCGCCGCGCATCGAGGTCGCCGGTCGAGACCGGCCGCCCGAACAGCCGCGCCTCGCCTTCGCTGGCAGGCAGCAGGCCGGTCAGCATCTTCATCGTGGTCGTCTTGCCGCAGCCGTTCGAGCCGAGGAATCCGAAGATCTCGCCGCGCCGGATGCGGAAGTCCACGTGGTCTACCGCCACGAAGTCGCCGAAGCGCATGGTGAGGCCCTTCGCCTCGATCGCGATGTCGTTCTCGCCCGCGGCGGGCAGCGCGGGCACCACCAGCTCGCCGGCATCGCCGCGCTTGCCTTCGGGTAGCAAGCCGATGAAGGCCTGCTCTAGCGACGCGGCACCCGTGCGTGCGCGCAGCTCGGCGGAGGTGCCGGTGGCCAGCACCGCACCGGCATCCATGGCCACCAGCCAGTCGAAGGCATCGGCTTCTTCCATGTAGGCGGTCGCGATGATCACGCTCAGGGGCCGGCCCGCGGCACTGCGCTCCCGCCGGATGCCGGCGATGAGCGCCCAGAACTGCACGCGCGACAGGGGATCGACGCCCGTCGTCGGTTCGTCCAGGATCAGCAGATCGGGATCGTGGATCAGCGCGCAGCACAGGCCGAGCTTCTGCTTCATGCCGCCCGACAGCTGGCCCACCGGACGCGCCAGGAACGGGCTCAGGCCCATGGTCCGGGCCAGCGTATCGATGCGGCGGCGGCGCTCGGCCGCGGCGTGGCCGAACAGGCGGCCGAAGAATTGCAGGTTCTCTTCGATGGAGAGCGTCGGATAGAGGTTCTTGCCCAGGCCCTGGGGCATGTAGGCGATGCGTGGACAGACGCTGCGGCGGTGGTGCGCCACGGCCATGTCGCCGCCCAGCACCTGCACGCGGCCCTGCTGCACCGCCTGCGCGCCGGCCAGCAGGGCGAGCAGGCTCGACTTGCCGACGCCGTCGGGTCCGATCAGCCCGACCATCCTGTCCGCTGGAATCGCCAGGCTGACGCCGTCGAGCGCCATCGTGTGGCCGCGGCGCAGCGCGACCTGCTCCAGGCGCGCCACTTCGGGCGGCATCGGCGCGACACCCGCGCTGCCGGCCTGGCTCACGGGACCTTCAATGCCAGCCCGTCGGGCCATTCGGCCGCCGGGTCCAGCTTCACCCAGGCGACGCCCGGCAGGCCGGTCTTCACATGCGCGAGGTGCTTGCGCAGCAGGTCGCGGTCGATCCGCGCCTTGACCCGGAACATGAGCTTCTGCCGCTCGCTCGCCGTCTCGACGGTCTTGGGCGTGAACTGCGCCGCACTGGCCACGAACGAGACCCGCGCGGGCAGGACGTATTCGGGTGCGGCGTCGAGCACGATGTGGACCTCGGCGCCCTGCGCGAGCCGGCCGGCCACGACCTCGGGCACGAAGAAGGTCATGTACACATCCGACAGGTCCACCAGGCTGAGCACCTTGCCGCCCGGGCCGACCACCTCGCCCGTCTCGGCGATCCGGTACTGGACCCGGCCGTCGCGCGGCGCGACCAGGGCGCTGTCGTCGATGTCCGCGTCGATGCGGGCCACGGTGGCTTCGGCGGCCGCGACCATCGAGCGTGCGGCGCTGACCTGCGCGCGGGCGGCCAGCACGCCCGCCCTCGCCGCCTGCACCTGGGCGCGTGTCGCGGCCAATGCGGCCTGTGCGCCCAGCACGCGGGCGCGGTCGTCGTCCACCTCCTGCGCCGATGCGGCGCCTTCCTGCACCAGGGTCTCGGAACGCTTCAGCCGGCGCCGCGCGGCGTCGACCTCGCTTTCGCGCTGCACCACCTGCGCGATGGCCGCGTCGCGCTCGTTCTCGCGCACGTTGACCTGCGCCTCGGCGCTGCCGATGCCGACGATGGCCTGGGTGTGCCGCGCGCGGGCCTCGTCGCGCTGCGCCTCGAGCGTCTGCACCTGCATGCGGGCCAGCACCTGGCCGGCCGCGACGACATCGCCTTCCTCGACCTGGATGTCGCGCACCCGCCCTCCCAGCTTGCTCGCGATGTCGAACTCCGTGGCCTCGATGCGGCCGTTGCCGCTGACAAAGCCGCTCCCCGGACCGTCGCGGTGCAGGTGCGCCCAGAGGTACCCTCCGACGCCTGCCACGACGGCAGCCAGAGCCACCAGCAGGAGCAGCTTGCGCAGTCCGGTCTTCATGGTGCCTCCGGCGCCAGGGCCATGGCGAGCGAGCCGCCGCCGAGCGCGGCATAGACGCCGACACGGCTGGCCAGCGCCAGCCTGCGCGCCTGCACGCGTTGCTGCCCCGCGGCCAGCAGGTCGCGCTGTGCATCCAGGACCTCGAGATAGGCGGCGGCGCCGTTGTCGTAGCGCAGCTGCGCAAGGCGGGCGCGCTCGGTCTGCACGGCGAGCGCGCTCTGCGCGAGGGCCGCCTGCTCGGCGGACCAGCGGCGCGCGGAGAACGCGTCGGCGACGTCGCGGAAAGCCCCCTGCACGGTTTTCTCGTAGTTGGCCACGGCCTGCTGCCGGCGTGCCTCGGCCATTCCGAGGTTGGCGCGCCTGCGGCCCCCGTCGAAGAGCGGCAGCGACACGAGCGGCGAGAAGACCCAGGCACTGCTGCCGGCCGCGAAGAGGCCCTTGAGTTCGGCACTGGCCGTGCCTGCCGATGCGGTGAGGACAACGCGCGGAAAGAAGGCGGCGCGTGCGGCGCCGACGTTGGCGTTCTCGGCCTGCAACTGGTGTTCCGCGGCGGCGATGTCGGGACGGTCCAGGAGCATGTCCGACGGCAGCCCCGGGTCCGCGTCGCCCACCACGTCGTGCTCGGCGAGCAGGTCGGCCGCCGGCGCCAGGTCGACGGGCGCGCCGATCAGCAAGGTGAGCGCATGGGCCTGCGCCGCGCGGGACTGCTCCAGCTGCACACCGAGGGCGCGCGCCTGCATCAGGAGCGTCTCCACCTGCGTGACGTTCAGGCGCGAGGTGGCGCCCTCCTCCATCCGGCGGGTGAAGATGCGCAGGCTCTCCGCACGGCTGGCCGTGAACCGGCGCGCCAGCGCAAGGCGCTCGTCGGTCTCGCGCAAGGAGAGGTACCCGTTGGCGACCTCGGTCACCAGGCTGGCCGCGGCCGCGCGCCGGCCGGCCTGCGTGGCGAGGAAGTTCTCCAGTGCCGCGTCCTGCAGGTTCTGCAGGCGTCCCCACAGGTCGATCTCCCAGCTGGCCACGCCGATCCCCACGTCATACCTGCTGCCGATGATGGGCGTTCCGGTGAGGTTCAGGTCGCCCGGGACGCGGGACCGGTCGACCCCTGCCGAGACGCCGATGACGGGAAAGCGTTCGGCGCGCTGCGCCGCGAACATCGCGCGGGCCTGCGCCGAGCGGTGCAGCGCCATGCGCAGGTCCCTGTTGTTGTCGAGCGCCAGGCCAATCAGTTCGCGAAGCCTTGCATCGACGAAATAGTCCTGCCACTTCAGCTGCAATGCATCCGCGCCCTGCGGCCATTGCTGCTGCGGGAACAGCGCGGCCACGGTCGGCCGCGCGGCATCGTCCCGCGATGCCGACGCGCAGCCCGCCAGCACGCACGCCGCGGCAGCGGCGGCCATCCACCGGGCCGCGCGGCGCCTTCCCGGCCGCGCGCGCACCGCGCCGCCAGCTCCCGATCCATGTCGCGTTCGCCATTTGCTTGCCATGCGGCGATGGTCGCGGACGGCGCCGATGCCCGCGTTGATCCAACGCAAGGCCGGCGGGCCATGTCGCACCGCTTCACGGCGCGCGCCACACACCCCTGCCGACGATCCGGCGCCAGGCTCGCGCCCCTCACCCGGCGATCACGCGCCTCGTCTTGCCGCTGCGGCCGCGGTGGAGGTCCTCGCCGCAGCGGCAGCGGATGCGCACGCCCCGCGCCCCCTGCTTCGACAGGAAGGCCCCCAGTATTTTGCCGGCCTGTTCCAGGGCCTGCTGCGCCGCCGTCCCCTGCCTGCCGGTCTTCAGCAGCAGCTCGCGGGGACCCTGCTGTACGAGCTGGAAGTCGAACAGGCCGGCCTCCTCCTCGAGCACCGTGCTCACCGCCAGCGGCACCACTTTCACCGCCGGCATGCCGGCGCCTCCCGCCAGGCTCAGCGTGTCGTCGTCGCGCCCCTTCACCTCGATGGCCTGCAGGTGCGAGCCGCACCGGCAGGCCGCGCCGAGCAGCGTGACCTGGTCGCCCAGGTCGTAGCGGATCAGCGGCTGCAGGTGGTTCGCCAGGTTGGTCAGCAGGGTCGTGGCGCCGGCATGGCCGCGCGGCACGCCGCGGCCGTGCGCATCGACGGGCTCGAGGATGGCCCAGTCGCTGTTGAGGTGCAGCACGCCAAGCTCGCATTCGAAGGCCAGCGACAGGAACTCCGAGGCACCATAGCTGTTGGCCACCGGGCAGGCGAAGGCGTCGCGCACGAACGCGCGGCTGGCGGCCGACAGCGTCTCGCCGCCGGTCCAGATCTCGCGCGGCGAAGCCTTCAGCCGGCCGGCGCGGCGCTCCTGCGCCAGCAACAAGGCGGCGCTCGGGTAGGTCGCGACCACGGTGGGCGCGAAGGCGTCGAGCTCGGCGCACAGGTCGCCGATCGGCTGCAGGAAGGAGATGCCCCGCAGGCGCCGCGACAGGCCCGGCTGCAGATGCCGAAGGCGCTCGACCGATACGGTGCTGGCGAAGTGTCCTTCGGTGGCGCCCACGAAGGCGATGCGCTCGGCCAGGCCCAGCGGATCGAACAGCCGCCCGAGCGGCCGCAGCAGCGGGCGGCGCAGTGCCTCGAGCGCGTCGTACACCGCCATGGACCGCGCGTCCTGCACGAAGATCGCGGGTTCGCCGGTGCTGCCCGAGCTTTCCCACACGGTGTAGCGGCCCAGGTACGCCTTGGCGATGTTCGCGGGATCGGCGACGAAGCGGCGCAGCTCGCCGAGCGCGAGTGCCGGATCGCTCACCCAGGCCCCGAAATCACTCATCAGCTCGGCCTTGTGCGCCACCGGCAGGTCTTCGAGCCGCAGGCTCGCCGGATCGCGCCCGGCCAGCAGGCGCCGGTACCGCGGCGATCGCTCGGCCGCAGCCGCAAGGAGGGCCGCCAGCCGTTGCGCGCGCTGCGCGGCGAGCGACTCGGCCGAGGCCTGCGTGGCCATCGACACCTCGGCCGCGGCCACGCAGGCCTGCCACGGATCGAAGATCGGCGGCATCGGCCCAGTAGCGGCGGAATCGGTTCGCATGGCTCTGTGTTCCATCGAGTGCCCGAGCTTGGCCCTGCGCCGCGGCGACAGGTTGACATGCGTCAAGGCAGGGGCCGGCACCGCCCGGCACCATGAGCGTCCACTCCGGAGCCTCCCTTGAGCATTCGCCATCTCGATCGCCTGCTGTCGCCGGCCTCCGTCGCCGTGTTCGGCGCCTCCAACCGGCCCGCCAGCGTGGGCGCCACGGTCTGGCGCAACCTGCGCGCCGGCCGGTTCGCGGGGCCGGTGTATGGCGTGAACCCGAAGCATTCAACGCTCGACGGCGTGCCGATCTTCGCAACGGCGGCCCATCTGCCCGCGGCGCCCGACCTGGCGCTGATCTGCACGCCGCCGGCCACCGTGGCGCCGCTGGTCGCCGAACTCGGCGCGCTCGGCACCCGCGCGGTGGTGATCGTCACGGCGGGATTGAGCGCGGAACAGAAGAAGGCCGCGCTGGAGGCGGCGCGGCCGTTCACGCTGCGGCTGCTCGGGCCCAACTGCCTGGGGCTGCTGAGTCCGCACATCGGCCTGAACGCCAGCTTCGCGCACACCGATGCGCTGGCGGGCGACGTGGCCTTCGTCTCTCAATCGGGCGCGCTGGTCACGGCCGTGCTCGACTGGACGCGCAGCCGCGGCGTCGGCCTGTCGCACCTGATCTCGCTGGGCGACCACTGCGATGTCGACTTCGGCGACCTACTCGACCACCTGGCCAGCGACGCGCGCACACGATCGATCCTGCTCTACGTGGAGTCGATCGAATCGCCGCGCAAGTTCATGTCGGCCGCGCGGGCCGCCGCTCGCAACAAGCCGGTGATCGTGGTGAAGGCCGGGCGCGCCGGCAACGGCGTGAAGGCGGCCGCCTCGCACACCGGCGCGCTGGCCGGCTCCGACACGGTCTACGACGCGGCCATCCGGCGCGCCGGCATGCTGCGCGTCGACACCCTGCAGGAGCTGTTCATCGCCGCCGAGACGCTGTCGCGCTTTCGCGGCAATCGGCACACCACGCTCACGGTCATGACCAATGGCGGCGGCGCCGGCGTCATGGCCGCCGACGCCGCCGCGCACGAAGGCGTGGCGCTGGCGGAGCCCGGCGCCGCCCTCCTGGCCCGCCTCGATGCCGTCCTGCCGATCCACTGGTCGCATGCCAACCCGATCGACATCATCGGCGACGCGCCGGTCGAGCGCTACGCGGAAACCCTCTCGGCCCTGCTGGCCGACGACTCCGCGGGCGCCGTGCTCTTCGTGCATGCGCCGACCGCCATCGTGCGCGCCGAGGACATCGCGCGCGCCTGCCTGCCGCTGGTGCGCAGCCACGCCTCGCGCGTGATGAGCGCCTGGCTCGGCGACCACGCGGTGGCGCAGGCGCGCAAGCTCTTCGAGGACGCGGGCATCGCCGACTACGCCACGCCGGAAGAAGCGGTGCATGCCTTCGCCATGCTGCAGACCTACCGGCGCAACCAGGAGATCCTGACCGAGACGCCGAGCGCCAGCCCCCACACCGCGCCCGACAGCGCCGCAGTCCGTGCGCCGCTGGACGCCGCCATGGCCGAAGGCCGCGAGTGGCTGGGCGAGCAGGAGGCCAAGGCCCTGCTGAAGGCCTACGGGATCGAGGTCGTGCCCACGCTGGCGGTTGCGGCCACGGCCGAGGCGGCCGTCGAAGCCGCGCGCGGCCTGGGCTATCCGGTGGCGCTCAAGATCCTGTCGCGCGACATCACCCACAAGTCGGATGTGGGCGGCGTGCGGCTCGGGCTGGACAGCGATGCCGCCCTGGCCGGCGCCGCCCGCGAGATGCTCGAGGCGGTGCGAAGCGCCAGGCCGCTGGCGCGGATCGACGGCTTCACCGTGCAGCCCGCAGTGCACCGCCCGCATGCGCAGGAACTCATCGTCGGCGCCAGCATCGACAGCGTGTTCGGCCCCGTGATCCTCTGCGGGCAGGGCGGCACCGCGGTCGAGGTGATCGGCGACACGGCCATCGCGCTGCCGCCGCTGAACCGCGCGCTGGCGCACGAGCTGGTCTCGCGCACCCGCATCGCGCGCCTGCTGGCCGGCTTCCGTGACCACCCGCCGGCCCGGCTCGACGCGTTGTACGACGTGCTGGTGGCGGTCTCGCAGATGCTGGCCGACCTGCCGCAACTGGCCGAGCTCGACATCAACCCGCTGTGGGTGGACGAAAGCGGCGCGCTGGCGCTCGATGCGCGCGTCCGGCTGTCGCGCACGCCGGTGGCCGGCGCCGAACGCTTCGCCATCCTGCCCTACCCCGCGCAGTGGGTGCGCACGCAGGCCTGGAACGGCCGCTCGATCGTGGTGCGGCCGATCCGCCCCGAGGACGAGGCGCAGCACCGGCGCTTCCTCGAGTCGCTGGATGCGGAAGACATCCGCATGCGCGTCTTCTCGACCCGCAACGAGCTGCCGCGCAGCGAGCTCGCCCGCCTCACGCAGATCGACTACGACCGCGAGATGGCCTTCATCGCCGAGGGCGTCGATGCACAGGGCGGCGCCGAGACGCTGGGCGTGGCGCGCACGGTGAGCGACCCCGACAACGTGGAGGCCGAGTTCGCGATCATCGTGCGCTCCGACCTCAAGGGCCAGGGGCTGGGCACCCTGCTCTTCGAGCGCCTGATCGAGCACGCGCGCCGCCGCGGCATCGAGCGCCTGGTCGGCTTCGTGCTGCGCGAGAACACCCGCATGCTGAAGCTCTCGACCGCCATGGGCTTCAAGGCCGATCCGGCAGAGCCGCCGGCCTCGGGCCTGCGGCGAATGGTGATGGACCTGGCACCCCCGGCGACCCCGACCTGATCGCCGGCGTGAAGCCGTAGTAGCGCTCGTTCAGGAAGCGCGCGACCTCCGCGATGTCCTCGTCGCGCCAGCCGAGCGAGGCGGCCTGCTGCCAGCGCCGGACCTGTTCCTCGAGGCTGTTCCAGTCGGTGGCCAGCCTCCGGCTGCGCCAGTGCATCTGCGTGCTGTGGCAGGCGATGCAGTTCGTGTTGTAGAGCAGCTCGCCGCGCGACGGGCTCTGGGCGCGGGCCGGACTGCCCTGCAGCGCCGCCGCGGCCAGCACGGCCGCCGCCAGCTGCAGCGGGGCCGGCACGCGGCGCCCGCGCTTGCTTCGATGGCCGTCGAGCGGGGTCTGTGTCGAGCGCATGTTCGTCTCCTGTTCGGCCGCGGCGGGTGAAGGCACCATCGTCCGCGCAGTGCCCACCCGCCCGCTTGATCCAGCGCAATGGCTGCGTCGGACGCCGGCCTCAGCGCTCCAGCCGGCCGTCCACGACCCGGATGATCCTGTCGCAGCGCGCTGACAGCAGCGGGTTGTGCGTGACGAACAGAACGGCCATGCCGTGGTCGCGGTTGGCCTTCCGCAGGAGCTCGAACACGGCATCGGCGGACTTGGTGTCGAGATTGCCGGTCGGCTCGTCGGCCAGCAGCAGCGGCGGCGCCATGGCCAGCGAGCGGGCCACCGCCACACGCTGCTGCTGGCCGCCGCTGAGTTCGGTGACCCGGCTGTCGCGCCAGTTCGAAAGGCCCACGCTGTCGAGCAGCGCCGCGGCGCGCTGCGCCATGCCGTCGTTGAAGAAGGTGGCGTCGCCGAGCATCGGCATCATCACGTTCTCCAGCGCGGTGAAGCCGGCCAGCAGGTTGTGGTACTGGAAGACGAAGCCGATGCTGTGCCCGCGCAGCCGCGTGAGCGCATGGTCATCGAGCGCCCCGGTTTCCTCGCCGCCGATGCGCAGCGACCCGCTCGTGGGCCGGTCGAGCAGCCCGACGATATTGAGCAGCGTGCTCTTGCCCGAACCCGAGGGCCCCATCACGGCGCAGAACTCGCCACGCGCCAGCGTGAGGTCGATGCCGTGCAGCACCTCGGTTTCGTTCGCCAGCCCCAGGTTGAAGGCCTTGCGCACATCGCGCAGGCAGACGACCGGTTCAGCCACGGATGGCCACCACGGGGTCGAGCCGCGCCGCGCGCAGCGCCGGGGCGAAAGCCGCCGCCAGGCCGGTGAGGGTCGCCAGCAGCAGCGAGGCCACGAACAGGCCGGGCTCGATCGCCAGCGGGAAGAGCGGCGTGCCGTCCGGATTGAGCGCATAGCGCTGCCACAGCAGCAGCGCCACCAGGCCGATGCTCGAGCCGCCGACGGAACCGGTCAGCCCGAGCAGTCCCCCCTGCAGCAGGAAAACGCGCAGCACCTGCCCGCGCGAAATGCCCATGGCGCGCAGGATGCCGATCTCGCGCGACTTCTGCACCACCGACACCACCAGCACGCTGGCGATGCCGAAGGCCACCGACAGGGCGACGAAGAAGCGGATGGCCGTGTTCGAGGTCTTCTGCGCCTGCACGGCGGTGAAGAACTGCGCGTTCGTCGCGATCCAGCTGTCGGCCTGCACGCCGTTGGCGGCCGTGATGCGCTGGGCGACGGCCTCGGCGGCGTAGATGTCCTTCACCGTGACGTCGATCGCCGACACGCCGCCCACCAGGCCGAGCAGGCTTTGCGCCGTGCGCAGCGCCACGTAGGTGGTGCGCTGGTTGGCGGGCTTGCTGCCCAGGTCGAACAGCCCGGTCACCGCGAGCGTCTGGTCGCCGCCGCCGGCCGCGGACACGCGCAGCTTGTCGCCGACCGCCACGCCGAGATCGCTCGCCAGGTCGGTGCCGATGAGGATGTCGCTCGGCGTGAGGCGCGTCGTTCCGCGCACCATCTTCTCGGGCAGCGCCACGATGCGGAAGTACAGGGCCGGATCGACGCCGATCACCGAGATGGCGCGGCTCGCCTCGCCCCGGATCACCAGCGCGGAGCCGCTCGCGATGGGCGACACCACCGCCACCTCGGGCATGGCGCGGACCTGGGCCGCGAGCGTCTGCCACTGGTCGATCGACTTGAGCCGCTGCAGCGGCGCCTGGATGATCGCGTCCTCCAGCGGGCCGCCGCCTGCCGCCCGCACCGGCCCCAGCGGCCGCGCCACCTCCTTGGGTGGCAGCAGCTGGATGTGCGCCTGGGCCGTCAGCACGCGGCGGATGAAATTGGACTGCAGGCCGGTGAGCAGCGCCGACATGAACACGATCACGGCCACCCCGATGGCGATGCCCGCGACGATGAACAGGGTCTGCATGCGCCCCTCGCGCAGGAAGCGCAGCGCCACGATCCATTCGAAGGGCATCCAGCGGCTCATGGCAACGGCGCGCCGGTTTCACCGGGCACGGCCACCGCGCGCAGGCGCTGGCCGTCCCGGATGCCGCTCGTCCTCGCCGGCAGCACGAGATCGCCTGCATGCAGGCCGTCGAGCACCTCGCTCAGGCCGCCGCCGCGCAACCCGAGGCGCACCGGCTGCCGCCGCGCATGGCGCCCGTCGACCTTGAAGACCCAGGGACCGACGCGGTCGGCGTCATGCAGCGCATCGGAAGGTACCAGCACGGCCTGCAGCCGCTGCGCCACCTGGATGTCCACCGACACGGTCATGTCCTGCCGCAGGTAGGAGGGCGGATCGGGTACGTCCAGCTTGACCTCCACCGAGCCGCGCTGCACGTCCACGCCGGGGTTGATGTAGGCCAGTTCGGCCGCCAGGCGCTGGGCGGGGTAGGCGTCCGCCGATGCGAGCGCCTTCTGTCCGAGCGCGAGCGACTGGAGGTTCTTCTCATCGATCTGCACCACCAGCTGCGTCTTGCCGGCCGGCGACAGCACCATCAGTGCCTTGCCGGGCTGCACCACGTCGCCAGGCTCCACGGCGCGGTCGATCAGCGTGCCGGCCGCCGGCGCAACGATGGTCGCGTAGACCAGGCGCGAACGCGCCGCGGCCGCGCCGGCCCGTGCCTGGTCGAGCGCGGTGACCGCCACCGCCTCGTCGCTTCCGCCCGCGCGTGCGCTGTCGAGCTGGCTCTGGCTTGCGCGCAGCTGCGATTCGGCCAGGTCGACCGCCTTGCGCACGTCGTCGAGCGCGGCCTGCCCGACGAAGCCCTGGTTGAACAGGTCGGTGTTGCGGCGCAGCTGTGCGCGCGCGTTGTCGAGGTTCACCTGGGCCTGCCGCACGGCTTGCGCGGCCACCGGCGCCTGGACCTCGCGCAGCAGGCGCAGCCGCGCCCGCGCCTGCGACACCGCCGCATCCGCCTGCGCCACGGCGGCGGCCAGTTCCGCGCTTTCGAGCTCCACGAGCACCTGGCCCGCCTCGACGCCCTGGCCCTCCGCCACGGGCACGCGCCGGACCGTGCCGGTGAGCTGGGTCCCGATGTTCACGCGGTGCGGCGCCTCCACATGCCCGCTGGCCACCACCGACTGGACGAAGTCGCGCTGCACGACCGCACTCACCTCCACGCGCGGCCCGAGCAGCCAGCGAGGCCCGAGCCATGCGCCCGCGGCCAGCAGGGCCGCCACGGCGAGTCCGCCCGCCACATGCGGCCTGACAGCGGCCCAAAGCCGCCTGGAATGCTGCGGCAATCCCGGCCGCGGCAACTCAGGCTTCAGCGGAGCAGGAATGCGTGAGGACATGGCAGGCGGGCGGTTCAGCGCGCAGTTCGGATGGAAGGGCTGCCAGTCTCGCCCCATGGACCCAAACAACCTTGACACGCATCAAGGCGCGCACGTTCGCGCCATATTGACCTGGCGCAAGGCCGCCGCCGATGGCCAGGCGAAGAATCCGTCTGTCCGCAGCGCCGGGGCCGGCGACGGATGCCTGTTTCAAAAGCGGTCCCGAGGAGAACGCCATGTCCCTGTACTCGCATGTCCTGGTTCCGCTGGACGGCAGCCCCACCGCCGAACGCGGGCTGCAGGAAGCCATCCGCCTGGCTGGCGAGCTCAAGGCCAGGCTGCGGCTGCTGCACGTGATCGACGATTTCCCGATGCTCGCGCAGATGTCCACCATCTCCAGCTTCGAGGCCGGACTCCAGAAGATGCGGCAGTACGGGGAATCGGTGCTTGCCAAGGCCCAGGCCCAAGCAACTGCGGCCGGCCTGGTGGCGGAGACCGTGCTGCGCGAGATCACCGCAGGACGCATCGCCGACATCGTCGTCGAGGAGGCCGGCAAGGCAGCCTGCGACCTGATCGTGATCGGCACTCACGGCCGTCGCGGCATCGGACGCGCGCTGATGGGCAGCGACGCCGAGCAGATCCTGCGCAGCGCGCCGGTTCCCGTGCTGCTGGTGCGACAGGAAAAACCGCCTGAGGCGGCCGACCATGAATGAATTCAATGCATTCCCATCAACCAAGGAAACCACCATGACATCCAGGAAACTCCGCTTCTTGCTGGTCCCGCTCGCCGTGGCGCTGAGCAGCATCGCCTTTGCCGCGGACAGCACCGCGCCGGGTCAGCTGAGCCCGCCCTCCGGCACGACCCAGAAGGCCCGGGACGCCGCCGGCCGGGCCGCACGAGAGGCCGAGAAGGCCGCGCGCGAAGCCGCCGACGCCGCAAAGGCCGCGGCCGAAAAGAGCGAGGTCGCCACCGGCAAGGTGTCGAAGGCGCTGGCCGAAGGCGTGCGCCGCGCCGCGCGCAAGGCCGCCGAGGCCGCCACCCGGCTGGAGGAAAAGGCCGGCACCTCGGCGAGCAAGGCGCTCGACGAAAGCAAGGAAGCCACGCGCGCGGTCCAGGAGGAAAGCAGGAAGGCCTCGGCCGCTACCGCGGAAGCGCTGCAAAGGGCGGAAGAGTCGCTCAAGCGTTCCGCCGAGGCCAGCAAGGAGGACGCCGAAAAGGCCGCCCAGGCCACGCGCGAGGCGCTCGACAAGGCCGTGGACGCCACGCGCAGCGCCGCCAAGGCCGCCGCGGACGCGTCTGCGCGGACGGTCGAGGCCGTGAAGCATGCGGCGCGCCGCACGGAACCTGCAAAGAAATGACGCCGCCCGGCGCCCGCTGATAAAGCCCCCGTCCCACGTCAATGGGCCATGAGGACGGGGATGCGGGTTCGCGCCAGGACATTGCGCGTGGCGCCCCCCAGGATGCGCTCTCGCGCCCGGGCGTGCCCATAGCCGCCCATCACGATCAGGTCGGCCGCCAGGGCCGACGCGCGCGCCAGCAGGGCCTCGCCGATTTCCCCGGCTGCCGCGCCGCAGTCGACATCGGCGCGAATGCCGTGCCGCAGCAGCCAGCCGTCCAGGTCGTCGGGGCAGGGCGCGCCGGCCGATGCGCTGGCGCCGTCCGCCAGCAGCGACACCACCGTGACCTGGCTGGCCTGGCGCAGCAGCGGCAGCGCGCCGTGCACCGAGAGTGCCGCCTCCCGGCCGCCGTCCCAGGCCACCAGGACCCGGCCCAGCGCGCCATCGAAGCGCCCCGCGCGCGGCACGACGAGAACGGGCCGGCCCGCATGCAGCATGACCTCTTCGGGCAGTTGCCGCGCCCGGGCGTCCACCGCCGCCTGGCGGTCCGGCTGGCCGACCACGACCAGGTCGCTGCCGTGGCCGTGGTCGACGACGGCATCCACGGGGTCGCCATGCACCAGCCGGATCTCGCACGGCGGCGAGCCCGCGTCGCGCAGCCGGCAGCGGAAGACATGCGCGACGGCCTCGGCCCGCCGGCGCTGGTACAGGGAAGCTGCGGCCATGAGGGCGGCGGTCTCAGGGGCCTGCGGGAGGGCCGCCGCCCCGGCCTGCACGCCCGTGGGAACGATGCCCAGCAGGTGGCTGCCATGCTGCCTTGCCAGCCGGGCCGCGAGCAGGGTGCGGGCTTCGCAGCGCTCGGTGTGGTCGAGATGGAGGGTGATCGTCGAGAGCATCACGGCTTCCTTCGGGATGGCGATGCCGGCGCCAGCGCCGTGTGCAAGGTGCGCAGGGCCTCGGCCACCACGGCCTGCCGGGGCACGGCGTCGAGGGTGGAACGCGACGGTGCGGCCTGCTGCCGACGCTGCTCGGGCGCGCGGGTGGTGCCGCCGCTGCCCGGCGGGCAAAACGCCAAGACCGCCGAGGCCTGGGCCGACGCGGTGCGCCGGAGGGCGTTCACCGACGCCACGGCCAGGGCCTGCCAGTCTGCGGCCTGCGCAACCGCGTCCGCCTCGGCGCGGGTCTCGGCCGCACCGTCGCGCAGCGCATGCGATCCGAGTTCGAGGCATTGCGCCGCGCTGGTCTCCAGCATGTCGAGCGTGTGCAGCCACACGCCCCATTGCGCCTTGCAAAGCGCCAGGGGAAAAGTGAATTCGGTGCTCATGGCGATGTGTCCTCCGGATCGGCGACCCGCATGCACGGATGCTGGCGGCAGGCAGGCGCGCATGCCTTGCGCGGGATCAACTCCGCGCCGCTCAGTGCGACATCAGCACGGGCAGCGTCATCGATTCCAGGATCGACTGGGTGGCGCCGCCCAGCACCCATTCGCGCGCCCGGCTGTGGCCGTAGCAGCCCATGACCAGCAGGTCCGCGCTCAGGTCGGCGCAGAAGGAAAGCAGCTTGCTGCCGGCATCCGCGTCGTCGTCGCCGCCGGGATGCAGCTCGAGATTCCGCACGCCCTGCACCCGCAGGTAGTCCTGCAGGCTCTGCAGGGAGGCCTGCGCGTCCTCGCCATAGGCCACGGCATGCACGCGGGTCGCCGTGCGCAGCCACGGCAGCGCGGCCGTCACCGCGCGCGCGGCCTCGCGCGTTTCCTTCCACGCCACCAGCACGGTGCGCCCGACGGGGCCGATCGGCCCCGCGTAGGGCAGCACCAGCGCCGGCCGGCCGCTCTGCACCAGCAGGCTGGGCAGAAAGTCGCCCGGGAGCTCGCCGTGCGCCGGGTCGTTCCCATTGCGCTGGCCCAGCACCAGCAGGTCGGCATAGAGCGCGCGCCGGGCGAATCCCAGGGGCCCGTCGCTCTCCGGCTCGGCCCAGTGCAGGTGCTGCGAGCCCGCGCGGTTCGCCATGAAGGTGGCGTACATCCTGTCGCGCGCCGCCTTGTCGATCTCCTGCATGATCGCGACCGCCTCCGCCGCGGCCTCGACGGCGAACGGGTAGCGCACGAGTGCGGACAGCGTGCACGGCTGGCCGGTGACTTCGGCATCGAAGGTCTCGGCCAGCTCGCGGGCCAGCGCGATGCGCGCCGTCGTGCGCTCCGAACCGTCGAGGTGAAGCAGGATCGATTTCGGGGTCTGCATGAGGGCTCCTGGTGCTCGGGCAATGCGATGGGCCGACCTTAGGCCGCCGCTCCCCGGCTGGCCTTGCGCTGGATCAACCGCCTGCGGACTTCCGCGCCGCCGCGCCGATGCTTGATCGGGCGCAAGGCCGGGACGCGCCGGCAGGCCTAGCCTGGGGCATGCGCCCCTCAGTTCCACACCCTTCGCACGCCAACGCCGAAGCCTGCGTCCCCGAGCCATGGTGGCTTGGTGCGCACACGGGCGCCGCCTGGGGACTGTCGCAGCTGCAGGCCGACGAGGCGCGTGCACGCTGGGGGACCAACAGCTTCGAGCCGCAGGCGAAGCGCTCGCTGGCACTGCAGTTCCTCGCGCGGCTGCGCAATCCGCTCGTCCTCGTGCTGCTCGCCGCCAGCACGATCTCGGCGGCCACGGGCGACATCGCCAACGCCGGGATCATCGTGCTGATGGTGCTGCTGAGCGTGACGCTCGACTTCGTGCAGGAGCACCGCGCCAGCAACGCCGCCGAGAAGCTGCGCGCCTCGGTGGCGCTGCGCGCCCGCGTGCTGCGCGACGGCGCCACGCGGGAGATTCCGGTGACCGAGGTGATGCCGGGCGATCTGATGCTGCTGTCGGCGGGCGATCGCGTGCCGGCGGACGGCCTGGTGCTGGAGGCGCGTGACTTCTTCGTCAACCAGAGCCTGCTGACCGGGGAGTCCTACCCCGTGGAGAAGCGCCCGGACGCGCCAAGCGGCGATGCCCCCGAGCTGCAGGACGCCCTCCACGCGGTGTTCATGGGCAGCACGGTGATCAGCGGCAGCGCGCGCGTCGGCGTCATGGCCATCGGCCCACGCACCGCGCTCGGCGAGGTGGCGAGCAGCATCCAGGTCGAACCGCCGCCCACCGCGTTCGAGATCGGCATGCACCGCTTCGGCCTGATGATCATGCGGTTGACCCTGCTGCTGGTGCTGTTCGTGCTGCTGGTCAACGTGGTCCTGCATCGGCCGCTGCTCGACTCCTTTCTGTTCGCGGTGGCGCTCGCCGTCGGGCTCACGCCCGAGCTGCTGCCGATGGTGGTGTCGGTCACGCTTTCGCGCGGCGCCATGCGCCTTGCCGGGCGCCGCGTGATCGTCAAGCGCCTGGCCTCGATCCAGAACCTCGGCGCGATGGACGTGCTGTGCACCGACAAGACCGGCACCCTGACCGAGGCGCGCATCAGCCTGGCCTGTTGCGCCGACGCGGACGGCCGCGACAGTGCACGGGTGCTGATGCTGGCCCACCTCAACAGCACCTTCGAGAGCGGCCTGAAGAGCCCGCTCGATGAGGCACTGCTGGCGCACCCGATGGACACCGCGGCCTGGAAGAAGATCGACGAGGTGCCCTTCGACTTCGAGCGCCGGCGCGTCTCGGTGCTGCTCGACCGCGGCGATGCGCGCTGGCTGGTGGTGAAGGGCGCGCCGGACGACGTGCTGGCCCTGTGCAACCGCTTCGAACGCGACGAGGGCCGCTCGCCGGCACCGCTGGACGCGGACGCCCTGGTGCAGCTGCGCGAGCGCTGCCATGCGCTCGAACGGCAGGGCCTGCGCGTGCTGGGCGTGGCCTGGCGCGATGTGCCCGCAGACCATCCGCATGCCGACGTGCGCGACGAGAGCGCGCTGGTGTTCGCCGGCTTCGCCGCCTTCATCGATCCGCCCAAGGCCGGTGCGGGCGAAGCCATGGCCGCGCTGGCGAGGAGCGGCGTCCACGTGAAGATCGTGAGCGGCGACAGCGAGCTGGTGACGCAGCACCTGTGCACGCTGCTGCGCATCCCGGTGGCGGGCGTGCTCACGGGGCAGGAGATCTCGGCCATGGACGATATCGCGCTGCGCGCCCGCGTGGGCCGCACCACCCTGTTCTGCCGCGTCAACCCGGCGCAGAAGAACCGGATCATCCTGGCGCTCAGGACGCGCGGCCACGTGGTCGGCTACCTCGGCGACGGCATCAACGATGCCCCCGCGCTGCGCTCGGCCGATGTGGGGCTGACCGTGGACAGCGCGGTCGACGTGGCGCGGGAGGTGGCGGACATCGTCATGCTCGACCACGACCTCGGCGTGCTGCACGAGGGCGTGCTCGAAGGGCGGCGCACCTTCGGCAACGTCATGAAGTACATCATGATGGGCACGAGCTCCAACTTCGGGAACATGCTGAGCATGGCGGGCGCCTCGCTGCTGCTGCCCTTCCTGCCGATGCTGCCGGCGCAGATCCTGCTCAACAACGTGCTCTACGACCTGTCGCAGGCGGCCATCCCGCTCGACCGCGTGGATGCCGCCGACCTGCACCGGCCCCGCACGCTCGACATGAAGTTCATCCAGCGCTACATGTGGCTGTTCGGCGCGATCAGCTCGGCCTTCGACGCACTGACCTTCTGGCTGCTGATCCAGGTACTGCACGCCGATGCCCCGCTGTTTCGCACCGCCTGGTTCGTCGAGTCGCTCGCCACCCAGGTGCTGGTGATCTTCGTGATCCGCACCCGCGGCCGGCCCTGGGCCAGCCGCCCCGGCGCGGCGCTCTCCGTGGCATCGCTCCTCGTCGTGGCCGCCGCGCTGCTGCTGCCTTTTTTGCCGCTGGCCAGGTTCTTCCATTTCGAGCCGCCGCCCGCGATCTTCTTCGCCTGGCTGGCCGGCATGCTGGCGGCTTACCTGGCGCTGGCGGAGATGGCCAAGCGATTCTTCTACGCCCGCCTGGCGGGCGCCGCGCCTTCGCGGGTGCGCCGGCCGGCGCCGCACCGCCGGGCCCGGGCCTGACCCGCCCCGATGCGGCGCCCCTGCGGCCGCTGCAATGTCCCTTGATCTGAATCAACGCACGCCGCGTGCCGCGAGCCTAAGCTCGCGGCACACACTCCATCGGAGACTCTCATGTTCAAACGCATCCTCGTTCCCACCGACGGTTCCGCGCTCTCGAAGAAAGCAGTCGCGAGTGCGATCTCCCTGGCGGCCCAGAACGACGCCGATCTCGTGGCGCTCCATGTGGTTCCACGCTACCAAAGGAGCTACTTCGACGGTTCCATGACCGTCTCCGCCGAGGACGTCAGCCGCGTCGAGAAGCAATGGAACGACAAGGCCGTGGCCATGCTCGATGCCGTGAGCGCGCGCGCCAGGCAGGACGGCGTGCGCATCAAGACGGCGACGGTCAGCTCCGACCTGGTGGCCGAATCGATCATCGCCGCAGCCAAGAAGCACAAGAGCGACCTGATCGTGATGGCATCGCACGGCCGAAAGGGCATCAAGCGATTGCTGCTGGGCAGCGAGACGCAGCACGTGCTGGCGCACTCGGCGCTTCCCGTGCTGGTCCTGCGATAGTCCGCCACCGTCGGCCTGCCCTGCGCCAAGTTCACAGCGCGGCGGGAACCCAGGCATTCGAATGACCATGCCCGTCGTCGCGGTCGCGATGCCCGGAAACGGCCAGCTCGCCGACGCGCTGGCCGCGTGCCTCGGCCTGGAACGCGGCGCGGCCACGGTGCGGCGCTTTCCCGATGGAGAGTCCTACGTGCGCATCGAATCGCCGGTCGACGGACGCGGGACGCTCATCGTCTGCACGCTCGACCGGCCCGACGACAAGCTCGTGCCGCTGTTCCTGCTGGCGGCGGCGCTGCGGGAAGCCGGCGCAACCTCGGTGGGCCTGGTCGCGCCGTACCTGGCCTACATGCGGCAGGACCGGCGCTTCCAGCCCGGCGAGACGGTCAGCGCCCGGCATGTGGGCGCATGGCTCTCGCAATGTGCCGACTGGCTCGTGACCGTCGATCCCCACCTGCACCGCATCACCGACCTGTCCCAGGTCTGCAGCGTTCCGTCGGGCGTCGTGCATGCCTCGCCGAGCGTGGCGCAGTGGATTCGGGCCCATGTGCGCGAGCCCCTGCTGATCGGTCCCGACGAGGAAAGCGCCCAATGGGTCGGCGCCGTGGCGCAACATGCCGCGGCCCCGTTCATCGTGCTGAGCAAGACGCGCCGCGGCGATCGCGACGTCGAGGTCTCGCTGCCCGATGTCGGGCGCTGGCGTTCGCACACGCCGGTGCTGGTGGACGACATCGTCTCGACCGCCCGCACCATGATCGAGACGGTCGGCCACCTGCGCCGGGCCGGTCTCGCCGCCCCGGTGTGCGTGGCTGTCCACGCCGTGTTCGCGCAGACCGCGTTCGAGGATCTGCGCTCCGCCGGCGCGGGCGACATCGTCAGCTGCGACACCATCCGCCATCCATCCAACCGGATCCGGCTCGCCCCCGCCATTGCGGCGAGCGTCCGCGCGCTGCTGCCCGCCTGAGGGAGCGGACACATCCGGAGCAGCCCCCGCCTCCTTGATCTGCCTCAATGCCCGACGGGCCGGCGCCGCACAAGATGCGCTCCTGCCCGCAAGGAGAAACGCATGTCCTTCCTGTCCAAAAACATCGGCCCCCTCGAACGCACGGCGCGCGTGAGCGGCGGCACGCTGCTCATCGTGCTCGCCGCCACCGAAATCATCGGCCGCTGGGGCTACATCGGCGTGGTGCCGCTGCTGACCGGGGTGATCGGCACCTGCCCGCTCTACTCGCTCTTCGGCTTCAGCACCTGCGCCCGCGCCAGGCGCTGATCGCCCGGCAGACCCGCCATGTCCGTCCTCCAGTGGGTCGCGGTGGCGCTGGCCGCGGTGCTGTCTGCCGCGGGTGCGTGGCTGTTGCTGAACATGTTCGTCTTCTGGGTCACGCTCGACTGAGCCCATGGAGGTCTGCCCATGTGCCTGAACCTCTTGAGGGCGCTGTCCGAAGCGCCGCTGCCCTGCACCCGGGCCGATGCCGCGGTGATCGACAGGCTGCACGTGCTCGACGCCGCCGGTCTGATCACGGTGCGGATTCCACCGCCGCACGCCGCTGTCGATCCCATCCAGCGACAGGATGCAGCCACCGTGCTCGAGATCACACCGCGCGGACGCGAAGCCCTGCGCACGAACAGGGTCGAGGACGAGCGGCCCCTGATACCGACGATTGACACAGTGTTTCCGTCTGATGCGCAGCATTGATGATGCAGCCAAGCACGGGTTCTAAATTGGTATGGCGCGATTCGTTTTCCGATGGCAATGGCGAACGCAAGCGCAACGCCCAAGGAGACCAAGATGGACACACTCACTGCATCCGGTGGCTACGAACTTCGGTTTCAACCCCTGTTCGACAATCACCGCGCCTTCGTCTTTCCATGTGACGCGGTCGGCCATGTGGACATGGATTCGCTCAGCGAGCGGACGCTCAACAACTACCTGTATGCACGCGCGATGATGGGACTGGAACTTTCCTGGCCCGAGGTGCGCCTGAGCCGGCCGCACTGACCACCCGCGAGCTTTCCGCAACAAAACACCATGAACGCAGAGCCCGACGAACTCGACCGAACCTTGCACGCACTCTGGGGCCACCTGGGCGGAGGCATGTCGCCCGCAGCGCAGATGCTGGCGTGGTCGGACTGGGCCGTCCACCTCGCGACGCAGCCCGGCCGCGCGATCCGCGCCGCCATCGACGGAGCCGCGGTCCAGGCACCCGGGACGGTGCACGAGCCGCGCCTGTCGGGACCGCAATGGGATGCCTGGCCGTTCAGCCTGTACCGGCAGGCCCACGAGGCCGCCGCCCACCGCCTGCGCACCTTCATTCACGGCGTGCCCGGCGTGGACCGCCACCATGAACAGCTGGTGGCCTTCATGGCACGGCAATGGCTGGAGCTGCTGTCGCCGGCCAACGCCGCGGTCACCAATCCGCAGGTGCTGCAGAAGATCGCAGCCACCGGCGGCGGCTGCCTGGCGAGCGGCGCGATGCACTGGGCCGAGGATGCCGGCCGCATGGCCTTCGGGCGTGCACCGGCCGGGGCGGAGTCGTTCAGGCCCGGACATGAAGTCGCGCTCACGCCCGGACAGGTGATCCTGCGCAACGAGCTCATCGAGCTCATCCAGTACGCCCCCGCCACGCCGACGGTGCACGCCGAACCGGTGCTGATCGTCAGCGCCTGGATCATGAAGTACTACGTGCTCGATCTCTCGCCGCACAATTCGCTGGTCCGCCATCTCGTGGCCAACGGGCACACGGTCTTCGCGATCTCATGGCGCAACCCGCAGGCGGCCGACGCGGAACTCGGCATGGCCGAATACCTGCGCCTGGGCATCATGGGCAGCCTCGACGCGATCGAGGCCGTGGCGCCCCGGCGCCGCGTCCATGCGGTGGGCTATTGTCTCGGCGGCACCCTGATGGCGATCGCCGCGGCGGCCATGGCGCGAGACAAGGACGACCGCCTGGCCACGCTCACCCTGCTGGCCGCGCAGACCGACTTCACCGAGCCGGGGGAACTGGGCCTCTTCATCGACGAAAGCCAGCTGGCGTTCCTGGAGGACATCATGTCCCGCCAGGGCTACCTGGGCGCGGAGCAGATGGCGGCGGCTTTCCAGGCCTTGCGCCCGGGCGACCTGCTCTGGGCGCCGATGGTGCGCAACTACCTGCTGGGCGAACGCGTGCCGGTGACCGACCTGATGGCCTGGAACGCAGACGGCACGCGCATGCCGCACCGCATGCATGCCGACTACCTGCGCAGCCTGTTCCTCGACAACGCGCTGGCCGAGGGCCACTACCTGGTCGACGGACGGCCGGTGTCGCTCAACGACATCGACGTGCCGGTGTTCGCGCTCGGCACCCGCACCGACCACGTGGCACCCTGGCGATCGGTGTACAAGATCAATCTGCTGTGCGACACCGAGGTCAGCTTCGTGCTGACGGAGGGCGGCCACAACGCCGGCATCCTGAGCGAGCCGGGGCATCTGCACCGCAGCCACCAGCTGCTGAAGCGCACGAGGAACGCGCCGTACGTGGCGCCGGACGAATTCCTCGACCGCGCGCAGCAGAGGGCAGGCTCCTGGTGGCCCTGCTTCCAGCAGTGGCTGGCGGCGCATTCGGGACCGAGGCGGCGGCCGCCGGGCATGGGTTCGCCGCGGCACGGCTACCCGCCGATCGGCGACGCGCCGGGCGCCTACGTGCTCGGGCGCTGAGTTCCCGGCGCGGCCGCCCGCGGCGGCGTGCCGCCGTCGCGCCCTCAATGCGCCATCAGGACCGGCACGCTTGCCCGCGCCAGGATCTGCCGCGTGACGCCGCCCAGAACCATTTCCTGCACACGCGGGTGGCCATAGCCCCCCATCACGAGCAGGTCGGCGCCCAGTTCCGAGACGCGCGACAGCAGCGCAGCGGCGACATCGCTGCCCGCGACATCGCGCTCGAAGCTCGCCTGGATGCCGTGGCGCGCCAGGAAGCGGAGCATCTCCGCGGCGGAGGGCGGCCGATCGTCGCCCGCCTCCTGCGGCCTGCGGAAGTCCACCAGCGTCACCCGGCGGGCGCGCTGCAGCGCCGGCAGCGCCGCCTGGAGCGCCACGGCGGCCTCCCGCGAACCGTTCCAGGCCACCACCGCGTTCCGCGCGACGCCCTCGAAATCGCCGTCGCAAGGCACGACCAGCACCGGCCTGCCCACTTCCATCAGCACATGGCCGACCAGGCCGTGCACGGCGACGTCCCTCGCGCCCGAGCCGTCGTCGCGGCCCAGCACGACGAGATCGCTCGCGCGACCGTGTTGCACCACGGCATCGGTCGTCGCTGCGTCGACCACACGAAGCTCGTGCGCGACGGCACCCGTTGCCGCGACGGCTTGCTCGAACTCCCGGCCGATGGTCTCGGCCCGGCGGCGCAGGTAGTCGGCCGACGCCGCGATGAAGTCGCCCACTTCCGGGGCAATGGCATCGGCCGGAATCACGCCGTCGTACCGTCCCGAGGGCACGAGGCCGACGAGATGGCTGCCGTGTGCTCCGGCCCATCGCGCCGCCAGCGCGGTGCGCGCCGCGCAGCGGTCGGAATGGTCGAGATGCACGAGGATGGTTTTGAAGTTCATGGACGGTCCCCGATCGGCAGTGGGATGCACCTTTGGCGCGGCAGAGAGACGGATGGGCGCATCTTCGGCGGCCGCGGTGCGGTGGCCTTGATGCCGATCAAGCCCGCGCACCGTTCCTCATTGCGCTGGCGCAAGGCATGCGCCGCTGCGCCGGCGCAGCATGGCCGCCATGCGCACGCTTCCATCGATCCTCGTCCACCTGGACGGCACCGTCCGCGCCGAAACGCGCTTGCGCTTCGCCCACCAGCTCGCCCAGGCCCATGGGTCCGCGTTGACCGGCTTCTTTGCGGTCGCGCCGCCGGTGCTGCCGGCACTCGCCCTCCCCGGGGGCCTGCCGGCCATGCCGATGCGGGGGCCGGTCGATCCCGATCACCGGGCGCGTGCCCTCGCGACCTTCGAACGCGCCCTGCAGGACAGCGCCGTTCGCAGCGACTGGCAGGAGCTTCGCGGCGAGCCGGTCGTCGAGGCCTTCGTGCGCCGCGCCCTGACTGCGGACCTCATGGTGCTGGGGCAGCGCGATCCCTTCGACGCCACCGGCTTCGACGTGCCCGGCGATTTCGTCGAGGCAGCGCTGCTCGGCAGCGGCAAGCCGGCCCTGATCGTTCCCTTCGCAGGCGAACCGCCGGCGCGGTTGCGGACGGTGCTGGTCGCATGGCGCTCCACCCGCGAGGCCGCGAGTGCGCTGGCCACCGCGACACCGGTGCTGTGCGGGGCGACGCAGCTTCACCTCGTCTGTGCCGCGGAAGACGGCCCGGGCGACCCGCTGTCCGGGATGGCGGCCGTTCGCGACTGCCTGCGGATGCGGGGCATCGAGCGGGTGCACGAGCATGGGCTTGTCGAGGCGCGGAATCCCGGCAAGGCCCTGCTGTCGCTGGCCACTGAGGTCGGTGCCGACCTGATCGTCATGGGCTGCTACGGCCACAGCCGGGCAAGGGAACTGGTGCTCGGCGGCGTCACGCGCACCGTGCTGGAATCGGCCACGCTGCCGGTCTGGATGGCCCATTGAGCCCGCTGCCGATGCAAGCCGGCGCCGCGCTCGCCCCTTCACCTGCGGCAGCCACCGAGGGAGCTGCCGAGCGCCTGCCGGACACCGAGGCAAAGGTCCGCTGCCTCGAGTCGTTTCTCGCGGCGAGCGACGCGAGCGCATTTCCCCAGCGCATCGAGACCCACATGTCATGGGTGCTCGTGGGCAGGACGCAGGTGCTGAAGCTGAAGAAGCCGGTGGTCTATCCCCCTGTCGACTACTCGAGCGTGGAGGCACGGGAATGCAACGCCAGGCGGGAACTGCGGCTGAACCGCCGCCTGGCGCCGGATGTCTACCTGGGCCTGCTGGCGCTGCAGTGGCACGGCGGCATGCTCAGCGCCGTCCCGGAAGCCTATCTGCTGCCGGGCCGGCAGACGGTGGACTGGGCCGTCGTCATGCGGCGGCTCCCGCAGGCACGCATGCTCGACGAGGTCATCCGCCGCAACGGACTCGGGCCGGCGGATCTCGAAGCACTGGCCGCCACGCTGGCGGCCTTCTACCAGGGCGCGGTACGCGCCGCGGTGGACGAGGGCGAGTACGTCGCGCGGTTGCGCCACGGCATTGCGCTCAGCACGCGCATGCTCGAGCGCGCCGGGTCCGCCCTGCCGCGCGCTCACGAAGCCTGCCAGGCGATGAACGAGGCCCTGAGCCTGCACGAAGGGCTGCTGCGCGCACGCGCGGCCGCCGGCCGTCTCGTCGAAGGCCATGGCGACCTGCGGGCCGAGCACGTGTGCCTCGTGGATCCTCCGGCCGTGTTCGATGCGCTCGAGTTCGACGCCCGCCTCGGCGAGGTCGATCCCTTCGACGAGCTGTGTTTCCTGGGCCTGGAATGCGACATGGCCGGCAACCCATCGGTCGGCCCGCTGCTGTGCGCCCGCATGGCGCCGGCGCTCGACGACGCACCGCCGCCGGCACTGCTGCGCCTGTACACCGCGAAGAACGCGCTGATGCGGGCACGCCTGAGCGTCGCACATCTGATGGAGCCCGATCCGCGCCATCCGGAGAAATGGCTGCCGCAGGCTTCGCGCTATCTGAAGCGAGCGCTCTTGGCGCTTTCCGACATCTGAAGGGCCGCTGCCGCGGCCCGTTGCCGAAGTCGCGCCGGGACTGATCCAGCGCAAGGAATGACGGCGCGCGAATTCCTAGAGTGGAAGCTCGCACGGCCGCCCGACCGAAGGGCAGGTCCGGTGCGAAATCCAACCAACCTTCTGGAGCAAACGATGAACGCACTGACTCGCCTTGACCGCCTTGAAAACCTGTTTCCCGACATGCTGCGCCGCTGGGCACGGCCCCTGCAACTGATCGACGACGTCGAACTGCCGGCCGACATCCGTGTCGACGTGAGCGAGAACGACAAGGAATACCTTGTCACGGCCGAGATTCCCGGCGCGAAGAAGGAGGACGTCCGCGTCTCGATCGACGGCAACTATGTGTCGATCGCCGCCGAGATCAAGAAGGACCTGGAGAAGAAGCATGGCCGCGCCCTGGTCACCGAGACCTACCGGGGCAGCGTGTCGCGCGGCTTCTCGCTCGCCACCGAGGTCGACGAGAAGACCGCCGTCGCCAAGCTGGAGGATGGCGTGCTGCGCCTGACGCTTCCCAAGCGCGAAGGCACCGGCCGCAGCACCCTCACGATCCAGTAAGCGGCCTGCCGGCGCGCCGCGCGCGCGCCGGCGCCCCGGCTTGATTCAACGCAAGGCAGCGGTTTCCTCCAGCACGAGGAGTTGACGGCCATCAAGGGGCGCCATGCACCGAAAGATAGCCTCCACCCATGACGCAATCGCTGCAGCTTTCCTCGAACATTTCCGGCCCGCGGCTGGGCGACACGTTCCTGGCCGGCGACCTGTCGTCCATCCTCGCGCACGCATCCCGGCTGAAGGCTGCGTGGCGCGCGGGCAGCGCCGGCGACCGGCCGCTGCTCGGCAGGAACATCGCCTTGCTGCGCCCGCGGCCGCCCGAACCGGACCTGCCGTTGCTGCAGCGCGCAGCGCTGGAGCTGGGCGCGCGGGTGGCGCATGTGCGGCTCGGTCCCCCGATCGAGCCGACGGGAACCAAGTTCCGCGGGCTCGCGCAGATGCTCGGCCGGCTCTACGATGCGATCGACTGCGCGGAGCTCGCGCCTGCCGAGGTGCGGATGATCGAGCAGCACGCGGGTGTGCCGGTCTACGACGATCTCGAAGGCCCCGGCCATCCCGCGCGGGCATTGGCCGACCTGATGGCCCTGCGCGACCATGGCTGCAAGCCGGGGCCGAACACGCCGATCGCCTTTTTCGGCGACCCGCTTGCGGTGCGCGCGAAGAACTTCTTCGAGTTCGCCCGCCGCGAGGGATTCTCTCTGCGCTTGCCCGATCCTTCCGGCGCGGTGAGCGACGCGGCTTTTTCGGTCGACGCCGTCGACCCGGACCACTGGGTGCTGCGTGCGCCCACGGGTCCGATCGACGCTGCGGAGTGCGCGCAGAACCACCGCTTCGCGCTGCAGGCGATGCTGCTCGCCACGATGCCGGCCTGAGCCCGCTGCGCCAGGCGGCGCGCCTTGCGTCTTCGGCGCTCAGGGCGCGGCTTCGACGCGCACCACCGGCAGTTGCGAGCGCACGAAGCTCAACGCGTACTGGAGCTCGCCGAGGCTCTGGGCATGCAGCGTGAAGAGCGGCTGGCCGCGCTCGACGCGGTCCTGCACGCGCACGTGCATCGAGGCTCCTGCGGCCGGATCGCGCGGCGCACCGGCCAGCTTGGCCATGCGGGCCACCAGGCGGGTGTCGATGCCCGACACCACCCCCGCCGCGGGCGCGGTCACGCAGTGTGTGTGGGCGGCCTTGGGCGGCACGCGCAGGCCGCCCTGTGCCTCGCAGATCGCAATGAATCGTGCGAGCGCGCGCCCGTCCTCCAGCACCGCACGCGCCAGCGCGTTGCCGGCACCGGTCGCCGCCTTGCCCGCCAGCTCGAGCAGCAGCCCGGCCAGCAGGAGCGCGCGCTCGCGCAGGTCCGACGGCGCATCGGCGGAGCGTTCGAGCACCGCCATCACATCCATCGCCTCGAGCGCCGGGCCGACGCCGCGGCCGACCGGCTGGCTGCCGTCGGTGAACACCGTGCGCACATGCAGGCCCAGCGCCGCGCCCACCGACACCAGGCTGCGCGAGAGCTGGCCGGCGGCGGCGTCGCTGCGCACCTTGGCCAGCGGGCCGACCGGGATGTCGATCAGCACGCGCTGCGAACCCATCGCGGCCTTCTTGGAGAGGATGGACGCCACCATGAGGCCCTCGCTGTCGATGCCGAGCGGCCGCTCCACGCGGATCAGCATGTCGTCCGCGGGACTGACGCGCATGGCGCTTCCCCACGCAATGCAGCCGCCTTCGCGCTCGACCACGCGGCGCATCGCCGCCAGGTCCAGGTCGACGGGCGCGAGCGTTTCCATCACGTCGGCCGTGCCGGCCGCCGAGGTGATGGCGCGCGACGAGGTCTTGGGCATCACCAGGCCGCAGGCCGCGATGATCGGCACGACCAGCAGCGTGGTCCGGTTGCCCGGCAAGCCGCCGATGCAATGCTTGTCCATCACGGGCGACGTGCCCCAGTCGATGCGCTCCCCGACATCGACCATGGCGCGGGTCAGCGCCACGGTCTCGTCGAGGCCGAGGCCGCGCCCGGCACAGACCGTCACGAAGGAGGCCAGGTGGATGTCGGCGAGGCGCCCGCGGCTCACGTCCTCCATCAGCGCCCGCAGCGCCGCGTAGTCCAGGCTGCCGCCATGCACCTTGTTGCGCAGGTGCGCCAGCGAATCGAGGATCGGCGGGTGCCGCACCACCAGCTCTTCGCCCTCGGCCGCGCCCATCAGGTGCCAGGCCGCCTCCGACAGCGCGATCTCGTCGTTGCGCAGCCAGTCGCCGCTCACCTGGTGCAGGATCGCGAACAGATGGCGCCCATTGGCAATCAGCTCGACCTGTGCCTGCGACTGGAAGCCCTCGGCGCGGCACACGGCGCAGTCGCTGCGCATGTAGACCACGGGCTGCTGGTAGGTGTCGATGCCGGCGCGGCGGGCCAGCAGGCGGTTGTGTGACGGCATGGGCGCTCCTTGCGGCCAGCTTGGCATGCGCCGGGCGCACGGGGCTTGATGCCCGTCAAGTGCGCGCCACGGTGCTCACGTCCCGCCGGTGCGGCGAACCGGCAGCGCGTTGAGCGGAATGCGCAGGTAGGACACGCCGTTGTCGTCGGCCGGCGGCAGCCGGCCCGCGCGCACGTTGACCTGGATCGACGGCAGGATGAGCGTCGGCACATCGAGCGTGGCGTCGCGCGCGCGCCGCATGGCCACGAACGCGTCCTCGGCGATGCCGTCGCGCACATGGATGTTGCGCGCGCGCTGCTCGGCCACCGTGGTCTGCCATTGCGCCGGCCGCGATGGCGGCGGGTAGTCGTGGCAGACATACATCGAGGTCTCGGGCGGCAGTTCCAGCAGCCGGCGCATCGACGCGTACAGCTGGCGCGCATCGCCCCCGGGGAAGTCGGCGCGCGCGCTGCCGAGGTCCGGCATGAAGAGCGTGTCGCCGACGAACACCGCCCCGCCGATCAGGTAGGCCATGTCGGCAGGCGTGTGGCCGGGCACCAGGAGGGCGGTGGCCTCTATGGCGCCGATGCGGAAGCTCTCGCCGTCCCTGAACAGGTGGTCGAACTGGCTGCCGTCGGGCAGGAAGCCGCGCTCCAGGTTGAAGAGCGTCTTGAAGGTGGCCTGTACCGTGCGGATGTGCTCGCCGATGGCAACGCGCCCGCCGACCCGCCCTTGAAGATAGGCAGCCGCCGAAAGGTGATCGGCATGCGCATGGGTCTCCAGGATCCAGTCGACCTGCAGCCCGTGCTCGGCCACGCAGGCCAGCACCCGGTCCACGGATGCGGTGCCGGTGTGGCCCGACTTGAAGTCGTAGTCGAGCACCGGATCGATCACGGCGGCGCGCAGCGTGGCCGGATCCCACACGAGGTAGGACACGGTGCCCGTCTGGGGATCGAAGAAGGCCTGGACCGAGGCTGAGGTGTTGTTCATGGCGGACTTGCGAAGCTGATCGATGATCTATTGATAAATATTATATTGATTGATATAATGAAGTCAACCGGAATCCGACCCATGCGCACGAGAGCCATCCAGCCCCCCCACCCCGTCTTCGATCCCGAGATCCTGCGCGGCGCCGCTGCCCGCGCGGTCGGCATGCTCAAGGTCCTGGCCAACGAGGACCGCATGCTGCTGCTGTGCCAGCTCTCCCAGGGCGAGATGTGCGTGAGCGAACTCGAGGCGCAGCTCGACATCCGCCAGCCGACGCTGTCCCAGCAGCTCGGCGTGCTGCGCAACGAAGGCGTGGTCACCACGCGCCGCCAGGGCAAGAACGTCTTCTACGCAGTGGCGGACCCGGCGCTGCTGGAGATCCTCGCCCTGCTCTACCGCATCTACTGCCCGAAGGAAAAATGATCATGACCATCGACTGGCCTGCATTCACGCCCTGGGCCGCACTGGCCGGCGGTGCGCTCGTCGGCGCGGCCGCCGCGATGTTCGTGCTGCTCAATGGCCGCATCGCCGGCATCAGCGGCATCGTCGGCGGCCTGCTGCGGCCGGTCGGCGGCGACGTGGCCTGGCGCCTCGCGTTCGTGGCCGGCCTCGTCGCAGCGCCGGCGGCCTACGCGGTCTTCGCGGACTGGCCCGCGCCCCGCATCGATGCCGGCTACGGGCCGCTCGTCGTGGCCGGCCTCCTGGTCGGCGTGGGCACGCGCTACGCGTCGGGCTGCACGAGCGGCCACGGCGTCTGCGGCCTGTCGCGGCTGTCGCCGCGCTCCATGGCGGCGACCGCGCTCTTCATGGCGGCCGGCTTCCTGACGGTCTTCGCGATGCGCCATCTGCCCAGCCTCTAAGGAACACCTCATGACGGTCCTCACTTCATTCCTTGCCGGCCTCGTGTTCGGCCTCGGCCTGATCGTTTCCGGCATGGCCAACCCCGCCAAGGTGCTCGGCTTCCTGGACCTGGGCGGGCGCTGGGACCCCTCGCTTGCCTTTGTGATGGGCGGCGCGATCGCCGTCGGAGCCGTCGCGTTCGCGGTGGCTCGGCGGCGCACGGTCTCCTTCCTCGGCGCCGCCATGCGGCTGCCGACCGCGCGCACGGTCGATCGCCGCCTGGCCGTGGGCAGCGTCCTGTTCGGCATCGGCTGGGGCGTGGCCGGCTTCTGCCCCGGCCCCGGCCTGGTGGCTGCCGGCATGGGCGAGGCCAAGGCGCTGGTCTTCGTCGCCGCGATGCTCGCGGGCATGGCGGGCTACGAGCTGATCGAGCGCAGCAGATCCCGCCCCGCGGACATGCCGAGCGCTCCGGGGGATGCAGCGCCATGAGCGCCACGGCGGCCTGGCTGGCCATCCTGGCGACGGCCGCGGTGCTGGTCGCCTACGAAGGCGCGCGCGCATGGGCGCAGCATCGCGCCCCGCACCGCCTGGCACGCAGTGCACATGCCTTGCTGCGCGAGGATTGGTTCGACGCCGTGTCGCGGCATCAGGGTTCGGAGATCCTCTCGGTCCAGACGCTGCGCAATTCCCTGATGTCCGCGACGATGACGGCATCGACGGCCGCGCTGGGACTAGTCGGCACCGCGACGCTGGCCGCGCCCTCGTTGCGCGAAGGCCTCGGCGCGTCCGGATGGCTGCATCTCACGCCCCGGCTGGTGTCCGAACTCCTGCTCCTTGCGCTGCTCCTTGCATCGCTGGTGTGCTCTGCCATGGCGGTGCGCTACTACACGCATCTGGGCTTCATCAGCGGCATGCCGGTGGAGTGCGCGGCCCGGCAGCGATGGAACCCGACGGGCCATGCCTACGTGCGCCGCGCAGGCTCGCTGTACGGCTGGGGGCTGCGCCATCTCATCCTCGTGGCACCGGTACTCGCCGCACTGCTGCATCCGCTGGCGGGGCCGCTGGCGGCACTGGCGGTGACAGCCGCACTGTGGGGGTTCGATCGGGTTGACGGGGAGTGACGCGGAGCCATCCCCGAGGAGTCCACCGGCGTCTTAAGGCAAATCGAATCTGCCGCCGCGATCATGCGAACGTGCGACCCGCCCTGCGGGGCGGCCGCGACATGAGCCTACGTGGAGATGCCAATGAACATTGCTGCCCAGTCCGATGCCGGCGCAGACCCTGCGCCGTCGCGCGACGAAGCGCCGCGGCCGTGCGGCGCGCAAGCCCCGGCGACCGCGGGGGGTACCCGCCTCGCAGAGGCGGCGGTCCTTGCCGTCATGCTGGTCCTGGCCGCCGGTGCCGCCGCGCTGGTGTGCGGGGTCTACAACGCCTTCGACGACGGGTGGTTCGTGGTGAGCGGGTCTACACTGTCCCGCATGCTCGCCCTGGCCGGCTTCTGAGGCCGTGGGCCTGCAGGCCCCTGTTTCGAGCCGCTTTCACATGCGCTTGCTGATTGTCGAAGACGACCCCCTGCTCGGCGACGCGCTGGCCGCCGGCCTGCGCCAGCTCGGCCATGCCGTCGACTGGTTCGGCAGCGGCGGCCAGGCCGACTCGGCCCTGTCCGGCGCCTCGTTCGATGCATTGGTGCTGGACCTGGGGCTTCCGGGCGGCGACGGCATGACCTGGCTGCGCCGCTGGCGCGATCGGGGGCTGAAGCTGCCGCTGCTCATCCTGACGGCGCGCGACGGCGTCGAACAGCGCGTCGCCGGCCTCGACGCCGGGGCCGACGACTACCTCGTCAAACCCATCACCATCGACGAGCTCGCCGCCCGCCTGCGCGCGCTCGTGCGCCGCGCCGCCGGCCGCGCCCAGCCGGTCTGGCAGCACGGCGCGCTCGAGTACGACCCCGCCCGGAAACTGGTGCTCTGGAAAGGCGAACCCGTCGACCTGACCGGGCGCGAACTGGCGCTGCTCGAGGCGCTCCTGGCGCAGCCCCAGCGCGTGCTCTCGAAAGCGCATCTGCAGGAAAAGCTCTATGACTGGAGCGGCACGGAACCCGAAGGCAATGTCCTCGAGGTCCACATCCATCACCTGCGGCGCAAGATCGACCCGGGCATCGTGCGGACCGTGCGCGGTGTGGGTTATGCGCTCGGATCCGGCCAGCCGTCGCCATGAGCGCAGCGACAAGGGTGCCCCGGTGAGTCTCCAGCGCCGCCTGCTGCTCTATCTGCTGGTCTGCGCGCCGCTGGTCTGGGGCGTGGCCCTGTACTTCTCCATCAGCCGGGCGCGGCACGAAGTCAACGAGCTGTACGACACCGAACTGATCCGGCTGGCGCGGCAGGTGCAGTTCACGCTGGGCCCCAGCCATCCGGGCGCCACGCCGATGCTGCCGCCCCCGCCGGGCGAAGGCACCCGGGAGGCCGGGGAGTCGGACGTGCGCGACCTGGCCGTGGCGGCATGGGATGCGCAGGGCCGCCTCATGCTCGCGGACCGCGAGGGCGTGGTGCTGCCGCGGCGGCGCGAAGCGAAAGGCTTTGTCGACGAGCGGATCGGCGGCCGGACCTGGCGCGTCTACTACCTGCAATCCTTCGACGGTACCTGGCTGGTGGCCGCCGGCCAGGACGCGTACGAGCGCGACGAACTGGTGTACGGCCTCACGGTCACGCAGGTCGTCCCCTGGTTGCTGGTGCTGCCCTTCCTGCTGGCCGTGATGGCCTGGGCCGTGCGCCGCGCATTGGCGCCGATGCACCAGCTCACCGCCGAGCTGCGCCGACGGAAGGCCGACGATCTGCAGCCCGTGCCCGACGAGCGGGCGCCGGCCGAGCTCAAGCCCCTGCTGGGCGCGATGAATGGCCTGTTCGCGCGCATCGAGCAGCTGCTGGTGCGCGAGCGCCGCTTCACCGCCGATGCCGCGCACGAACTGCGCACGCCGCTGGCCGTGCTGCGCGCCCAGTGGGACGTGGTGCGCCGCGCCGGCAGCGCGGCCGAACGCGCCGCCGCCGAGGCCAAGCTCAGCGCCGGGCTCGACCGCATGGGACGGCTGGTGACGCAGATGCTCTCACTGTCACGCGTGGAGTCCGGCGTCACCCCGGCCTTGACCGCCGAGGTGGAGTGGCCGCGGATCGTCGAGCAGGCCATGAGCGATTGCCTGGCGACGGCCGAGCGCCGCCGCATCGAGCTGGCCTGCGAATGGCCTCCCCGGGGGTCTCATCCCTTGCCTCTCTTCGGCGACGAGCATCTGCTGACGATGCTGCTGCGCAACCTTCTCGACAACGCGGTTCGCTATGCACCTGAAGGTTCGAGCGTGGTGCTGCGCATCGGGCGCGAGCACCTGGAGCTCGAGAACGAAGGCGAGCCGCTGTCGCCCGAACAGCTCACGCGGCTGGGCGAGCGCTTCTACCGGCCCGACGGCCAGCAGGAAGGCGGCAGCGGCCTGGGGATTTCGATCGTGCGGCGCATCGCCGAGCTGCACGGCCTCGAGCTGCAGTTCGGCCCCGGCGCCGGCGACCGGGGGGTGAAGGTGACACTGCAGTTCGATGCGGCGCACCGCTGATGGGGCGGCCTACCTGGCCCTGGCCTTCTCCAGCAGCAGGCGCGCTTCGTCGCGGCGCCCGGCGTCGGCCACCTGCCGGCCCGGCCGCGGCGGCGCCTGCAACGCCCGCTCGAGATAGGCGACGGCCTGGTCGGGCTGCCGGACCTCGACCAGGTACTCGCCGTAGAAGAAGTTCGGATCGATCCCCTTGGGGTTGAGCGACAGTGCCTTCTGCAGCAGTTCCTTCGCCTTGGCCTTGTCGCCGAAACCCACCGGCCATCCAGGGACCTTGTAATAGAGGACCCCCAGGCTGTTGTAGGCCGAGCCGTCGAGCACATTGCCGTCGATCGCGATCGCGGCTTCGTACAGCGCCTTGGCCTGCTTCACCAGCCCCAGCGCGCCGAGGCCGCCCTTCTCGCCGGCCCATGAACTGACGATGATGCCCTCCCAGACCAGGGGCTCCGCGCGGCCCGGGTAGGTTTCGCTCACCTTGTGTGCCTTGGCGGCCAGGGCCTCGAAGCGCTTCTCGCGCTCGGCCGCGGGGGTCTGGTAGCGGATTGCTTCCCAGTCGTGCTGCAGCTCGACGACGTCATCGTCGACGCCTGCTGCGAGGGCTGCGCGAGGAAGCATCGCTCCCAGCACCGTGGCTGCGGCGAAGCCGATCAGCCACCGGCGATGCACCGTGGTCGGCATGGGCGAAGGGAGTGAAGCGGTCGGTGTCATGTGTCGTCCTTTGCGGGTCAGTGCACGCTGTGCAGCAGCGAATGGGAATCGGCTTCGTCGGAAACGCCCGGCGTGTCGGGGCACTCAAGGAAAGGCTGCGCCGGCGGCACGCGCGGCGGCAGGGCGCGGCGGTGCTTGTCGAAGGCGCCGTCCAGCAACTCTGGCGCGAGCCCGTTGAGCCGGACGGCCAGCTTCTCGGGAAAGCCCAGGAAGCACTCGGCGGCCTCGCTCTCGACGAGCTGCAGCAGCGCCTTCGCGGGGATGTCGGGCCGGTCCGTCGCCGTGCCCGTGGCCTCGTTGTAGCTTTCCACCTCGGCGTTGTTGAATTCGGTGCGCGTGGTGCGCGGGCCGAGGTACTGCACGCGCACCTGCGTATCGCCGAGTTCGCGGCGCAGCGATTCCGCGAATCCGCGCAACCCGAACTTGCTGGCGCAGTACACGCTGAAGCCCGGCAGGCCGAGGCGTCCCAGCACCGAACCCACGCAGACAATCTGCGCCCGCGGCAGGCTGCGCAAATGGGGCAGCAGGGCCTGGGTCAGCAGCATCGGCACCAGCAGGTTGAGGTGCAGCACCTGCGCCATGTCGTTGGCGGCCAGCGATTCGACGCGGCCGAAGCCCGATACGCCCGCGTTGTGAACCAGCACGTTGCAGCCCCAGCCGGAGGCCACCTCGGCAATGCCCGCCAGGCTGGCGACGCGCGTCAGGTCGGCTGCGTACCACTCCACCCGGGGCCGGGGCACGCCGCAGTCGCGCACCAGGGCGCGGGCCTGCGCCGCCAGCCGGGCCGGAGACCGCCCGACCAGCATCACCGATGCGCCGGCATTCACCAGCTGCGTGGCGGCGGCCTGGCCGATGCCGCCGCTCGCGCCCGTCAGCAGCACCCGGGCTTCGGCGACCTTCATGGATGCCCCCCGGCGCCGGTGCCTGCGCTCGGCAGTGGCAGGCTGCGGAACACGTCGCCGTACAGGCGGTAGAAGGCCCGCGCGGCATGGACGATGTCCGCCTGGTCCTGCGCATCCTCGACCTGGTCCATCAACAGCTCGAAATGCGCGGTGTGCTCGCGGTCCAGCGTGCCGTGCGAGCGCAGATAGGTGAACGCGGCATCGGGCAACTGCAGCGGCTTCTGGATCTGGTCGGCCGCCATCAGCGCCAGCGACACGCTCGTGCCCTCGAGCACATGCACCATGCCGAAGAAGCCGAGCGGATTGCGCCGCGCGATGGTGTCGTAGGCGTAGGCCACCATGACCTCCGTGGCATGGCCGGGCGGTCCGTCGCGCACGGCTTGCGCATCGCCGCCGGCGGCGCGGATGTCGTCGAGGATCCATTCGTCATGGCCCCGCTCTTCCTCCACGTACTCGTCCAGAGGCCCCCGCAGCCACGCATTGCGTGCCGGCAATGCCGCCTTGCAGGCCTGCAGCAGGGGCACGGTGTGGCGCACGTGGTGGTAGGCCTCGCGCAGAAAGGCCAGGTAGCTCGGCAGCGAGACCTCGCCGCGCAGGCAGCCCTGGATGATGGGCGTGCCGAGCAGGCTCGCCCGCGCGTCGTGGGTCTGTTGGACCAGTCGGTCATGGAAACTCATGGGGACTCCGGTGGGTTCTTTCGGTCAGGGTGTGACGGCGATGTCGAGGGCATCGGCATGCAACTGCAGGATGGCCGCGCGTTGCGGACGGCCGTTGGCCGTGGCCATGCCGGAAGCGGCATCGAAGCTCGCCCGGCCCCGTGCCCAGCGCCGGATGCGGGCATAGTCGGGCAGCGTGGCGTTGGCGGCATCGACCGCGGCCTGCAGCTGCGCGTCGCTCGCGTCGGCCCGCACCGGCCAGAGCACGGCACTCAGCGCCGGCTGGGCGTCGCCGAACACCACGGCCTGCGCGATGGCATGCTCGCCGCGCAGGGCCGTCTCGACCCATTCGGGGGACACGTTGCGGCCGAAGGCGGTGATCAGAAGATGCTTCTTGCGGCCGCTGATGTGAAGGTAGCCGTCGGCGTCGATGCGGCCCAGGTCGCCCGTGGGCCACCATCGCGGCGGCGCCGTGGCGTCGCCGAGGTAGCCGAGGAACAGGCTGCCCGCCACCTCCACTTCGCCGTCCGGCGCGATGCGCAGCTGCGCATGCGGCAGCGCACGGCCGGCCGCGCCGGGACGATCGTGCCCCGGCAGGTTGAGCGTCTGCACGGAGGCACCCTCGGACAGGCCGTAGCCCTCGAAGGCCGGTATGCCGAGCGCGCGCGCGTCGTGGAGCAGCCGGGCGCCCACCGCCGCGCCGCCCACGGCCACCAGCTTCAGCGAGTCCGGCGCGCGCTGGCCGCTGTGCAGCAGGTAGCCGGACCAGGCGCGCAGCATCTGCGGCAGCAGGATGAGGCTGTGCGGCTGCTGCGCCACCGTGCAGGCATGGAAGCGGGCCGCATCGAAGCCCGACGAACCGTCCAGGCCCAGCTGCTGCAGGGGCAGCGTGACGCAGGTGGCGCCGCGCAGCAGAGGCGCCATCACGCCCGCGACGTTCTCCAGCAGCACCGCGAACGGCAGCGCGCAGAGGTGGCGGCGGACGTCGAGCGGCGCCATGGCCTCGACGAGGCCCTCGGCCACCCGGCGCATGGCGTCGGCACCGAGGCACACGCCCTTGGGCGCGCCGGTGGTGCCGGAGGTGAAGGTGATCTTGGCCGTGCCCGCCGGCATCGGCGGGGCGGCCGCCACCGGCAGACGCACGACCGACAGTGGCTGGCCCGCAACCGCCAGGCCCGAAGCCGCGCCCTGCGGCCAGCGCGCGGCGAAAGCCGGCGGTGTCAGCACGGTGTCCACGCCGGCGGCGCGCACGGCATGGTCGATCTGCCCGGGCGCGAAGAACACCGGCAGCGGCACATGCACCGCCTGCGCCCGCGCCGCCGCCAGGTCGGCCACCACCCAGGCGGGCGAGTTGTCCATCAGGGTGGCGAGGACGCGAGTCCCTTCCGCCCGCAGCCGTTCCGCCAGCCGGTCCGCTTCGGCTTCCAGTTCGGCGAACGTGAGGCGGCGCTCGCCGCCGTCCAGCGCCACGCCGGCCGTGCCGGAGCGCGGGCTCACGCCTGCGCTCCCGGCGCCGGGGACCGGCGCGCCTGGTGGCGGCGCAGCGCAAGCCGCAGATGCGAGGCCAGCACGACCGGGTGGTGGTCGTAGTAGCTTCCCCAGCGAACGGCCTCGGTACCCAATGCGGACGCCTCGGCCGCCCCGAGCGTCAGCGGAACGACGCCCAGGCGCACGAGCATCTTGCGCAGCTCCTGGGTCACGGTGCCGACGATCCACTCGAAGCCTTCGGCCGCGAGATGTGGCGCCAGCTGCTGGATCAGCTGCCGTCCCTCGCCGGCGCGGCTGGCCGCGAGATGCCCGACCTCGACGATGTCCTCGCGCGCCGGGCGCCCGCCCGCGCATCCGGCGAGCAGCACCTCGACGGGCGACGAAAGGTAGTGCTCGAGAAACAGCGCACCGTGCGCGGCGTTGCGGTAGCCGGCCGCGGCGACGAGTTCGCCGTTGCGGCGCAGGCTCACCAGCCGCGGCGCAAAGTGCGTCACCTGCGCGCCGTAGCGTTGCGCGTAGATGCCGCGGATGAAATCCTCGACCGCGGCGCGGCGCGGATCGTGGCGCTCGTGCACCGCGAATTCGGCCGGGGGCGTGACGGGAACGCCGGCTGGCGGCTCGACCATGCGGGTGCGCGACGACAGGGACATGAACATGCACTTTCCTCAGGAAACCCGCCGCCGGCAGCGGTCCGGGCATGGGGTGCATGGTCGCTGCCGCCGATTAACGCCAGCTTAAGGAGGCCGCCGCACGGCATCCGCCCCGGCGCAGGCCGCATCCTTGATCCAGCGCAATGCGCCAAGGCCCGCGCTCTCCAGAATGGACATGCACGCCAACGCAATGTCACTTCCATGTTCCGAACGCCATCTCCGCCGCGACTCTCGACTGTGGGCTTGCGACCGATGAATCACTTCTTCGTGATGCGAAACCTCGTGCTGGCGATTCTCGTGCTCGCCGCACCGCCCGTGCGCGCTGAGGATGATTGCGACGCCCCCTCCGAGACCTGGCAGCCGCGCAGTGCCGTGCGCGCGCTGGCCGAACGCAACGGCTGGCGCATCGACAAGCTCAAGATCGACGACGGCTGCTACGAAATCAAGGGCCGCGATGCCGACGACCGCCGTTTCAAGGTCAAGCTCGACCCCGCGACGCTCAAGGTCGTCCGCATGAAGCGCGAGCACGGCGATCGCGAACGCAGGCACGGCACACCTCCCGAGACGCCGCCGGGCGCGAAGCCCGGGGCCGGAATCGGCTGAGCCTTTCCCCCCAGAGTTACCGACACCAGGAGATCACCCATGAAGCATGCATGGACCGCTGCGGCGGTCGCGGGCGCCCTCGCCGCACCGTCTATCGCCTCGGCGCGCCAGGTCACGATCGAGACCCAGCTGGCCGACTACGGCGGCGACGGTGCCTACGTGGCCATCTACCTCACCGACGGCAGCGGCCGCTACCAGAGCACGCTGTGGGTCGCAGGGACCAAGGCGAAGTACTGGCGCCACCTGGGTGACTGGTACCGCGCAACGGGCGGCAAGGCGAAGGTGGACGGCATCAGCGGCGCGAGCGTTGGCGCGGGCAAGACCCTGCGTGTGAGCGTCGATCTGGCCGACACGCTGCTCGACGCCGGCTACGAGATACACGTCGACACCGCGGTGGAGAAGATGAAGGAGAACCCCTCGGAAGTCGTCGTCCCGCTCACCCGGGCGGGCACGGGCAAGCCGGCCGCCGGCCGCGGCTACATCAGGTCGTTCCGCTACACCCTCTGACAGGAGCGCGATGCTGCGGACGCTCCACTCGATCCCGGCGCTGATCGCTTCGCTGCTGCTCGTGCTCGTCGCCTTGAGCGGGTCGGTACTGTCGCTGTTTCCCGCCTTCGAGCGGGCGGGTGCAGCCGGTGCGAGCGGCGTCGACGTCGCAACGCTCGCCGGCCGTGTGAGCGCGCGCCTGCCCGGCGTGGAAACCTTGGTGCGCCAGCCGTCGGGCACGATCGTGGCGTACCACATGGTGGGCAGCGAGCAGCGCGCATCGGTCATCGATCCCGCCAGTGGGGAGGTGGTCGCCGCCTATCGGCCCTCGGCCGCCCAGCGCTGGCTGAAGAACCTGCATCGCAAGCTCCTGCTCGACGACCCCGGCCGTGTCGCGACGGGTGTTGCCGCCGCCTTCATGCTGTTCATCGTGCTTTCCGGCCTCACGCTCTTCGCGCGGCGGATGGGGGGATGGAAGCTGTTGCTGGGCCGCGTACGCGGCAGCACGCCGCAGCGGCTGCACAACGAGAGCGCACGCCCCGCGCTCGCCGGCCTCGCACTGTCGGCGGCAACCGGGCTGATCATGTCGCTTGCGACCTTCGGCCTGATGCCCGAAGGCGGTGATGCGGACCCTTTTCTCGACCTGCGCCCGAGCGGGGCGGGGCGAATGGCGCTCGCGCAGATGGCGGTGCTGCAATCGGTGGATGTGTCGCGGCTGGCACAGTTGAAGCTCGCGAGTCCGGACGACCCGAGCGACGTCATCGAAATCGAGACCGCGGATGGCGCGGGCGTGGTCGATCCTGCCACGGGCACCTGGCTCGCCTACCGGGCGCTCGACGGGTGGCAGCGCCTGCACGCGACCGTGCGCATGCTGCATACCGGCGAGGGCCTGTGGTGGCTGGGGCTGTTGCTTGGCGCCTCGTCGCTCGCGGTGCCGCTGCTCGCGGCGACCGGCTTCCTGCTCTGGCTGCACCGGCGCCAGAGCCTGCCCCGCCTGGCGAACAACGCCTCGAGGCGCGACGCCGACACCTTGCTGCTGGTCGGCAGCGAGACCCACACGACCTGGGGATTCGCTTCGGCGCTGCATGCGGCGCTGACGCGTGCGGGCCTGCGGGTGCATGCGGCGCCGATGAACGACATCGAGACCCCTCACGACGGCGTTCGCCGCTTGCTCGTCCTGACCGCGACCTACGGCGACGGCGAGGCCCCGGAGAGCGCGCGCCAGTTTCTGCCGCGGCTCGCCCGCTTGCCCGCCGGGCCCGGCGTCGCGTTCGCCGTGCTCGGCCTTGGCGACCGGCAATTCCCGCACTTCTGCGGCTATGCACGCCAGGTCCACGACGCGCTCGCCGCCAGGGGGCTGGAGGCGCTGGGAGAAACGGGCACGGTGGACCGGCAGTCGGAGCCCGAGTTCCGCCAATGGTGCAAGTGGCTCGGCGAGACGCTTGGGGTGGCGCTCGACATCCGCTACGAGCCGCTGCTGCCGCGCACGACGGCGCTCGAGCTCGTCTCGCGAACCGACTACGGCGCCGATCCCCAGACCCTGACCGCGGTCCTGCGCTTCGCGCCCCGGGTACCCGCGAGGGGCTGGCGCGCCTGGCTCGGCCGGCCGGAGCTGCCGAAATTCGAGACCGGCGACCTGCTCGGCGTGGTGCCACCGGGCGGCGCCTCGCCGCGCTACTACTCCCTGGTGAGCGCGGCTTCGGACGGCGCGGCTGAAATCTGCGTGCGCCGCCAACCCGGCGGCATCTGCTCCGGCTACCTCACCGGCCTGTCGCCGGGCGCGGCGATCCAGGCTTTCGTTCGACCGCACGAGAGCTTCCGCCCTGCCGCCGGCACCGCGCCGCTGATCCTGATCGGTGCGGGAACCGGCATCGGTCCGCTGATCGGCTTCATCCGCCACAACAGTGCCAGACGCCCGATGCACCTGTACTTTGGCGCGCGCAGCGCCGACGACGGCTTTCTCTATCGCGACGAACTTGACGGCCTCGTCGACGATTGCCGGCTGCGCACGCTGACCACCGCCTTCTCGCGCTGCGCTGATCGAGCCTACGTGCAGGACCGGTTGCTCGCGGACGCCCGGCGCCTGCGCGCGTCGATCGTGCAGGGCGCGCAGGTCATGGTGTGCGGCGGCCGCCAAATGGCCGAAGGCGTGGCTCACGCCTGGGACCGCATCCTGGAAGGCTCCGGCCTTTCGGTCGCACAACTGAGGACACAGGGACGCTATGTTGAGGACGTCTATTGAGTGGCTGCGCGGCGCACGGCTGAAGGACTGCCGCGCGAGCGGCGCGACGATGGGCACGCGCTATACCGTGCGCTTCGTCGTGCCGGAAGAGGCCGACGTGCAGGCGATCGTCGGCGTCCTGGCAGCGGCCGTCACCGCCGTCGACGCGCAGATGTCGAACTGGAAGGCCGACTCCGACCTGTCGCGGCTCAATCGCGCGGCGCCGGACGGCTGGGTTCCCGTCCCCGCGAACCTGGCGTCGGTGCTGGTGCGGGCGGCCGAGATCGGGCGCGAAACCGGCAATGCGTTCAACATCGGCGTCGGCGAACTCGTCGACGCCTGGGGATTCGGCCCGGCGGGCAGGAGTGGCCCGCGAGGCAGGTCGACGGGCTCCCCTGCCTGCCGGCCGCTCGACGAGCTGCTGGAAGTCGACCTGCCGGGGCGCCGGGTGCGCAAGCATGCGTGCGTCGCCCTGGACCTGTGCGGCATCGCCAAGGGCTTCGGCGTCGATGAACTCGCGCGCGTGCTGAACCGGCACGGCATCGGCTCCTGGCTGGTCGGCATCGATGGCGAAATGCGCGCGCGGGGCTGCAAGCCCGACGGCTCGCCATGGGCCATCGCTTTGGAGGCGCCCGAGGACGACCGGCGCACGGCGATGGGCGTGATCGAGCTCGGCGACGCCGCGATCGCGACCTCGGGCGACTACCGGCAATGGCGCGTGGTCGACGGCGAGCGCGTCTCGCACACGATGGACCCGCGCATCGGTGCGCCGCTGCGCGGGGCGGTCGCGTCGGTCACGGTCATCGCACCGACCTGTACCGATGCCGATGCCTACGCCACAGCGCTGATGGTGCTCGGTGCCGAGGCCGGGCGTGAACTTGCCATGCGGCGGGGGCTCGACGCACTCGTCGTCACGCGCGAGCGCGAGGGGCTCCGCAAGGTCGGTACCGGCCTTTTCGCCAGCTGCAGTGGCGAGGGGTGAGTCAGATTCGTGCACCGCGAACCCGGCCGGCGGCGCGACCATGCGGATGCGCGAAGACAGGGACATGCACTTTCCTCAGCAAGACCCGCCGCCAGCGACGAGCCGGGATCGCGTCCATGGTCGCTGCCGCCGATTCACGCCGGCTCGAGGAAGCCGCAGTGCGGCATCCGCCCCGGCGCCGGCCGCCTCCTTGATCCAGCGCAATGCGCCACCGCCCGCGCTCTCCAGAATGGACAACGCGTTTCTCCATGTCTCGCCAACCCCCGAAGTTCGAAAGAAGGTCCCATGAACATCTCATCCATCTGCACACGGCGCCTGGTGGCCGTGGACGGCGGCAGCACGCTCTTCCAGGCAGCCGCCATGATGCGCGAGCAGCACGTCGGCGCCCTGGTCATCACTCACTCTGTGGGTGGGGGCGCGTCCGTGAGCGGCATCGTCACTGATCGCGACCTTGTGATCGAGGTCCTGGCCCAGGGCCTGGATCCCGCGGGCATCAAGGTTGGCGAGCTCGCGAGCGAGACGATCGTGAGCGTGACGGAGAACGCAGACCTGGCCGACACCATGGCCGTCATGGAAGAGCATGGCGTGCGGAGGGTGCTGGTGACCGATGCCGAGGAACGCGTCGTCGGCATCGTTGCGCTGGACGACCTGATGGGCGCCTGCGCGGACGAGATCGCCGGCCTGTCCAAGGTGATCCGAAGCGGGCTTCAGCGCGAGACCGTGCAAGTCGACGACATGCCGCCGATGCCGCCACTGCCGCTGCGGGTGCCTTCGGTTGGCACGGCCGGCTGGAACACGGTGGTCGGCTAGGCCGGACTACCGGCGTCAAGGCACGCCATGAAGATCACTGTCCGCCTGTCCGGCAAGACGTCGTGCGAACTGCAGGTCGGCACGACCCATCATCCGCACCCGGGCCCGCTTCCCCAGGTGGGCGAGACCCTCGTGGTCCCCGACGACGCGGACGTGCCGCCGGACGCCAAGGGCCGGCTCAAGGTACGCAGGATCGTGTGGCACTACAGCCCCGCATCGGCCACGCTGTGGCCCGAAATCGTCTGCAGGCCGGCCTGATCGCTGAATCCGCGCGGCGTGTACGCCGCCGCTACCGTGGAGAGGTCCTCGATGACTGCCAAGCAACTGCTTTTTCGGGAAGAGGCACGCGACAAGATCCGCCGCGGCGTGGATGCACTGGCCGAGGCGGTGAAGGTCACACTGGGTCCGCGCGGACGCACCGTGATCATCGACAGCGCGTACGGCGCGCCGCAGATCGTCAATTCCGGCGTGGTCGTCGCTCGGGCGGTCGAGCTGGAGGACCGGTTCGAGAACATGGGCGCGCAGTTACTGCGGGAAGTGGCGGCCCGCACCAGCGAGATGGCGGGCGACGGCACCACCACCGCCACCGTGCTGGCCCACGCGATGATCCAGGAAGGGCTGAAGTACCTGGCTGCGGGCATGAACCCCATGGACCTCAAGCGCGGCATCGATCTCGCGGTGGCTGCGGTCGTGGACAGTTTGAAGGTGCTCTCGCAACCCTGCACGAGTTCGCAGGAGATCGCGCACGTGGCCGCGATCTCGGCCAACAATGACCGTTCTATCGGGGACCTCGTCGCCCGCGCGATGGACAAGGCCGGCCGCGAGGGCGCCGTCTCCATCGAGGACGGCTCGGGGCTCGTCAGCGAGCTGGAGATCGTCGAGGGCATGCAGTTCGACCGAGGCTTCCTGTCGCCCTACTTCATCAACAACGCCGAGAAGCAGACCGTGCTGCTGGAGAACGCCCTGGTGGTGCTGTGCGACCAGAGGCTGTCGACCATCAACGACCTCGTCCCGCTGCTCGAAGCCGCGGCGAAGTCGGGCGACCCCCTGCTCGTGATCGCCGAGGATGTGGATGCGGACGCCCTGGCCACGCTGGTGATCAACAGCATGCGCGGCGTCGTGAAGACCTGCGCGGTCAAGGCGCCGGGCTTCGGCGACCGGCGCAAGCTGCTGCTGCAGGACATGGGCATCCTGACCGGCGGGCAGGTGATCTCGACCGAGCTGGGCCTGAGTCTGGCGAAAGCCACGCTCGACCACTTGGGCCGTGCACGCCGCGTGGTGATCGACAAGGACAGCACCACGCTCATCGGCGGTGCGGGCGAACCCGCGGCCATCCGCGAACGGATCGCCGCAATTCGCCAGGAGCGGGAGGCGCAGACCAGCGACTACGAGCGCAGGCAGCTGGACCAACGCATCGCGAAGCTCTCGGGCGGCGTGGCGGTGATCAAGGTGGGTGCCGCGACCGAGACCGAACTGAAGGAGCGCAAGCTCCGCGTCGAAGACGCGCTGCATGCGACACGGGCGGCCGTGGAAGAAGGCATCGTCCCGGGCGGCGGCGTGGCCCTGTTGCGGGCACGCAGGAGCCTGGGCCAGCTGGCCGCTCCCACCATCGACCATGGGTCGGGTATCAGGATTGTCCAGCGCGCGCTGGAGGAGCCCCTGCGCCGCATTGTCAGCAATGCGGCCGACGAGCCGTCCATCGTGCTGGCCAGGGTCGACGAGGCGACCCAGCCGAGCTACGGCTACAACGCGGCGACCCGCGAGTACGGCGACATGCTGGAGATGGGCGTCATCGATCCCGCCAAGGTGACGCGCCTGGCCCTGCAGAACGCCGCATCGATCGCCAGCCTGATCCTGACCACCGACTGCATGATCGCCATCGCTCCCAAGAAGGAAGCTCCGGACGCGCAGCGCGGCTCCGGCGGCGATCTCTACTGAAGCGCGGCGTTCGCGCCTCACGGAGAATCCCATGACCACTGCCCCCGCCCCGCCCTCCGCTGCTGCGCTGCCCGAGGTGGTGGCGCTGATCCCGATGCGCAACCTCGTGCTGTTCCCGCATGTCGTGACGGCCGTGAGCGTTGGACGCGAAAAATCGATTGCCGCGCTCCAGCATGCGATTGCCGGCGAGGTGCCGATCGGCATCGTCCTGCAGAAGGATCCGGGCGAAGACGATCCCTCGATCGCGAGCCTGTGCGCCGTGGGAACCCTCGCGAGAATCGTGCAGCACATCGACTCCGGCGAAGGCCAGTACCACGCCGTCTGCCAGGGCTTGAAACGGTTTCGCATCGTGGCGCCTGTGGAAGGCCAACCCTATCTCGCCGCCAGGATCGAGATCGTCGAGGAGGCCGCCGACGTGTCCGCCGAGTCCGAGGCGCTGGCGCTCCAGTTGCGGGAGCGCGCGATCGAACTGCTGTCGCTGCTGCCCAGCGTGCCGGCGGAGCTGGTGCATGCGCTGCAGACCACGCGGGAGCCGTCCGCCCTGGCCGACATCACGGCCAGCGTGATCGACGCCGACGTGAACGAGAAGCAGGCCTTGCTCGAGATGCTGCCGCCCTCGGAACGCATCGGCCAGCTCCTGAAGCTGCTCTCGCACCGCCTGGAGGTTCTTCGGCTGTCGCGGGAAATCGGCGAGCGGACCAAGGAGCAGCTCGACGACCAGCAGCGCAAGTTCGTGTTGCGCCAGCAGCTGAAGACGATTCAGGCCGCGCTGGGCGAAACAGGCGCCGACGACGAGGAGTTCGCGCGGATCGAAGCGGCGATTGCCGCGGCCGGCATGCCTGCGGATGTCGAGGCGCACACCCGCAAGGAACTCGGCCGCCTGCGCGGGATGCCCGACGCGTCGGGCGAATACTCGATGCTGCGCAACTACCTCGACTGGATGGTGGAGCTTCCGTGGACCATCGAGCCGGAAGCGCCGCTCGACCTCGCGGCGGCGCGCCGGTCGCTCGAGGCCGACCATTTCGGGCTCGAGCGCGTGAAGCAGCGCATCGTCGAGTTTCTCGCGGTGAGAAAGCTCAACCCCACCGGCCGCGCGCCCATCCTGTGCTTCGTGGGGCCGCCCGGCGTCGGCAAGACCTCGCTCGGCCAGAGCATCGCGCGCGCGATCCAGCGCCCCTTCACGCGCGTGTCGCTCGGAGGGGTGCACGACGAGGCGGAGATCCGGGGGCACCGGCGCACCTACATCGGCGCGATGCCCGGCAACATCGTGCAGGGACTGCGGCGTGCCGGCGCCCGGGATTGCGTGATGATGCTCGACGAGATCGACAAGATCGGCGCGAGCGCCCACGGCGACCCGTCGGCCGCGCTGCTCGAAGTGCTCGACCCCGAGCAGAACAACAGTTTCCGCGACAACTACCTCGGCGTGCCGTTCGACCTGAGCCGGGTGGTGTTCATCGCCACCGCGAACGTGATCGACAACGTCCCGGCGCCGATGCGCGACCGGATGGAGGTGATCGAACTGCCGGGCTACACGCAGGAAGAAAAGATGCAGATCGCGCAGACCTACCTGATCCAGCGCCAACGCGAATCCAACGGCCTGAAGGAAGGGCAATGCGAGATCTCGGCCGACGCGCTGCGGTCCATCGTTTCGGACTACACCCGCGAGGCGGGGGTGCGCCAGCTCGAGCGCGAACTCGGGCGCGTCATGCGCCACGCCGCAGTGAAAGTCGCCGAAGGCTCGACGGCCGATATCCGCATCGACGCATCCGACCTGGAGGCCATCCTGGGCCCGGCGCCCTACGAACACGAGGCCGCGCTGACCGGCAACGGCCACGTGACGGGCGTGGCCACCGGGCTGGCGTGGACGCCCGCGGGCGGCGAGATCCTCTTCATCGAGGCCACCCGCGTGCCGGGCAACGGCAAGCTGAACCTCACAGGGCACCTGGGCGAGGTGATGAAGGAGAGCGCGCAGGCCGCGCTCACGCTGATGAAGGCGCGCGCGGCCTCGCTGGGCGTGTCGCCGACGGGTTTCGCCGACGTCGACATCCATCTGCACATCCCGGCCGGCGCCATTCCCAAGGACGGTCCGAGCGCCGGTGTTGCGCTTTTCATCGCGCTGGCGTCGCTGTACACCGGCAGGCCGGTGCGCCACGACGTGGCCATGACCGGCGAGATCAGCCTGCGCGGCCTGGTCCTGCCGGTCGGCGGCATCAAGGAAAAGGTGCTCGCGGCGCAGCGCGCCGGTGTGCGCACCGTGCTGCTGCCATCGCGCAACCTGAAGGACCTGCGCGATGTGCCCGACAGCGTTCGCGCGACGCTTCGCATCATCGGTCTGGACACGGTGGACGACGCGATACGCGACGGATTGACTCCCGCCGAAGAACCGCCGCGCACCGGCGCGGCGGGCGCCTGAGGCGCGCATGCCCTGGACCGACGAGCGCTACCCCCCCCGCGATGCGCCGGCTGCCGCCGCGCGTGCGGCAAAAGGCGGTGGAGATCGCCAACGCCCTGCTTGCCGAGGGATATGACGACGGGAAAGCCATCCGCATCGGCATCGCCAAGGCAAGAGAATGGATACGCCGCCAGCCGCCGGGCGGCGGCCGCTGAGCCGGGAACACCTCGCGATCGCGGCCCGCGCGCCTCAGCGCCTTGCCGCCAGGATTCCGATGACGATGCCGGCCACCGCAACGACGCCGATCGCGCTGTACGGGTGACGGTGGATGGCCCGGTCCGTGCGGCGGACCGCCGATCTCGCCGCGCGCACGGTGTCGTCCTGCAGCGCATCGACCTGCGAGCATGCGCGCTGGAAGTTCGCGATCAGCTTGTCGCCGGCCGCGGCGAACCGCCCCTCGCCGATCGTCTCGTCCAGGGCCCGCTCCAGCGCTTGCGTGGCGGCGTGAATTGTCGTGTTCATGGCATCGTCCTTTTTCATCGGGTTGGCGTGCATCCGGCACGCATCGCCCATGCTAGGCATGCCGTGCTCGCGCCGAATTGACGCACCTCAAGGGAACCTGCCGCAACGCGCCGGTGCCGATCAGCCCGCCACCCTGAGTTCGTTCACCACGTTCGATATGCCCGGGCTCGACCACGCGGCCCCTTGCGCAGCCGCACGGGCCGCCCAGGAATGCACCGTGCCGCGCAGGATGACGCTGGCACCGCTGACGACCACTTCGATGCGGTCGGACGCGTCCTGGGCCTGGCGCTCGAGCGCTTCGCGAATCGGGGTTCCGATGTCGGCCGGGATGAGGTGTGCCTTCAGTGCGATGCTGTTCTGGACTCGCACGACACCGACCAGCGCCTCCACCGCACGCACAGCCGCATTGCGCTGATACTCCCAATCGAGTTCGCCCTTGAGGTGGATCCGGCCGTTGTCAACGCTCACCTGGATGCGATGCGGGGGAATTTCCGAATGCCATTTCAGGGCAGCCTCCGCGGCCGCTGCGATTTCCGAGTCGCTGCGCTTGTGCCGGGGCGACAACTCGACATCGAGCTTGATGGCCAGCGCCCGAACGCCTCGCACGCGCTGCACGGCACGTTCGATGGCGAGCTTCTCGGCACAGGTGTCGAGGTGGCCTCTCAGCGTCACCACGCCGTGCCTCACCGCCACCCCGACATTCGCGGCGTTGACGGCAGGCTCCCATTCCAGTTCGCGGGCCACCTCATTCTTCAACTGCGCATCGGACTTCATGATTCACCTCCCTGCCGCCGGGGGTGGAACCCGCCGGAGTTTCGAAGACCGGCAGAACAAGGCCGATGGAGGTGCCGCGCCCGGGCGCGGATGCGATGCGCAGGCAACCGTCGGACTGGATCGAGAATCCCGCCACGGCCGGCGTCATGCCCGTGCCGTTGTCGGGCGAGCAGGGCAACGGCCAGCGCGAACACCAGGGCCAGCCGGGGCCGCATTCCTTGCTTCATGTTCATGAAGGCTCCGAAGCCGCCGGAGCATCCGGCATGGAGGACCAGGAAGTGCTGGCGAAGGCAGCAATGAAGCGCCTCAGGTCGCCGGCGCCCAGGCTGTCGATGCCGGCGGCGCGGGCGCGCCCGGCGCCCCCGAACCGGCGGCACAGCGCGTGGGCGCCCTGCGGATGCGCCAGCGGCGCGCGCACACTGGCGACATAGCCTTCGCCCCCCGGCCTCAGCACAGCATGCGCCAGGCCCGGCGCCTCGGTGGCGAGATGATTGGCGAAGCACCCGAGCACGCGCCGGCTCCATGGCGCGTCGGGCAGCATGTGCACGCGGCCCGCAGGGCCCTGCCAGAGCAGGGTCGCCCTCGCCGCCTGGCGCAGATCGCTGCGTCGCATGGCGTCGATGTCCTCGACGATGGATTCGTGCGCCATCATGTCGCGCGGATCTGCGTAGCGCGCCATGAGCGGGTACAGCAGGCGGGGCGGAATGCAGACATCGCGCTCGTCGTCGCCGTAGGCGTTGTAGTTGATCAGCTCGCCCAGTCGCCGCAGCCCCGCGCGGTCGCCGGGCTCGACACCGCCGTCAAAGTCCAGCCGGTCGGCGACCGCAGCCAAGTTGTCGCCATAGGCGCCGACGAGGGCCCAGGCGCGGTGCGCACCGCCCAGATGGGCGTCGACCAGAAGGCTGGTGCAGGCATCGCTCGCCTCGTCGACGTGGGATTCCAGGCAGGGATGGGAGGGAAGTCCTCCGCTCGCGTGATGGTCGAAGTAGCGCACGTGCACGCCCCGTGTGAGCAGCCGCAACAGGCCGGCGCGATTGCGCTGCATGGACAGGTCGAACACATTGACTTCGTCGCCCGCCTGCGCATCGACGACCCGGTCGAGCAGCGCCAGATCGCGCTTCAGCCCGGTCACCAGCTCGGCCGGCCGGGTGTCCTCAAGACGCCACTGGACGACCGCGCAGAGACCGTCGGCATCCCCGTTGCAGACGTCGAAGCATCGCACCATGGTGGATTGTTCCCGCTGCGGGGGCCGGTTGCCGATCCGGATCGACCCGCCGCGCCGCACGCCTCACTGCAGCATGGCGGGCGCGGGCGCGGGCACGGGCGCAAGGCAGCGCTGCACGAAGGCCGACAAGGCCCCCACGTCCGGGATCTGCACGTCGCGACGCCCCTTCTCCACGAACTCGATCACCTTGTCGCGCGCCAGCCTGGACAGCGCCCGGCTCACGCTTTCGAGCGTCATGCCGAGGTAGTTGCCGATCTCGGCGCGCGTCATGCGCAGCGTGATCTGGTCGGTGCGCATGCCGCGCTCGGCCAGCGATTCAGCCCAGTAGCGCAGGAAGTCGGCCACGCGGGCGTCGGCCGGCAGCGTGCACACCGACATCAGCGAATCCCGGTCATGGGCGATCTCGCGGCTCATCGCAGTGTGGAACACCTGCAGCAGCGCAGGCTCGGCCAGGCAGGCGGCCAGCAGCGCCTCGTAGGAGACGACCCAGACCTCGCCCGTGTCCATCGCCACGGCGTCGCAGGAATAGTGGTTGGCGGCGATGCCGTCGAAGCCGAGCCAGTCGCCGCGGAACTTCAGGCCCACCACCTGCTCGCGCCCGTCCGCGGACAGGTTCACGATCTTGAAGAAGCCCGAGTTCAGGATGTAGAGATTGCCGAAGCGCTCGCCGGCCTGGTAGATCAGGTCGCCCGCATGCACGACGCGGCGCTGCGGGTTGAGGCGCTCCTTCAGCAGCTGCTGCGTCTCCACCAGCTTCTGGCTGGCCCGCTCGTGGACCGCCAGGCCGGCTTTCGGCACGGCGCGTGCAGCCAGGAATCCGTTCATCGCAGGTGCGGCGGCTTGGGTCAGGGACGGGTTGAACATGTGGAAGCTCCTGGTGTAGATGGTGAGTCGCGGGTCGATGGAGGGATGCTAGGAAGCGCGCGGCAACACAGTGACAACGGCCGGAATCGGTGGGTAACGCTCGGTGAATGCTTTGTGTCCGGCGCGTATCAGCGCCGGTGCAACCGGACTTGATCTGTATCAAGCCCGGCCTGCCCCCGCCCGGCTAGCCTCTGCGCACTCACACCCAGGGGGTTCATGCTCTTTCCCTTCGAGAACCACAATGTCTCGGCATTCCATGCGCTGTCGCCCGCGGAGGAGACGGCGCTGGTGGGCCGTGCGCGCCTGCTGCAGGCGGCATTCCTGCGGGGCGCCCTGTCGCCGCAGCTCAGGGGCAAGAAGCTCGGGATCCTCTGCGACGAAGGCGCCGACGGCACCGAAAGCCGGCTGCTGTTCCAGCGCGCGGCCGAGGAGCTGGGCGCGCACGTGGCAACCATCCGCCCCGCGCTCTCGAATCTCGGCAGCCCCGCCGAAGTGCAGCACAGCGCACGCATCCTCGGCCGCTTCTACGACGCGCTGGAGTGCCAGGGCATGGCGCCCGAGGTCGTGCGGCAGATCGGCCTGAAGGCAGGCATTCCCGTCTACGACGGCCTCGCTTGTGCAAGCCACTCCACGGCCCGGCTCGCCGAGCTGCTCGACGAGCGGACCTCGCCGGCGGACAACCGGCGCTTCGTGGTGCAGGCACTGCTGCTGGGCAGCGTCGCCTGAGCCGGCGCGTGAATTGATCCAGCGCAATACGCCGGGCGCACGGCGTTCCTAGAGTGGATGCACGGTTGCCGACGGCTTTTCTCGGGACCGATCCCAAGTTCATTCACTGAAGGAAACCTCATGAAAACCGATGCGCAATTGCGAGACGACATCCAGGCGGAACTGGCCTGGGACCCGTCGTTCAAGGCCTCCGACGTCGGCGTGATCGTCAAGGACGGCGTGGCCACCCTGACCGGCCATCTGGCGAGCTTTGCCGAGAAGTACGCCGTCGAACGCGCGGTGCAGCGCGTGCACGGCGTGAAGGCCGTGGCCGTCGAGATCACGGTCAAGGTTCCGTTCGACAACGAGCGCACCGACGCCGACATTGCGATGGCCGCCGAGCGGGCACTCGAATGGAACGTGCTGGTGCCGGACGGCAAGATCCGCCCGATGGTGGAAAAGGGCTGGCTCACGCTGAACGGCGAGGTCGAGTGGGAGTACCAGCGCCGGGCCGCGGAAAGTGCCGTGCGCAACCTGATGGGCGTGCGGGGCGTGTCCAACCTCGTCAACGTCACGCCCAAGGTCAGGCCGGCCGACGTCGAGAAGAAGATCCACGAAGCGCTCGCGCGCCAGGCCGACCGCGAAGCCAAGCACCTGGCCATCACGGTGAACGGCTCGCAGGTCACGCTGCGCGGCAAGGTCCATTCCTGGGCCGAGCGCAATGCGGTGCAGGGCGCGGCCTGGGCGGCGCCCGGTGTTTCGCTGGTCGTGAACGATCTCGCGGTGGACAATTGAGCCGCGTCGCACTGGTCACCGGCGGAACCTCCGGCATCGGAGCGGCCACGGCCGAGGCGCTGCAGTCTGCCGGTTACCGCGTGGCCGTCAACCACGCCAGCCGCCTGCAGGTTGCCGAGGCGTTCACCGCGCGCACCGGCATTCCGGCCTTTGCCTGGAACGTGGCCGACGCGCAGGCCTGCGCCGCCGGCGTGGCCCGCGTCGAGGCGGCGCTGGGCCCGGTGGAGGTGCTCGTCAACAACGCGGGCATCACGCGTGACGCGATGCTGCACAAGATGAGCTTCGAGCAATGGAAAGAGGTGCTCGACGTCAACCTCGGCGGCTGCTTCCACATGTGCCGCGCCGTCATCGGCGGCATGCGCGAGCGGCGCTTCGGACGCATCGTGAACCTCGGGTCGGTCAACGGCCTGTCGGGTCAGTTGGGCCAGACCAACTACGCAGCGACCAAGGCCGGGCTGGTGGGCTTCACGAGGTCACTGGCGCTCGAAGGCGCCTCGCACAACATCACGGCCAACGTGGTGGCGCCGGGCTACACCGACACCCCCATGGTCGGGGCGGTCGACCCGCAGGTGATGGCACGCATCCTGACGAGCATTCCGGCCGGCCGCCTGGCCACGCCCGCCGAGATTGCGCGCGGCATCGCGTTCCTGGCTTCGGACGACTCGGGTTTCATCACCGGCATCACGCTGTCGATCAACGGCGGCAAATACATGGGCTGAGCCACGCGCCGACCGCGGCCTGCCTCTTCCCGGAAGGCGAGTTCCGACATGACTGACGAACCCGACACCATGCGCGCCATGGTCCTGCCCGCGGCGATGCTGCCCCTCGAGATGCAGCGCCGCAGGATCCCGGCTCCCGGTGCGGGCGAGCTGCGCCTGCGCGTGCTGGCCTGTGCAGTCTGCCGCACCGACTTGCACATCGTCGACGGCGAGCTGCCGCTGCCCGTGCTGCCGATCGTGCCGGGCCACGAGATCGTGGGCGTGGTGGAAGCGCTCGGCGCGGGTGTCGAAGGCCATCGCGTCGGCGACCGGGTGGGCGTGCCATGGCTGGGCCACAGCTGCGGCTGCTGCGCCTTTTGCGCCGAGGGACGCGAGAACCTGTGCGACGCGCCGCGCTTCACCGGCTATCACCGCGACGGCGGCTTCGCGAGCCATGTGGTCGCCGAGGCGGCGTTCTGCCTGCCGCTGTCCATGCCCGAAGCCGATGCCGCCCGCATCGCGCCCTTGCTGTGCGCCGGCCTGATCGGCTGGCGCAGCCTGAAGGCCGCCGGCGAGGGCGCGCACCGGCTGGGCCTCTATGGATTCGGTGCCGCGGCGCATCTGGTGGCCCAGGCCGCCAAGGCCCAGGGGCGCGAGGTCTACGCGTTCACCCGGCCCGGCGACCTCGCGGCCCAGGCCTTCGCGCGCAGCCTCGGCGCCGCATGGGCGGGCGATGCCGACAAGCGCCCGCCCGAGCCGCTGGATGCGGCCATCATCTTCGCGCCCGCCGGCGAACTGGTGCCGGCGGCCCTGCGCGCGGTGCGCAAGGGCGCCCGGGTGGTCTGCGGCGGCATCCACATGAGCGACATCCCGGCCTTTCCCTACCGGCTGCTGTGGGAGGAGCGCAGCCTGGTGTCGGTGGCCAACCTGACGCGCGCCGACGCGCGCGAGTTCCTCGATTTCGCGCAGGCGCATCCGCTGCGGGTGCACGCCACGACCTATGCGCTGGCGCAGGCCAACGAGGCACTGGCCGACCTGCGCGCAGGCCGGATCGAGGGCGCTGCGGTGCTGGTGCCTTGAGCGGGCCGCGCCGCTGCGGCACGGCGCCGAGCTGGCTAGCGTGCGGGCGACGGGGGCTTTTCGCGGTCCAGCATCATCTGCGTGGCCATGTCCTTCATGGCCATGCAGCGCTTCATCATGTCGCCGGCGGGGGCACCGGGCTGCGCGGCCGGCGCCGCACCCATCTGGCACATCATCGACATCCCGCCCTGCATGGCCTCCATGTGTTCGGCCATCAGCGCCTGGCGTTCCTGGGGCGTGCGGGTGCCCATCATCTTCCGATGCATCTCGCGCATCCGCGCCATCTGCTGGTCCGGCGTCAACGCCGGGGTCGCAGGCCCCGCGGACGGATGGTGCAGCGCATGGTCCTTGTCCTGCGTGCCGTCCCTCGAGGGCAGCGCGGTGCAACCGGCCAGAAGGGCCAGCGCGGCCGCTCCCAGCATGTGGGCAGTTTTCATGGCAGATCCTTTCGGCGTTGGAAAAACATCCTCGGTGCGGCCACGGCCACTCAGCGCACCAGCAGCACGGGCACCGTGCAACGGGCCAGCACCTTCATCGCCACCGAGCCCAGCACGAGGTTCGCCAGTGCGCCGTGACCGCGCGACCCCATGATCACGAGGTCGAACTTTCCATGCGTCGCAAAGGCGGCGATCTCGTCCGCCGGATGGCCCACCTTGTGGGCGAAGGCCGCCTCGATGCCATGCACGGCGAGCGCCGCACGCACGGGATCGAGAACGTCGCGCGCCTCGCCGTCGTAGAAGTTGTGCACGAGGTCCGGGCCGGCAAATGCCGCGGCGCGATGCGGCACCGGAAGCACGGCATTGAAGACCGTGAACGCATGGCCCGCGTTCGACCACTCCTTGTGCGCGGCCAGGTAGTCGAGCATGCGGGCCGTGTATTCGCTGCCGTCGACGGCGAGAAGGATTTTCATGGTGTTCCTTTGCGGATCGTGTTCGAGATGGCCGGATCTTCGCCGCCGGCGCGGCAAGCGGGCTTGTTCCAGATCAAGGCCGCGGCGCCGCGCGCGGCCTACATTGGCCTTTCCTGAACACACACCAAGGACCGCCATGAACCAGATCCTCGTGGTCGTTTACTCCTACACGGGAACGTCCCGCAAGGTGGCCGAGCTGCTGTGCAGCCAGCAGGGCTGGCCCATGGCCGAGATCGTCGAGACACGGCCGCGCGCCGGTGCGTCCGGCAGCTGGCGCTGCATGCTCGATTCCTTCTTTCGCCGGCGCCCCGCGATCCGCTACCAGGGCCCGGAGACAGCGCAGTTCGATGCCGTGGTGCTGGTGTCGCCGATCTGGGGCCAGCGCCTGGCCGGTCCCATGCGCAGCTTCGTGGCCGCGCAGTGCAATCACCTGCCCGATGTGGCCGTGATATCGGTCATGGGAGGGCGCGGCGCCCCCCATGCCGTGGCCGAGATCGGCCGCCTGCTCGGACGCACTCCCGTCCTCGACACCGCGTTCACCACGCGCGAAGTCGACAGCGGCAGTTTCGCCGCGCGGCTGCAGGGCTTCGGCACGGCGGTGCGCGCCGCCGAAGGCACGCAGCCGGCGGTCCGGCCCGCCACCCTCTCGCCCCAGGCTTCCTGACCAGGTATTCCGTGCCATCGATCCCCCGCTTCATCCTCGCCCCGGCGTGTGCCGGCCTGTTCGCGCTGCTCGCGGCCTGCGCCACGGCGCCCTTGCCGGTCGCGGCGCCGGCGTCCGACGCCGCGCGGTCCGGCGGGACGCCTCCGGCACCGGCCTTCTCCTCGCTGGTGGCCAGCCGAAGCGCCTCGGTGGTCGACATCAGCACGCTGCGCATCGGACGCGACCAGAATCCGGAGGACATCGAGCTCGAAATCGCGCCCGAGCGCGACTTTGCCGACCGCCTCGCCTGGCCGCTGCCGGCCAGCGTGCACATCAGCCAGATCCGCGACCTGGCCTCCGGCGTGATCATCAGCAGCGACGGCCTGATCCTCACGAGCGCGCACGTGGTCGCGGACATCGACGAAGCCCAGGTCCGGCTCGATGACGGCCGGCGCTTTGCGGCGCACGTGGTCGGCGCCGACAAGCGCACCGATGTGGGCCTGCTGAAGATCGATGCCGGCGGCCTGTCCGCCGCCGTCATCGGAGACTCCTCGCGGCTCGCGCCCGGCGACTGGGTGGCCGCCATCAGCGCGCCGTTCGGCTTCCATGGCAGCGTCACCGCGGGGGTGGTCAGCGCCGTCGACCGCCTCGTGGGCGGGGCCGGCGACGTGCCCTTCATCCAGACCGATGTCGCCATCAATCCGGGCAGTTCCGGCAGTCCGCTCTTCGACAGCCGCGGCGAGGTCGTCGGCATGAATTCGATGATCTACAGCGGCAGCGGCGGCTACATGGGCCTGTCGTTCGCGGTGCCCATCAACCTCGCGATGCGCATCGCCACGCAGCTGCGCGCGGGCGGCACGGTCCGGCGCGCCCACCTGGGCGCGGAGTTCCAGGAGATGACGCCCGAGCTGGCCCAGTCCTTCGCGCTGCCCGCGGCTTCGGGGGCGCTGGTGGTCCGCGTCGATGCGGACAGCCCGGCGCAGGCTGCCGGCCTGCTGCAGGGCGACATCGTCACGGCCTTCGACGGCATTGCGGTCTCGCGCCTGACGGACCTGCTGCGCCAGATCGAGGACCGCATCCCGGGCGACCGCAGCCGCATGGAGATCTGGCGGCACGGCGCGCAGCACACCGTCTGGGTCACGCCGTCGCAACAGCGCGTGGCCCGGACCGCCTTTGCGCCTGCGGCCCCGCCCGAATGGAACGACGGCCTGGGCCTGAGCCTGGGCGAGGTGTCTGCGGCGCAGATGGCGCAGCTGCGCATCGGCAGCGGCCTGCTGGTGCGCGACGCCACCGGGCTCGCGCGCAGCGAAGGCATCCGCGCCGGCGATTTCATCGTCGCCGTCAACGACATGCGCCTCGATCGCGTCGATCAGTTCAGGCAGGCACTGGCGCGCGCGCCGGCCGGCCGGCCGATCGCATTGCTGGTGCTGCGCGACGGACGGCAGGCGTATGTCGCCGTGCGCATGCCGCAGCAGCGGGCGGCCGCGACCTCCTCTTTTCCTCGACCGCCGATTTCAACGAGAACGCCATGAAACACCTGAACGCAAGCGACCGCGACATGCTGGCCCGGAAGCTCGAATTCCTGAAGAGCCAGGCACTGGATGATCTGCGCGCAAGCGCCCCCGGCGTTCCGTCAGCCGCGGCCGACGACGCGCACGAGGTCCGAAGCCATGCCGACGAGGCCGAGACCGAGCGCCAGGACGACGTGCGCTTCGCGGAGATCGAGGTCGACCGCCGGCGGCTGAGCGAGATCGAGCAAGCGCAGCAACGCATGTCCGAAGGCCGCTACGGCATCTGCACCGACTGCGGCGAAGACATTCCGCGCGAACGGCTGCTGGCGCAGCCGATGGCCATCCGCTGCGCCGCCTGCCAGGCCGCGGCCGAGCGGGCCCGGCACCGCTGAGCGCCATCCGGCACCGACCGCCGCCCGGTTCCCTGCCGCTGGCTTGACATGGCGCAAGTCCGCGCGCGCGCACCGGCCGAAGAATCGACGTGTCCGCCAATCGGCCGGTGGCGGACGCCCCTTCAGTCCGGCCGAGAGGAAGACAGCGCCATGTACCACCGCATTCTTGTTCCCATCGACGGCAGCCCCACGGCGGAACGCGGCTTGCGCGAGGCCATCCGCCTGGCGGCCGAGCAGAAAGGAAAACTGCGCCTGCTGCACGTGATCGACGACTTTCCGATGCTGATGGAGATGTCGACCATCTCCAGCTTCGACGCCGGCCTGCAGAAGATGCGGGCCTACGGGGAATCCGTGCTGGCAGCCGGCAAGGACGCCGCATCGCACTCCGAAGTGGAAGCCGACACCGTCCTGCGCGAGGTCACGCGGGGGCGGATCGCCGACGTCGTGATCGAAGAGGCCAAGACCGCCGCATGCGACCTGGTCGTGATGGGCACCCACGGGCGGCGCGGCTTCAGCCGCCTCGCGCTGGGCAGCGACGCCGACCTCGTCGTGCGCGGCAGCCCGGTGCCCGTGCTGCTGGTGCGCCAGGAAGCAGGCGGCTGAGCCCCGGTGCCGCAGCCCCCCTCCATCGACAGGAATCCAATGAAATCCGATACACAACTCAGGGCAGACATCCAGGCCGAGCTGGCATGGGATCCGGCCGTCTCCGCGGCCGGCTTGGGCGTCATCGTCAACCACGGCGTGGTGACGCTGACGGGCCATCTCGGCAGCTACGCCGAAAAGCTCGCGGCAGAACAGGCCGTGCTGCGCGTCGGCGGCGTGAAGGCGCTGGCCGTCGAGACCTCGGTGAAGCTGGCCGCCGGCCTCGAGCGCACCGACGCCGACATCGCGCAGGCCGTCGGCCACGCACTCGAATGGAATGTGCAGGTGCCCCGCGACGCGGTCCGGCCGATGGTCGAAGGCGGATGGGTCACGCTGACCGGCGAAGTCGACTGGGACTACCAGCGCCGGGCCGCCGAATCGACGGTCCGCAACCTGCTGGGCGTCACCGGCCTCACGAACCTGGTGAAGATCAGGCTGCAGGTGTGCTCCGCGGACGTGGAGCGGCAGGTGCAGGACGCGCTCGTGCGCGTGTTCCACGACGCGCCGCGGCAAGTCGCGGTCGACGTGAACGGCTCGCAGGTCGTGCTGCGCGGCAAGGTGCGCTCCTGGGCGGAGCTCGAGGCGGTCCGCGGCGCCGCATGGTCCGCGCCCGGCGTGGTTTCGGTGGTCAACGAACTGGCCGTGGAGGCCTGAGGAACAGAAGCGATGCAAACCATGAAGGCCGCCGTCGTACGGGAATTCGGCCGCCCCCTGCAGATCGAGGACGTACCCGTTCCCGAGGTCGCGCCCGGCCAGGTGCTCGTGAAAGTGGTCGCGTCGGGCGTGTGCCACACCGACCTGCACGCCGCCGACGGCGACTGGCCCGTGAAGCCTTCGCTGCCCTTCATTCCCGGCCACGAAGGTGTCGGCTTCGTCGCGGCCGTCGGTGCCGGCGTGAAGGAAGTGAAGGAAGGCGACCGCGTGGGCGTGCCCTGGCTGCACACGGCCTGCGGACACTGCGAACATTGCATCACCGGCTGGGAAACGCTGTGCGACCAGCAGCAGATGACCGGCTACACCGTCAATGGCGGCTACGCCGAGTACGTGCTGGCCGACCCCGGCTACATCGGCCGGCTGCCTGCCAACGTGGGCTTCACCGAGATCGCGCCGGTGCTGTGCGCCGGCGTCACGGTCTACAAGGGCCTGAAGATGCTCGACTGCAAGCCGGGCGACTGGGTGGTGATCTCGGGCGTCGGGGGGCTCGGGCATCTTGCGGTGCAGTACGCGAAGGCCATGGGCTTTCACGTGGTGGGCGTCGACATCCACGACGGCCAGCTGCAGCTGGCGAAGGCGCTCGGCGCGGACATGGTCATCAACGCCGCCACCGAGGACCCGGTGGCGCAGCTGCAGCGCACCTTGCGCGGCGCGCACGGCGTGCTGGTCACCGCGGTGTCGCGCAGCGCCTTCGGCCAGGCCCTGGGCATGCTGCACAAGCGCGGCACCATGGCCCTCGTCGGCCTGCCGCCCGGCGACTTTCCGCTGCCGATCTTCGACATGGTGCTCAACGCCAAGACGGTGCGAGGCTCGATCGTCGGCACGCGCAAGGACCTGCAGGAAGCACTGGAATTCGCCGGCGAAGGCAAGGTGCGGACCGTGTGCACCGAGGACCGCCTCGACAACATCAACACCGTGCTCGACCGCATGCGGCAGGGCCGCGTCGAAGGACGCGTCGTCATGCGGATCACCGATGCGCCATAGGAGGGCCCGGCACTGGGCAGGCTGACCGTGGCGGGCGAGAATGGCGTGCCGCGCACCGGGCGTGCGTGCTACGCTTGTACAGTTCTTAACATTGCTGTGACATTCGAATCCACGCCTTCCGAATGAAACCCGCCTTTCACATCGCGGTCCTCGACGACGAGATCGACATCACGCAGCTGCTGGCCAACTACCTCCAAAGCCATGGTTTCCGCGTGACCCAGCTGCACGACGGCAGGTCCCTCATGACGCTGATGGACAGCGACCCGGCCGACCTCGTGCTGCTCGACCTCGGGCTGCCGGGCGAGGACGGCTTCTCCATCGCCCGGCGCATGCGCGAGAACTGGCGCTGCGGCCTGGTCATCGTCACCGGCCGCGGCGATGCGGTGGACAAGGTCGTCGGCCTGGAGGTGGGCGCGGACGACTATGTGACGAAGCCCTTCGACCTGCGCGAGCTGGTGGCGCGGGTCAAGGCCGTGCTCCGGCGCCTGGCGCCCGACGAGGCACCGGCGGCCGGCGCGCCCGTCCCGGCCGCGCCGGCCGGCCTTGCCTCGCCCGACAGGCTGCGCTTTGCCGGCTGGCAGCTCGACCTCGCGGCCCGCAGCCTCACGAACCCGCAGGGACAGAGCGTGGCGCTCACCGGCGGCGAATTCGACCTGCTCAGCGCATTTGCGCGGCACCCCGGACGCGTGCTCTCGCGCGACTTCCTGCTCGAGCAGACGCGCGGACGCGAGGCCGCGCCCTTCGACCGCACGATCGACGTGCAGGTCGGCCGGCTGCGCAAGAAGATCGAGGCCGACCCGGACGATCCGCAGATCGTCAAGTCGGTGCGTGGCGCGGGCTACATCCTGGTCCCGCCCGTCGTCCAGGGCTGAGTCCATGAACACGCCCTCTTCTCCCCCGGCCGCCCCCACCCTGCCCGGGCTGCCTTCGGGCATCGAGGAGAGCAGCGTCTTCCGTTCGCTCTTCATTTCCTACCCGGACTCGCTGCTGCTGGTCGACCAGGCCGGCCGCATCGTGCTGGCCAACCCCGCAGCGGCCACCCTGCTGGGCTACGCGGTCGACGAACTGGTGGGCCTTAACGTCGACGCGCTGGTGCCGGACAGCATCCGCCCGCGCCACGCCGCCTACCGGGAGGCCTACGGCCAGGCGCCGCGCCCCCGGCCCATGGGCACGCAGATGGAACTGGTCGCCAAGCGCAAGGACGGCAGCGAGGTGATGGTGGAGATCGCGCTCAGCCCGCTGCAGAGCCAGGGCTTGCCCTTCGTGGTGGCCGCCATCCGCGACATCGGCGCCTATCCCCGCGTGAAGCAGGCGCTGCAGCGGGCGCGCTACAGCGACCACCTCGCGCAGCTGGGCCGCCTGGCCGTGGACACCCGCGACCTGCAGGTGGTGCTCGAGCACGTGCCCGCCATGGCCGCCCAAGCGCTGGAGGTCGAGGTGGCCATGGTGCTGCTGCTGGACAGCAGCCGCCTCGAATTCCGTGTGGCCAGCGGTGTGGGCCTGGTGCCCGGGGAAGAAATCGGCGTGCGCATTCCCAGCCATGCGAACACGCCGCCCGGCTTCGTGTTTGCCGAGGGACGGCCGGTGGTGGTGCCCGACTACGGCAGTGAGCGGCGCTTCGCGGTGCCGCAGGCCTACCTCGATGCCGGGCTGGTCAGTGCGCTGGCCGTGCCCTTCTACGACCGCGGCCGTTTCATCGGCGTCCTGACCGTGCGATCGCGCGAAGCCAAGCGCTTCGGCGACGAGGAGCTGCGCTTCCTCGAATCGCTTTCGAACCTGCTGGCCACCAGCCTGCAGCGCGTGCAGACCGAAGAGGCGCTCAACCATGCCCAGCGGCTCGAAAGCGTCGGCCAGCTCACGGGCGGCATCGCGCACGACTTCAACAACCTGCTCACCGTCATCCAGGGCAACCTGCAGGTGCTCGAGGAACTGCCCGCCATCGCGCAGGACGGCTATGCCCAGCAGCTGGTGGGCGCCGCGGCGCGGGCCTCGCGGCGCGGCGCCGAGCTCACGGGCAAGCTGCTGGCCTTCTCGCGCCGGCAGATGCTGCAGCCCAACGCGGTGGACACGCATGCGATGCTGCACTCCCTGGCCGACATGCTGCGGCGCACGCTCGACCAGCGCATCGGCATCGCGATCGAGGCCGCGGCGGATTGCCCGCCAGTGCTCGCCGATCCGGGCCAGCTCGAATCGGCATTGCTGAACATCGCCATCAACGCCCGCGACGCCATGCCCGAGGGCGGCACGCTGCATTTCCGCGCCCAGGCCTGCGGTGCGCTGCCGCCGGAGGTGCACAACGAACTCAGCGACCACGACGCGCACGGCAGCTTCGTTGCCATCTCGGTGGCCGACAGCGGCACCGGCATGACCGAGGAAGTGAAGGAGCGCGCCTTCGAGCCCTTCTTCACCACCAAGGAGGCCGGCCGGGGCACCGGCCTGGGGCTGAGCACCGTGTACGGCTTCGTGAAGCAGTCCAAGGGCGCCGTGGCCATCGCGACGCGGCCGGGCGCGGGTACCACCGTGACGCTCTATCTTCCGCAGTTGTACGACCCGGCCCCTGCGGCCGCGGAGGAAGAAAACGGCGACCAGGCGATTCCTGCCGGCCTGCGGGTCCTGCTGGTCGAGGACGACGCCGAAGTGCGCAGGGTCGTCCACACCTTTCTCATGACGCTCGGCTGCAGCGTGGTGACCGCGGGCAATGCCGAACAGGCGCTGCTGAGCATGGAAACGGATGCGGATTCCTTCGACGTGCTGCTGAGCGACATCGCGCTCGGCCCCGGCATGCGCGGAACCCGGCTCGCGGCCGAGGCGCAGCAGCGCTTTCCGCGGCTCGCGATCCTTCTCATGTCCGGCTTCTCGTCGGAACTGCTCGACGCCGACCGGGACGTGCCGCAAAGCTGGGAGCTACTGCGCAAGCCCTACACGCGCGGCGAACTCGCGCGCGCATTGGCCAGGGTGCTGGCGGCGGCCCGGCCCTAGCCGCCGGCCGGGCGTTCACAGCTCGCGCGACTCGCGGTAGTCGGGCACGGTGCACGGCCAGCCGTAGCGCTCCTCGATGGCCAGCCGCAGCGCGTCCGCGGCCACGGGCTCGCCGTGCGTCACGAACACGCGGCGCGGTGCCTTCTGGGACGAGAGCCATGCCAGCAGCTGCTCGCGGTCGGCATGGGCGGACAGGGTCTCGAGGTTGGCGACCTCGGCCCGCACCGGCACATAGGCGCCATGGATCTTCACCGCGTCCGCGCCGCCCACCAGCGCCGCGCCGCGGGTGCCGGCGGCCTGGAAGCCCGCGAACAGGATCGTGTTGCGCGCATCGGGCGCGTAGGCCTTCAGATGATGCAGCACCCGCCCGCCCGTCGCCATGCCGCTGGCCGACACGATGATCGACGGATAGCTCAGCCTGTTGAGGCGCTTGGACTCCTCCAGCGTGTTGACGATGATCGTCTTCCCGCTCATGTCGGCGCATTGCGCGGCGCTCATGCGGTGCTCGTCCAGGTGCGCCTTGTAGAGTCGCGTGGCATCCGCGGCCATCGGACTGTTGAGATACACCGGCATGTCCGGAATGCGGCCTTCGCGCTTGAGCATCTGGATGCAGTACAGCAGGGTCTGCGCGCGTCCCACCGCGAACGCCGGCACGACCAGCACGCCGCCGCGTGCGGCAGTGCGGTTGATCACGCCCGCGAGTTCGCCGAGGGTGTCCGCGTCCAGGTGCCGCCTGTTGCCATAGGTGGACTCCACCACCACGTAGTCGGCCGGCACGGCCTCCTGGGGCGGCCGCATCACCAGGTCGTCGCTGCGGCCCAGGTCGCCCGAGAACAGGATGCTGCCTTCCTTCCATTCCACACGCAGGCTGCCCGCGCCGAGGATGTGGCCGGCCCGCGAGAGCTGCCACGACCAGCCGGGCCAGGGCGAACATTCCTCGTCGAAGGCCACGCACTCGAACCGCTTCAGCGCGGCGCGTGCTTCCTGCTCGGTGTACAGCGGCAGCGCCGGCTTGTGCTTCGAATGGCCGTGCCGGTTGGCGAAGTCGGCCTCCTCCTCCTGCAGCCGGCCGGAATCGGGCAGCAGCAGTTCGCACAGGTCGCGCGTGGCGGCCGTGCAATACACCCGTCCCTTGAAGCCGAGCTTCACGAGCCGCGGCACGAACCCGCTGTGGTCCATGTGGGCATGCGTCAGCAGCACGGCATCGACGGCCGATGCGTCGAAGGGCAGAGCGTCCCAGTTGCGCAGCCGCAGCTGCTTCAGCCCCTGGAACAGCCCGCAGTCCACCAGCAGCCGCCGGCCTTCGTGCGTCAGCAGGTACTTGGAACCGGTCACGGTGCCAGTTCCGCCCAGAAAATCGATGCGCATGGCTGCTCCTGCGTGGGGGGTCGGTGCGTCGTCAGTGCGACATCAGCACGGGCAGCGTCATCGACGCGAGCATCGTGCGCGTGGCGCCGCCCAGGATCCATTCGCGCGCCCGGCCGTGGCCGTAGCAGCCCATCACGAGCAGGTCCGCGCCCAGGTCCGCGGCCATCGACAGCAGCCTGTTGCCGGCATCCCCCTCGCCGGTGCGGTCCGCATGCAGCGAGACATCGGCAATCCCCTGAGCGGCAAGATAGCGCTGCAGTTGTTTCAAGGATGCTTCGGCGCCTTCGCCATAGCAGGCTGCATGCACCTTCGAGGCGGCGCGCAGCCAGGGCAGCGCGGCCGACACCGCGCGCGCGGCCTCTGGGGTTTCCTTCCATGCCAGCAGCACGGTGCCGGGCACCGCAACCAGCGGACCCGCATAGGGCAGCACCAGCGCGGGCCGCCCGCTTTCCACCAGCAGGTGCGGCAGGAAGTCACCGGGCAATTCGGAGGCCATGGGGTCTTCGGGATTGCGCTGCCCCAGGATCACCAGGTCGGCGTAGAGCGCACGGCGAGCGAAACCCCATGGCGCGTCGCGCTCCTGTTCGGTCCAGTGCATGCGGGGCGAGCCGGCGGCCTGGGCCGTGAAGCTCGCGTACATCCTCTGCCACGCGGCCTTGTCGCCCTCCCGCATGATCGCCACGGCCTCTGCGGCGCCTTCCAGCGCAAACGGATAGCGCATGAGCGTGGACAGGGTGCACGGCGCGCCGGTCACCTGCGCATCGAAGGCCTCGGCCAGGCGGCGCGCAAGCGCGATGCGTTCCGCCGTGCGGGCCGAGCCGTCGAGGTGCAGGAGGATCGATTTCGGGGTCTGCATGGCGGAAGCTCCTTCGGAAATACGGCCCACGTGCGGGCGTATTCGCAGACCTTAGGCCCCGCGGACGGCGCGGGCCTTGCGCCATATCAATCCGGGCGACGGCAGGGTCGTCTGGATTGCCGGAAAATGGCTTCCTCCAGGCATTTTGTCCATTTTTGCTATTTTTGCCATAATGGCACTCAAAGGAGCACACCATGGCCGCCATCCTGCCCAACCTCGATGAACTGCCCCGCCAGAACGCATCCCACGTCAAGAACCGCTGGGGCGACGTGGTCCGCCAGGTCCAGAAGACCGGCAGCCTGGCCGTGACCAACCATTCGACGGTGGAGATGGTGCTGCTGACCGCGGCCACCTACAACCAGCTGGTGGAAGACGCGCAGGCGCTCAAGGCACGCGAGCAGTCGGTGCTCGACGAACTCGGGCGCCGCTTCGACGTGCGACTGGGCGTGCTGCAGCAGCCGGAAGCGGCGGCGCAGATGGGCAAGCTGTTTGCCGCCAAGGGCAAGCTCGGGCGCCGCCCGAAGGCGGGCGACACCTTCTGATGACGGCGGCCACGCGCCCATTCATCCTGGTGCTGGCCGGCGTCAACGGCGCGGGCAAGAGCTCGGTCGGCGGCGCCCTGCTCGCCGAGCATGGCCTGACCTGGTTCAACCCGGACACCTGCGCGCGGGAGCTCATCGCGCAGCTCGGGATCGCGCCCGAAGAGGCGAACGCCCGCGCATGGAACCTCGGCCGCGAACGGCTGGAAGCGGCCATCGCGCAAGGCTCCAACTATGCCTTCGAGACCACGCTGGGCGCGAGCACCATTCCCGCGCTGCTCGCCCGCGCCGCATCGAGCCACGACGTGGTCATGATCTTCTGCGGGCTGTCCTCCCCCGAGCAGCACATCGCCCGCGTGCGGGCGCGCGTGGCGCGCGGCGGCCACGACATCCCCGAGGCCAAGATCCGCGAGCGCTGGATCGCATCGCGCGCCAACCTCATCAAGCTGCTGCCCAAGCTCACGCGGCTGCAGGTCTTCGACAACAGCGCGGAGGCGCCGCCCGGCGGCGACATCGCAGACCCGGTGCTGGTGCTGGAGCTGAGCGCGGGCGAGCCCGTCTTTCCGCAGCCGGGCGACCTGGCCGCGCTCGCGGCCACGCCGGCCTGGGCACGGCCGATCGTCCAGGCAGCGATCGAACTGCTGGGCTGACAGATCGCCAAGGCCTGTGCGCGGAACTTGAGGCCGTGGGCAGCGCAGATCTTGCGCAACCTCGGTCTGGAGGATTGCTAAAGGAAATCCCGAGCCGCTCGATCGCATGCTGCGCCCGACACCCGCTCGTGCCTGACGTATTTGCGCGCAACCTCGAGAAGCCGCGAGGGGTTCTCGACCTGGAGTTCGAGCAAGCGGATGCCCGAGCGCTTGGGCACCCAGCATCGCCATGTCAGACAGACCGCCGCAGGATCGGAAGTCAGATCCACATGGACGCCGTCGAGCATCGGTGCCAGGCGGGCCGCGTCCCCATCCTGCCGATAGGCCGTGGCGGACAGTTGCACGCCCGGCAACCAGACCTGGATGTGCGCATGGTCCGGGTGCATGTGAAGGAGCTGCAGTTCCTCATCGCCATTCAGGCGTGCGTGATGAACAAGGTCCGGCGCTGCGTACTGATAGAAGCGATAGTCGAAATCGTCGGGCAGCAGAGGATGTTTTTCAGCGAGCCAGGCGTCATCGTAGGTGCCCGCATACTGCTGCCGGAAACGCCAGACCGGCGGAAGCGGCGCCAGACCCTGCGGTACGTGGTCTCGTCGGCGCCAGTCGAGAATCGGATCGGCAGGATCCTCGATGCAGGGCGCGGGAATGTCGACATCCGGAGGACTGTGCTGCGCATCGACGATGCCGCAGCCGATGGGATTGAAGCGATGCGCATCGGCCGGTGTTTCGGCCTTCCCGGTTCCAGGAATCGGCCCGCCGAAGGCCTTGCGCCAGTCGAGAGCGACCGCCTTGACGGGGCGGGCTTCCGAGAGGCTCCAGTCCTTGCCGGTCGCCCCATCTTTGTCCTGCTGCGTTGTGGCCGGGCGCCAGACTCTCGGCCCATGCACCCGCAGGATCTTCTCGAGCTTGCCCAGGCGCACGCCGGTGATCCACGAGCGGGCCGCCACGCCTTGCCGCGCCCAGCTCGCGCCCACGATGGTCAGGTCGGCCGCCGGCCTGAAGGGCACGATATCGCAGGGCCGCACCAGCAGGCCGTGTGCGGGATCGCCCTCGTAGCGGTCGGCGAGCTCGACGTCGTCCTGCCGAGGCGCAAGCACCAGCGGCGCGCCCGGCACGAGGTGGAAGGTGCCGCGCACCGACAGCACGGCCATGTCGGTGCCGTCGCGATGGAATTGCGAGAAGGCAAGGGCCGAGAACGGCGTGTGGTTCTCAAGCGTGGGGGCCATGCCGGGTCCTGCGCAGTGGAAGTGGAAGGCTGCCGGGCAACGCCGTCATTGGCGCAGCAGGGTGAAGATGACGCGATCGTCTTCGCGGCGGATGGCAAAGAGCTGGGCCGGGAGCCAGGCCAAGGCCTGCTGGACATTGGCGAGGGCCGAGGGGTCGTCCGTCACGAGGACGATCACCTGCCCCGGCATGCTGCGGCCAACGGCCTTGCGCAGCCGCAGGATCGGCACCGGACAGCGCGTGCCGCAGGCATCGACATGATGAACGGCCTCGCCGGCAGCGGGCGCCTTCGGGACCGGCCGGGCCGGCAGGAAGGGCGTGCCCGACGGATGCGGGAGCGGGCTCGTCACGGAACGTCCAGCGTGCGGAAGTCGGGCATCGCGACGATACGCTGCAGGTACAGGTTCTCGATGCCCTCCAACGAGGCTTTGAAGCCGACGCCGACCACGCGCCCGTCGGGCAGATAGTGAACGATGCGCCGATTGCCGTCGCGGAAGTCGACCGGGCGGCCGAAGGCCGTGTCGTTCGAGAGCTTGCGCCGCGCGCCATGCGGTGTCTCGCGGCCGGGATCGAGACCGAAGGGCAGCGGGAGCCTCGACGCATCGATCTCGAGCTCGCCGAGCACCCACCCCTGCGCATCGGCGCACGAGGCCCGGTCGGCGAACGGATAGTGCAGCGTCATCTTCACGCCACGCGACAGGCTGGCGTAGCCGGCCTTGCGGGCAGGCCGCGCCGGCGGGCACTCGGTGGGCGTCAGCTCGGCCCAGGCGGCGAACTCCGGCAGCCATGCGGCCAGGCCGCAGCAGCCGATGCGCCGGGCCGCCTCGCCCACCCAGTCCACGTCGCGCTTCCACAAGGCCATGGGGCCTACACGATCGGCGGATTGCCGGGGAACGCAATGCGCTCCCACGCCCGGCCGTCGTAGCGCGCGATGTCCGCATAGCCGATGGACCACAGCACGCCGTCGACCACCTGCAGCACATGGCCGTCGCGGTACTCGGGCACCAGGCCGGTCACGACGGACTCGATGGCATCGTTCTCGCGTACAAACAATCCTTCGGGGGCCGCCAGGTAGACCTTGCCCGCATAGACCTTCACGTCGCTGTAGTCCCTGACGTCTTCGGTTCCGGAGACGTCGATGAACCCTGTCCTTCGATTTCCGCGCAGCAGGGTTCCGTCCTTGCCGCAGACCCAGACGGTCTCGCGGTCTTCGACGCACAGGCCATTGAGTTCGGCCGTTTCCAGCTGGACCTTTTTCCAGGCATCGTCCTCACGAAAGAAAAGCAGCCCCGCATCGGCCTTCGAGTCCCAGCCCGCGGCATGGATATCGCGCGCTCCCGCGCCATCGACGGCGTTGATGAAGACGTTGTGCACGCCGTCCGGTTTCTGCAGCAGGCCATCGTCCATGTGCTGCCACGTGCCGTCGTCCGCACGGCGGTAGATCTGGCCTCCCGCCCCGTAGACATACAGGTGTTCACCGATCTGGCGCGCACCCGTCAGATAGCCCCAGCCTTCGGAATCGTCGTTCCACAGGCCGGAGCCCGCGACACGCTCGATGGCCGGCCTGCCATCGAGCGGCAGGCGAAAGACATCGCCGTCCTCCCCCACCAGGACCAGCGATGCGGCCGTTGCGGCAGCAGGGTGGTACGCCGCGCTGGCGAGGATGGTCAAGGGAAGATCGAAATAATGCCATGGCACCTGCGCACCGGCATTGAACACGCAGACGCGGGAGAAGCCCTCGAAGCGGTCTTCCTTTTTCGAACAGGAAATGATCAGGAAATCCTTCGTTGCCGCAACGCCGGTTTCAATCCTGAGTTCTGGTTTCTCGGGTGGGGAATCGAATTGCTCCATGGGTGATGCGCCTATTGGGGTGGATTGAGGGGGCGGAGTTTTTCCCACGCCGATTCCAATGTCTGGAGAGCCTTGTCCTTGATCGCTTTCGGTGCTGTCTTGAAGGCACGCGCCAACGCGTCCTCGGGAACATTCTTGAAGTATTCATCGGTCGCCGCTTCGAATTTTCCCTTGCAGTCCTTTTTCGCTTCTCCCAGTGCTTCGTACGCGATCTGCTTGGCCTTCTCGAAGGAAACCGTGCCGGCATCCCCGCCGGCGGCCTTGATTGCACCATCCATCAGCTGGTGCACACGCGCATGCTCCTTCTCGGTCAGGCAGATCGCGGGGCCGTCGTCGAGCGAGGGAGCGCCCGGCAGACGCACACCCGGCTCCTTGCGGGTTCCCAGCCGCATGATGTAGTCCGCGATGATGTGATGGGAATCCTCGCCGGGCGGGCAGTTGTTCTTGCCATGGGCCCCGGGGTTGCAGGGATCGGGCTGGCCTTCGACGCGCACGCCGGCCTCCGGATCCGGATTCGCCGCAGCCTGGGGCTGCGAGGCCTGCGCCTGTTGCTGCTGCTGTGCACGCGTGCGCTGTTCGGCGAACTGGTCTTCGACGGCCTTGCGCACTTCCGCGTCGTACTTGTCGGCACCCGTGGGCCACCAGGAGTCGTACACGCCGGCCTTGTATTCGGCGAGGTGGTCCAGGGCCTGGTCGTAGATCGCCTGCTCCTGCGGCGTCTGCGGGGTGATGCCCTCGAGGACGCGCTTCGCGCCGGCCTTGCCGAGGACGAGGTTGTCGCCCGGCATCGGCGCGCCCTGGACGATCCAGAGGACGAACAACAGCTTGCCTGCCACGCTGCCCTTGCCGGCCAGCCCTGTACCGCCTCCAGGGCGGGGCATGCCCGCGGGCGGCCGGAAGTTGTTGTCGTTGGCCGCGGGGCCGGGCTGGAACGCCGGTGTCGGCCGGGTCTGCGGGATCGCGCCGGCGCGTGCGTCGCTGGCCGTGGCGTTGGGCATCGGCTGCAACTGGGCCTGCGCCAGCAGGATCGGCTTTTCGCCCATCGCCGTACGCAGCAGACTCGCGTAGTCGGCCATGCCCGTCGCGGGAATCAGGCGTGCCTTGCCGGTCTTTTCCTGGTCCGTCTCGAAAGTCTCGATCACGGCGCCGTCGGCCCGCGCCCGCGCGAGCAGCGCCTCGGCCTCGCTGTCGTCGATGGCCTCCGCATCGGCGGGTGGCCAGTACTTGCCGCGGTCCTTCTTGTAGATCAGCTCGCCGACGGTGTTGCGCTTGTTCATCCAGAAGGTGTCGCCATCGCGCACCAGCCACTGGCCGTTGACGCGAACGACGGTGGACGCCGTCTTCGGCTCCGCGATGTCGCCGACCGTGCCCGACTTGATGCCCTTGGCCGATCCCGGCTCGTCGCCCTTGACGTTCGTGACGACGCTGTCGAACTTGAAGGCCCTGAGGCCGGTGAGAAACACGTTCTGCGACGTGTTGGCGTCGTCGCCGAGCCTGCCGGTGATCTGGTAGGGAATGGGCGGCGTCAACGAACCGATGGGCGTCTTGCAGACATCGGGCGCGGTGCACACCACGATCGCCTGGCCCACGTCGCGGCCGCCTTCAGGCGGTGCTTCGCTCGCAGGCGTCTTCGGCGCCGGCCTGCCCACGATCACCGCGACGCGCGCGATCCGGCCCGCCCCCAGGCCGCCCGGCGTTCCGAGCGAAGACGCCGCCGATGAAGTGGCCTTGGGATCCAGCGCCATGAGCGAAGTCCTGCCTTTCCTTCGGTCCAGGCCTCAGCAAAGATCGATGACCTTGCCGTTGATCCGCACCGCACCGGTGGCCCGGAAGTCGAACCGGGTGCCGGTGAGCGTGACCTCGCCATCCTTCGTCATCTCGAGCCGGCTCTTGCCGACCGTGATCACGAGCTTCTCGCCGACGGTGAGAGAGAAGTCCTCGCCGATGTGCTCGTTCTTGCTCTTGCCCACGGCCACCGTCTGCGTGAGGCCGACCAGCGAGGTCTTGGCGATGCCGACCTCCTCGGACGAGGTGAGCGCCACGAAGCGGTTCATGTTCTGCAGCACGGTCAGCAGCTCGTTGGCCTTGATCGTCTCCATGCGGTTGTTGCCGATGGTGATGGTTTCGTCGTGGTCCACTGTCTCGGTGCGGTCATGCCTGACGTGCGTGGTTTCGTCATGGTCGATGGTCTTGATGCGGTCGTTCCCCACCCAGTGCGTCTCGTCGTGCTCGACCTCGATGTCCTGGTTGCGCTCCGCATGCAGCCACAGCTGCTCCTGGCCCTTCTTGTCCTCGAAGCGCAGTGCGTTGGCAGTCGTGCTGTTTCCACCTTCGGAGCTGCGGGTGAGCAGGCCGCTCTGCGTGGCGTTGTCCGGCAGGGTCCACGGCGGCATGTTGTCGGCGTTGTAGACGCGCCCGGTGACGATGGGCCGGTCGGGGTCGCCGTTCTCGAAATCGACGATCACCTCCTGGCCGATGCGCGGAATCTGGATGCCGCCGAAGTTGGTGCCGGCCCAGGGCGAGGACACGCGCACCCAGCACGAGCTGTTCTCGTCCTTGGTGCAGTAGCGGTTCCAGTGGAAGCTGAGCTTCACGCGGCCGTATTCGTCGGTCCAGATCTCGCGCCCGGCCGGGCCGGTGACGATCGCCGTCTGCGGACCGGTGGTGCGCGGCCTGGGCACCGGCGGGGCCGGCGCGCGGAACACCTTGCTCGCCGGGATCACCTCGAAATCGACGCGGCACTCGAACTCCTGCTGCGCGCTGGCATCGCCCACGTCCTGCAGCCGCAGGCGGGCGTCGGTCACCAGGTACTGGCGGTTCGACTCGTTCTGGGGATGGCGCTCCAGCGTGAGCAGGCAGCCCGGCACCACCGCGCGCAGGTTGCCCGCGCCGCTGGCGCGCTCGCCCTGGCTGCCGGTCTCTTCCATGCGCGTGCGCACCAGCTGCTCGCCTTCGGACTCGACCACGTAGTCGCCCGGCCAGCCGTAGCGCTCCCAGGTGGCCTGCGCCGTCTTGCGCGGCATGGCGCTGACCTGCTGCAACTCGGCCTTCGGGCGCTTGAAGTCGAAGTCGCTGGTCACCCAGCGGCCGCTTTGCAGCGCCTCGCAGGCGTTGAAGCGGTCGCAGTGCTCCTCGCGCACGGTGGCTTCGGCCGCATGGAAGGGAATGCGCTGGTAGCCCGCATGGGCGAAGGGCCGGTGCGACGCCATGTCGTCGACGATCACCAGCCTGTGGCTGCTCTCCTCGTGCTCGAAGTAGAAGTACAGGCCCCACTCGTGCAGCAGCCGCGCGACGAAGTCGTGGTCGCTCTCGCCGTACTGCACCTGGAACTCGCGCGGTGGATAGCTGCGGGTGGCGCGCAAGTCGAAGGGCAGCCCGTACTTGCCGAGCACCTCGCGCACGATGTCCAGCACGTTCTGGTTCTGGAAGATGCGGTAGTCGCTGGTGCGCGTGGCCAGCGCGAGCCAGGGCTCGATCACGGCTTCGTACAGCGCGCGCCGGTTCTCCAGGCGCAGGAAGCGCACGCGCGTCACCAGGCCCGAGATGTGGCGCTGGTCAGGGCCCTTGCCGGGACGACCATCGAGCACGATGTGCGCGGTGAGCTGCTCGCCCACCAGCTGCTTGATGGCCACGTTGGCGGCCTGGCGCTCGTTGTAGCCGGGCTGCTCGGGGGTGGCCAGCGTCAGGGTGTAGCGGAACAGCCTGCTGAGCCCTTCGTCGCCTTCGATGGCGATGGGCTCCAGCGCCGGCTCGCCGCCCAGCATGGGCATGGCCGACGATGAAACGCTGAGAACACGCGCCAGCGGCGCGGAACCTGTTGGCATGGGATCCCCCTGGTCGTCGGGCTCATGGAAAGAGCCGTGGCCGGAAGGCCCGGGACCTCGGCTTCGGCGAGGCCGCGCGGGCAGAAAGACAAAGGGGAATCAGGCTTCCCGGTTTTCCTTGATGTTCCAGGCCAGCACGGTTTCGGCGCCCTTGCCGCCCTTGTCGGTCTGCTCCCAGTACTGCTGCTTCACCTTGGCCGCCTGGAACGCGAACTGCA
>NZ_JACVBS010000015.1:0-172622 GCF_014852545.1 Variovorax sp. VRV01
GGCGCGAGATGGTGCACAGCCTGTCGCTGCAGTCGGTCGACATCCCGCTGGCCGACCCGCACTTCTGGACGATGCAGGGCTCGGTGCGCGTGGCCCAGCTGTGCCAGGCCTGGGGCCTGACCTGGGGTTCGCATTCGAACAACCACTTCGATGTGTCCTTGGCCATGTTCACGCACGTGGCGGCGGCCGCGCCGGGCAAGGTCACGGCCATCGACACGCACTGGATCTGGCAGGACGGCCAGCGCCTGACCAGGGCGCCGCTGCAGATCGAGGGCGGGTTCGTGAAGGTGCCCACGCGCGGCGGGCTGGGCGTGGAGCTCGACATGGACGAGGTCGAGAAGGCGCACCAGCTGTACCTGAAGCACGGCCTGGGTGCGCGCAACGATGCGCAGGCGATGCAATACCTGATCCCCAATTGGAGCTTTGACAACAAGCGGCCCTGCATGGTGCGCTGAGCCCTGTTCGCCGCGGCGGACCCCTGATGGGACAGGCGCTCTCACTTCCCTGGCATTCCGTGTCGGCACTGACACAGCGCGCAAGGCAATGGCGGACAGCCGCTGGCCTATCGAGGTCAAGCTCCATGGAGATTTTCGCTGGCGTCAACTGAAGAACACCGATGATGAACTTCGCCATCAGGACCGCGAGCCGCGCGCTGTCTTGGTCGATAGCTGCCGACGCTCAGGCCTCATCGTCAGCGCGAAAGTGGTTTGTATCGGCGACGCTCGATAGGGCAGCATCGCTCGCTAAACAGCTGCTTTAGACTGAGGCTGTGTGGAAACAGCTGCATTGATGGGGCGCGCAAGATCCGTTGGGCCGGCGGACTCAGTTCCTACCGGTATTCTGACGTGCTTTTGGTTTTCGTCAGTTGCTTCCTCGGCCCCGAGTTTCGGCGTTGCTCCGGCCTGCGTTCTGCGATGGCCGTAATAGTCCGGCGATCGCGCGGACAACCCGCCTCCTTGTGCTGGGAGCGAGTCGGGGACCGGGCATTCGTCCGCCCCGCCTATCGCGAGCCGTGCAAGACGAAGGTCTGCCATCCCCGCATATGGTCGATGAAGCGTTCGCTCAACCCACGCTCGCGCAAGTACTCGGCAGGCACTGGAAGCCTTGGACTGTCGTACGTAGGGTTGGCCTTGACCTGCAGAGGAAAGTCCCGCTGAAGAATGCCAGCGCGGGCAATCAGCACGAAGTCGCAGCCCTCGTCCAGCAACTCGCCGGCACGCTTGGCACTCATGATCTTGCCGGCTGTCCCCAGGCGAACTCCCTTACGAGGCAATTCGGTGAAGAGGCTAAGCATCGTCTTGCCACGGAATGGCCCTTCTCCGACGACCTGCGCAGAGTCCCACAAGGCCAGGTCGAGATAGTCGATCAACTCGCGATCAAAGATATATGCGGTGACCTCGCGCAGTTCCTCCAAGCGCAACCCGTACCGCTCGATCGACAGTCGCCAGCCAATCTGAAAATCAGGGCCGCATTCCCGGCGAATGCCTTCGATCACCTCCAGGGTCAGGCGCGCCCGGTTCTCGAGGCTCCCGCCGTATTTGTCCTTGCGATCGTTCAGGAACGGCGACATGAACTCCGAAAGGATCCAACCGAATGCGCCATGCACCGCGACGCCGTCGAACCCTGCCAGTTGCGCCCTTTTCGCGGCGGCGATAAAGCTGTCGCGGATCCGCTCCACCACTTCGGTCGAGATCGCCTGAATGCCCGGCAAAGTGCCACTGGAAGCAGGAGCTGGAATGCCCCCCAGCAGCGGGTTGGCGCGGTGGCCCGCATGGTGCAGCTGAACCGCCGAGAGGCCACCACCGCTCCGAATGGTTGTGGCCATCCGGGTAAGGCCTGGCAGGTGTTCATCGCCGTGGATTCCCAACTGCCGCGCAAACGCAATGCCGCCCGCTTCCACGGTCGTGGCACAAGTCTGGATCAACGCGTAGCCACCTTGAGACAGCTGCTCCATCCAGAAATGGTCGTACACGGAGACAGTGCCGTCGAGCTCGCTTTGCTGGTTGGTCAGCGGCGCCAGCATGAAGCGATTCCTCATCGCCGGGCCGTGCAGGAGAGTGAGCGGTTTGAAGAGATCAGAAACAGACACAGGAAAGCTCCAAAAATTGGTTAGAAATGCAGATCGGGATCGGGCGGCGACCGTTGACCAGCCGCACCCAAACTAGGACTGCGTCCGCGGCGGATGCAATCGCTCAAACGCGCAGCTACAAATGCCTTGAATTCGAGTGCGGCATGCGGCCGTGTGGAAGGAGGCAGCCTCGGCCGCTCCGGCGACACCGTCGGATCAGCCTTTGATGTCGGACTTCTCGGCCCTTGAGAGGTCCCAGCCACCGCCGAGCGCTTTGACCAGATCAACGGTCGCGCGCGCGCGCTCACCCTCGGCCTGGATGCGCAACTGGCGGCTGCGCAGGCGAGTGCGCTCGGCATCGACCACGACCAGGTAGTCGATGTCGCCTTCGTCGAATCTCGCCTTGGCTGATTGCGCAACGCCAGACGATGCGTCTTCTGCTCCCCGCTGTTGGATGATCCGCTCGTCAAGGGTTCTTATCGAGACCAGGGAGTCCTCAACCTCGCGGAAGGCCTGGAGCACCGTCTTGCGGTACTCGGCGACCCTCTCCTCGTAGACGCCGCGCACGCGGGCCACTTCGGCGCTTCGCCTTCCTCCATCGAAGATTGGCATGCTCAAGACCGTTCCCACCAGGGGACCCAGCAGGAACGTGCGTTGAGACCAATTGGCTAGGTTTCCCAGGTCGGCCGACTCGTAGCCCAGGGACCCCGTCAGCGAGAGCGCCGGAAAGAATGCTGCCCTCGCAACGCCGATGCGCGCGTTCTCCGCGGTCATGGCGCGTTCGGCGGCTGCGATGTCCGGCCTGCGCTCGAGCAACGTCGAGGGCATGCCTTGCGGAAGCTGGACCGTGACGTTGTCCAGAGGCCGCGCATCGACGGAGAACGCCGCAGGCAGCTTGCCCAGCAGGATCGCCAAGGCATGCAAGGCCAGGGCATGCTGCCGTTCGACAGCCAGTTGCTCCGAGCGGGCCGAGAACAATTCAGTCTTCACCTGGTCAACGACGTAAGGGGCCACAGCGCCCACATCGAGCTTTCGTTCCAACAGCGACATGGCGTCTTGTCTCAGCTTCACGGTGTCCCGGAGCAGGCGAAGCTCGCCCTCGGACTGTCGCAGGCTGAAATACGTCTTTGCGACGTCGGCTTGGACCAGCAGCAGCATCTGGTGCGCCAGCGCCTGCTGCCGGGCCGCATCGGCACGTGCGGCGGCAACGCCTGAAGAAACCCGGCCGAAGATGTCGACCTCGTAGGCGACGGAGGCCTGTGCGCGCCACAGCGTTTGCGTGGACCCCGGTGCGCCGTCTCCGCGCCCCGCAGCCGTGCCGCTGATGCGCTGCCGAGTGGGGCCGAAACCGACGCCCACTTCGGGAAGCTGCGCCGACTCGCTTTGCGAAATCAGTGCGCGTGCCTGCTTGAGCCTTGCCATCGCGATGGACACATCCGGATTCGCCTTGAGCGCCTCCTCCTCGAGTTGCACAAGGACAGGGTCGCCGAAGACACCCCACCATGGAGATGGCGCCTGCTGGTCTGCCGGTTCTGCCGGCCGCCACCGGCCTGGGTCTTCCGTGGGCTGGAGCGCGAGCGTGCGTCCCTCGTACTCCGCGAACTTCGCGGGGATGTCGATGCCGGGACGATTCTCGACGGGCGTGAGGGAGCACGCAGACAGCAGGAACAGACTTGCTGCCAAGGCAAGCGCACTTCTGGACAGTTGCTGAATCGCTCGGGTTGGGCAGGTCATGCCTGAACCTCCGGCTGTTGATTTCCAAGGTGATGCGGGGCGATCACGGGCGCCTCGTGATGCGAGGCAGATCGAAGCGGCCTTCCTCCTCCAAGCGCCCGGGCGAGCACGTAGAAGAACGGTGTGAGAAACAGGCCGAACAGCGTGACGCCGATCATTCCGAAGAACACCGAGATGCCCATCGCCTGGCGCATTTCTGCACCTGCGCCTGTCGAAAGAACGAGTGGGATCACGCCCATGATGAAGGCCAGCGACGTCATCAGGATGGGCCGCAGCCGCAAGCGGCAGGACTCGATCACGGCCTTCAACGTGGACATTCCCGCCATCTCGAGCTCGCGCGCGAACTCGACGATCAGGATGGCGTTCTTCGACGCCAGGCCGACAAGCACGATGAGTCCGATCTGGGTGAAGATGTTGTTGTCGCCCTTCGTGAGCCACACACCGAGCAGCGCGGAGAAGATGCTCATCGGAATGATGAGGATGATGGCCAGCGGCAGCGTCAGGCTCTCGTACTGGGCCGCCAATACGAAGAACACCAAGAGAACGCAGAGCGGAAGAATCCAGACCGCGCTGTTGCCGGCAATGATCTGCTGGTAGGTCAGGTCGGTCCATTCGAACGTCATCCCCGGTGGCAAGGTTGCAGCCGCAATCCGCTGGATGGCCTCCATCGCCTGGTCCGACGAGTAGCCCGGCGCGGGACTGCCGCCCACGTCGGCCGACGTGAAGCCGTTGTAGCGGCTGACCTGGTCGGGGCCGTACGTCTGGCTGACCTTGGCGAACGACGCGAGCGGAACCATCTGCCCGGACTCGCTGCGAACGTGCAGTTGCCCGATGTCTTCCGGCTTGGAGCGGAACTGGCCGTCGGCCTGCATGCGCACCTGGTACACGCGGCCCAGGAAGTTGAAGTCGTTCACGTAGTAGGAACCAAGGAACGACTGCATCGCACTGAAGGCCGCCGGCGTATCCACACCCAGCTGCTGTGCCTTCGCGCGGTCGATGTCCACCTTGAGCTGGGGCGCGTTCACGTTGTAAGTCGAGAAGAGCGGGCCGAGCTCTGGCGCTTCGGACGCCTTTTTGATGAAGGCCTGTGTCGCCTTGTAGAGCTCGTCGTAACCCAGGTCCGCCCGGTCCTCGATCTGCAGCTTGAAGCCGCCCAGGGTTCCGAGGCCGTAGACCGGCGGTGGTGGAAAGATCCCGGTGAAGGCGTGTCCGATGCTGCCGAACTCACGGCCCAGGTCGGCCGCGACCTGGTCGGCGCTGATCCCCTTGCGCTCCTTGAACGGCTTGAGCAAGACAAAGGTCAGAGCCGTGCTCGAGCTCTTGGTCACCCCATTGATCGAAAGACCGCTGTAGCTCGATGTTCCAAGGACGGCAGGGTGCTTGAGCGCCATGGCATTCATCTTGTTCATGGTCGCCTCGGTGCGGTCCAGCGTCGAGCCCTCGGGCAGTTGCGCCAGGCTCACGAGGTACTCCTTGTCCTGTGCAGGAACGAACCCACCCGGGACATGACCGGTAAGCCACCAGGTTCCCCCCAGCAAGAGCGCGTACACGACGAGCAACGCCCCCTTGTGCCGCAACAGACGGCCGACGCCTCCTCCATATGCCTCTGAGGTGCGATCGAAGGTGCGATTGAAGCGCCCGAAGAAGCGGCCGAACACCTTCTGCGTTACCCGGGTCACCGCGTCTGGCGCATCGCCATGTCCCTTCAGCAGCAAGGCCGACAGCGCCGGCGACAGCGTCAGCGAATTCACCGCCGAGATGAGCGTGGAGATGGCGATGGTGACCGCGAACTGCTTATAGAACTCTCCAGTCAAGCCGCTGAGGAACGCCAGTGGAAGAAAAACAGCGGAGAGCGTCAACGCGATGGCGATGATGGGCCCGCTCACCTCGCGCATGGCCTGGTAGGTCGCCTCTCGCGGGCTTAGCCCGCGCGCGATATTCCGCTCCACATTCTCGACAACTACGATGGCGTCGTCGACCACGATGCCGATGGCCACCACAAGGCCGAAGAGCGATAGCGTGTTGATGGAGTACCCCGCCAGCAGCAGGAAGGTGAACGTGCCGACGATCGAAATGGGAACCGCGATAAGCGGAATGATGGAAGCGCGCCAGGTCTGCAGGAAGAGAAACACGACCAGCACCACCAGCGCCACCGACTCCAGCAGCGTTTCGATGACCGCGTCGATGCCGGACTGGACTGCACGGCTCGGTTCATAGACGATGCGATAAACCACGTCTTCGGGAAAATCCTTCTCGAGCTCCTTCATGGCCTTGTGCACGTCGCGGGAGATCTGAAGCGAGTTCGCGCCGGGTGATTCCTGCACTGTCACGGCGACGGCGGGCGCGTTGTCCAGCGTGGCGCGGATGCCGTAGTCTTCGGCGCCGAGTTCCACGCGCGCCACGTCGCCCAGGCGCGTGATCGCTCCACGGGCATCGGACTTGATGACGATGGACTTGAACTCCTCGGGCGACTTGAGCCGGCCATCGGCGTTGACGTTGAGTTGGAAGGCGGTGTCCGCGGAGGTGGGTGAACTTCCGATCGTTCCGACAGCGGCCTGGATGTTCTGGCGTCGAATGGCGCTGGCGACATCGTTCGCACTCAGTCCTCGCTCGGCCAAAGCGGCCGGATCCAGCCAGACACGCATCGCATAGCCGCCGGGCCCCCAGATCGCCACGTCGCCGACGCCCGTGATCCGGGCCAGACGATCCTTCACGTGAAGGATGGCGTAGTTGCTGATGTAGTTGTTGTCGTAGGTTCCCTTTGGCGACACCATGTGCACGGCGATGGTGATCATCGGCAGGTTCTTGACCGCGGTCACGCCCAGGCGCTGCACGTCCTCGGGCAGTCGCGCCTGGGCTTGGGAGACGCGGGTTTGCACCAGCTGCTGGGCCCTGTCCGGATCGGTTCCCAGCTTGAAGGTCACGGTCAGGTACAGGTGACCGTCACCGCTGGCCTTCGAGTCCATGTAGAGCATGTCCTCAACGCCGTTGACGGACTGCTCCAACGGTGCCGCGACGGTTTCCGCGATCGTCTTGGCGTTGGCGCCCGGGTATTGCGCGTGCACCACGACCGACGGCGGGATGACCTGCGGGTATTCCGAGACCGGCATGTTGAACGACGCTACGAGCCCTGCAAGGAGAATCAGCGCAGACAGGACGCCAGCGAAGATCGGCCTGTCGATGAAGAATTTCGAGATGTTCACGACCTGCCTCCGTTGGTGGCGCCGGCGGAGGCCTCCGGGGCCTCTGCAGCGACTGCGGACACCGACGCACCGGGGGACGCGCGGAAAGCGCCATCTACAATGACCTTGGCACCCGGGGCGAGCCCGCTGCGCACGACCCGCTGCGTTCCTTGCAGCACGCCGAGGTCGACGACCCGGCGCTCGACCTTGTTCTGCGCATTGACGACGAGAACATATTTCCGGTCCTGGTCGGTGCTGACGACGGCCTCGTCCACCAACACGGCGTTGTAGGGGGCACCGCCTTGCAGACGGATGCGCGCCCGCAGACCGGGAAGCATCTCGGGATTCACCTTGTCGATGCGCGCACGAACCCGCACGGTTCCCGACCGGGTATCCATCTGGTTGTCGATCGCTTCGATGGACGCCGCGTAGGGAAAGTCGGTGTCGGTGGCCAAACCGACCTTCGCTACAGGCTGCGTGCCCGCCCTCAGCGAAGGGGCGATGATCTGGAGGTAGCTCTGCTCGTCCACGTTGAAGGATGCGTAGAGCTTGCTGTCAGAGACGATCCTGGTGAGCGGGGTCGCTTCCCCGCCTGCCGTCACCACATTGCCCGAGGTGACTTCCGCCCGGGAGATCCGTCCCGCAATAGGCGCGCGAACCTGGGTGTAGCTGAGCTGCAGTTGAGCCTGCGCGAGAGCGGCCTGCGCTCCCTTCAGTGACGCGGCAGCCTCGCGCGCCGCATTGTCGAGCGTGTCGAACTCCCTGCGCGCGATCGAATTCGACTCCAGCAGCCGCTGTCCGCGGGCGCGCTCCGTGTCTGCCAGCCGTTGCCGTGCTTCGGCACCTGCCAGGGTGGCCTGCGCCTGGCGCACCTGGGTCTCGAACGGTGCTGGGTCGATGACGAAAAGAACGTCGCCCTGGCGAACATGCTGGCCCGGCTTGAAGTGCACCGCGAGCAGCGAGCCCGGTACCTTGGCGCGAACGTCGACGAGGTCCACGGCTTCGAGCCGCCCCGTGTAGTCCTGCGCATCGGACACCGAGCGCTGCAAGGCTGGCCGGTACTTGACGATGGGGAGTGCGGCGGCGGCTTGAGCATGCGCTTCGGAACCGTGCTTCCAAAACATGCTGCCAGCAACGACCACCGCAACGGCGGTCGTGACGACCGCCAGGTGCTGTTTCTTGAGGGTTTTCATGCGACGTGCTCTACAAAATTGAACGGTTTGCAGTCTGTGCGTGTGGCGCATGAAGATCGAGCCCGGGACCTGGGTTACTTTGTTGCCGCCGTTGGAACAATCACTTGTCGTCGCCCCCTGCCAATGCGATAAAAATGGAATTTCTCGCGGTGCAAGCCACACCTAGTTCCGTGTCGTGCAATAGTGGCCCTACAAGGAGAGAAGCCCGTGGACCGCCTCCAGTCGATGCAGATCTTCGCCCGCGTGGTCGAAATGCACAGCTTCACTCGAGCTGCGGACAGCCTGTTCCTGCCCAAATCCCGGGTCACGCGAGCCGTGAAGGACTTGGAGAAGTTCTTGGGCGTGCGACTTTTGCAGCGGACCACGCGCCACATCAGCCTGACACCGGAAGGCACGCTGTACTTCGAGCAATGCAGGCGTTTGCTTGCGGACTTAGAAGGCGTCGAGTCCAGCTTCCCAGGACGAGCTGGGCAGCCTCGAGGCTGCCTGCGGGTCGACATGACGCTCTCGCTCGCGCGCTTGGTCGTCCTGCCTTGCATCAAGGACTTTCAGTCTCGCTTTCCGGAGGTCGAACTCACGCTGACGGCGTCTGACCGCACTGTGGAGCTCGTGCAGGAGGGTATCGATTGCGTCATTCGAGCGGGGACGCCCGAGGACTCCACCACACTCGTAGCAAAGCGCATCGGCTCGTTCGAATGGGTGACCTGCGCCTCGCCGGAATACCTGGCCCGTCACGGCACGCCAAAATCGCTGGAGGATCTGGCGAACCACGAGGCGGTTGGCTACCTGTCCAGCCGCACCGCGCGCACCTTGGATTGGAATTTCGAGGTGAATGGCGAGCACCGCAGCGTCAGGATGCGAGAACGTCTCATCGTCAACGATACGGATGCCTACGTGACATGCGGCCTCGAAGGCCTTGGGCTCATCCGTGCGGGGAGCTACATGGTGCGGCCCTACCTTCTGAGCGGCCGCCTTCGGCAGGTGCTCGCCGACTACGCGTCGCCGACTGTGCCGCTTTCGGTCCTATACCCCCAGAATCGTCAGTTGTCCCCGACCGTGCGAGCGTTCGCAGACTGGGTTGCAGAAGTCGTGCGCAGGGAGGAAGCCGGATGGCGGGTCGACTCCTACGAGTCCGCACGATGGCAAGCTTAGTCCCAGGATACCCTGACGCTCGGTTTCATATGTCACGCGGCTGGTTGTGCACGCCGTTGTTCAGTCGCCTGAACATTCAATTCGTCGCCGGGGTCTTTATCGAGTGCTGGAACATGCTCAGAATTCGCGCTCAAGGTCGTGGGTGCGACGACGCTGTGTCGCTTGACGCTCAAAGCCACTTGGCGGGGAAAGGACGCGGCGAAGCCCATGGGTCGATCACCAGACCGCCACGAAATTCGACGAGAGGGCGCTTTGCGCGCCTTCGCGCGTCAGTCAAAAAAAAGGAATCTTTCATGGCCGCGTATGACTACGATCTGTTCGTGATCGGAGGTGGCTCGGGCGGCGTGAGGGCCGGGCGTGTTGCTGCCGCGCTGGGCAAACGTGTCGCGATCGCGGAAGAGTACCGGTTCGGCGGCACCTGCGTCATTCGGGGCTGCGTTCCCAAGAAGCTTTTCGTGTACGCCTCCCAGTATCGCGAGCACTTCGAGGATGCTGCAGGGTACGGATGGAAAGTCAGCGAGACCACGTTCGACTGGGACACCTTGCTTGCCGCCAAGGACAAGGAAATCCTAAGACTCGAAGGCTTGTACCGGCGTGGGCTCGAGAGCAACGGCGCCCGGATCATCGACGACCGCGCCGAGTTGGTCGACGCGCACACCGTGCGCCTGGTGCAAACCGGCCAGACCGTCACCGCCGACAGGATTGTCATTGCCACAGGCGGCACGCCGAACCCCCATGCAGCGCTCCCTGGCCATGAGCTGTGCATCTCGTCCAACGAAGCTTTCGATCTTCCGCAGCTGCCGCGCTCGATACTGATTGCCGGCGGCGGCTACATCGCGGTCGAGTTCGCCAACGTGTTCCACGGCCTTGGTGTGGCTGTAACGCTCATCTACCGCGGCAAGGAGATCTTGTCGCGTTTCGATCACGAGCTGCGCCAGGGCTTGCACAAAGCCATGGTCGACAAGGGCATCCGCATCGTTCTCACCGACGTCATGGAGAAGGTGGAACAGAAGGTTGACGGCAGTTTGTTGGTCAGAACGATGTGCGGCGAGTCGATCTCGGTCGACACCGTCATGCTGGCGCTCGGCCGCGAGCCGAACACGCAAGGGTTGGGCCTGGAAGCTGCCGGTGTGAAGGTGGATGGGCTTGGCGCGATCGTCGTGGACGATTACTCCCGCACAAATGTGCCCAACATATTTGCGCTGGGAGACGTCACCCACCGGGTGCAGCTGACACCCGTCGCCATCCATGAAGCCATGTGCTTCATCGAGACCGAGTACAAGAACAATCCGACCTCGCCCGATCACGACCTGATCCCCACGGCCGTTTTTTCGCAGCCGGAGATCGGCACCGTGGGCCTGTCGGAAGAAGAGGCCGCCAAAAAGTACTCCGAGATCGCGGTCTATCGCGCCGAGTTCCGTCCGATGAAGGCGACGCTCTCGGGCCGCACGGAAAGGATGCTCATGAAGCTCATCGTCGACGCCGCAAGCCGCAAGGTGGTCGGCGCCCACGTCCTCGGCCACGAGGCCGGCGAGATGGTGCAGTTGCTCGGCATCTCCCTGAAGGCAGGGGCCACGAAGGATGACTTCGATCGGACCATGGCTGTCCACCCCACTGCAACCGAGGAACTCGTGACCATGTACCAGCCGAGCTACCGCGTCAGGGACGGCGTGCGCGTTTGAACCTTGATGGCTCGAGTGCGCCTTGCGGCGCGGACCCCTGTCACCCGATTCGCTCAGGACCACGGATGAACAAATTTTTGGCGATGGAAGTGTTTGTCCAGGTCGTGGACACCGGCGGATTCACCCGCGCGGCCGAGAACATGAAACTTCCCAAAGCGACGGTGTCAACCTTGATCCAGTCGCTGGAAGGTTCGCTGTCGGTCAAGCTTCTGAACCGGACCACACGGCACGTCAGCGTCACCGCTGAAGGCGCCGCCTTCTACGAACGCTGCATGCGCATTCTGTCGGAGGTGCGCGAAGCCGAAGACTGCGTGTCTCAAACAAGGGGCAGCCCCGCGGGAAGGCTGCGTATCGACGCCCCCACCGGCCTGGCCAGCGAGGTGATCATTCCCGCGCTTCCCGACTTCGTCGAGCGGTATCCGGACATCCGGCTCGAACTGGGTTGCAGCGACCGGCAGGTGGACCTGGTCGAGGAAGGGGTAGATTGCGCGATTCGCGGAGGCCGTCGCCTGACCGATTCCAGCCTGATCGCGCGCCGCGTCGGCACGATGCACTACACCACTTGTGCCTCGCCGGCCTACCTCAAACGCCATGGCCGGCCCATGCATCCCAACGATCTGGTACACCACAGCTGCGTCAATTATTTCTCCGCACGCTCGGGCAAGATGTTCGATTGGTACTTTAAGAAGGACGGCGAGAAGATCCAGGTCGCCTTGTCCAGTCACATCGCATTGAGCGACAGCTATGCGTACACGGCTGCAGGGCTGGCCGGGTTGGGTATCGTGCAGATGGCAGACTTCCTGATGGCGCCAATGCTCAAAGACGGGCGGCTCGTATCCGTCCTGGACGACTGGACCAACGAACCACTGCCGATCCACGTGGTGTATCCGCAGAACCGCCACCTTTCGGCCAAGGTGCGTGTGTTCGTCGAGTGGGTAGCGCAATTGTTCCTGAACCACGCCACCATGCGCTGACGAAGGGCTGCCACCCGCCGGCACAGGCAAGAACTTGCGGCCACCGGGGACGAAGCCAAAGGCGCTTCCTGCAGCGGCTTACTTGCCGGGCAGTTGCTGATACGTTTCGACCACGCGGGCCGAATACGTGAGCGCCGCTCCGGCGTTCATCGCAATGGCCACGCCCAGTGCCTCGGAAACTTCCTCGAGCGAGGCGCCAGCCTCCGCGGCCTTCTTGGTATGCACGGCGATGCAGCCGTCGCAACGCGTGGTGACGGCGACGGCCAGGGAGATCAGTTCGTGGATCTTGGGCTCGAGATGGCCAGTTTTTGCGGCGGCGTTGTCCAGGGCCGCCATCCCGCGCATCACGTCGGGACTTTGCTTGGCGAAATCGCCCACGCGCTCCAGCAGAGACGTCCGGTAGCCGTTCCAATCTTGCATCATGATTCTTGTTCCTTTTCTAAGGTTGTGGGTGCCGGCGCCAACCTGGCGTCCGGCGGGAATGGAAGAAATTTCGCTGTCCCAACTCACTGCGGGATGGCGCGGGCAGCGGCCAGCCGCTCAATCAAAGGCTTTGCTGCACATCAGCGTCTCGTAGTCGGTGTAGCCCTCAGCTCCCTGGCTGTAGTAGGTCGCCATCTCGTCCTTGGTCAACGGTGCGCCGTGGCGCAGGCGCCAGACCAGGTCAGGGTTGGCCAGGAAGGGACGCCCGAAGCTGATCGCATCGGCCAAGCCGCTGTCGAGGTCGGCCTTGGCGCGCGCCACGTCGTAGTCGCTGTTGAGCACCAGGGCGCCCTTGAAATGCCTGCGAATCTGAGGCGACAGTCTGGGGACGTCGGTTGCGCCAAATGTCCCGTCCGGGCCAGGCTCTCGCAACTCCAGGAAGGCGATACCGATAGCGTTCAGCATCTCCGCCGCGGCGGTGAACAGCGGCGCCGGGTTGCTGTCGTCCACGCCGTAGCTCTCGCCATTGGGGGACAGGCGCACGGCCGTGCGATCGGCGCCCACTTCGTCTGCAACGGCTTGCGTGACCAAGCGCAGCAACCGCACCCGGTTGTCGATGCTGCCGCCGTATTCGTCAGTCCGAGCGTTGGTGCCGTCCCGCAGGAATTGATCGAGCAACTGGCCATTGGCGGCGTGGATCTGAACGCCGTCGAAGCCCGCGGCCATGGCGTTGCTTGCGGCGCTGACATAGTCGGAGATCAGGCTTGGGATTTCCTCGGTCGCCAGCGGTCTTGCGATTTCGAACGGCATCTTGCCTTCATAGGTGTGCGCATCTCCCGGCATGGCCGTGGCACTGGCCGATACAGGCTGACGGCCCGTCACGGCCGAGTGGGCCATGCGGCCCATGTGCCAAAGCTGCGCGAAGATGAGCCCGCCTTTGTCATGCACCGCCTGCGTGACGGGCATCCAGGCCTTGACCTGCTCAGAGGACCACAGTCCTGGTGCATAGGGCCAGCCAACGGCCTGGCGCGAAATGCCAGTGGCTTCTCCGATGATCAACCCGGCCGTGGCGCGCTGCGCGTAGTAGTCGGCCATGATCGGCGTCGGCACATGGTCGCGGGTGGCGCGCGCCCGGGTCAGCGGCGCCATGAAGGTGCGATTGGACGCGTTGAGCGCGCCCAGCGCGATGGGATCGAAAAGTGTCGGCATGAAGGTTCCTCGGGAGGGCTTGGATTTCAGTCGTTCGCCAGAAGGCCTTCGGCTTGCAAAGCCGCGCGCACACTGGCCCGTTGCTCCATGCGTGCCATGAACTTCTGGATGAAGGCATAGCCGGTGATGTCGATCCTTACCCTCGACGGCCATGACAGGACGTTGTAGAGATACGCATCGGCGACCGAGAATTGCGCGCCCAGGACGTAGTCGTTCCGGGACAGGTGTTCGTCGATGTATTCGAACTTGCTGGTCAGGTTGCCATCCGCAAATCTTTTCTTCGTTGCTTCATCGAGGAATGGCGAAAACATCACGGCCATGCCCTTGTGCAGATCGCTTGCCACGAAATTGAGCCACTCCAGCGCCGTGTAGCGCTCGCGGGTTCCGAAGGGTGGCAGGAGTTTGGCGGCCGGGTTCTTGTCTGCGATCCACTGCAGAATGACCGCCCCCTCGGTGAGCAGGTCGCTGTCGTCCATCTTCAGCACAGGGATGAAGCCCTTGGGCGATACCTTCAGGTAGTCGCCTTCGACCGTCGTCTTTGTCTTGAAGTCGACCTTGATCAGGTCGTACGCCTGTCCGGCCTCTCGCAGTGCGATTTGCGAAGCAAGCCCGCAAGAGCCAGGGGAGTAATACAGTTTCATAAAAAAAGCCTTGATGGTTGGAAAACGCCGCTGGGTATGGCGGTCTGCTGGACTGGAAAATTGCCTGGATGCTTGCGTGCGCCGCGGGGATGTCCATGCGGCAGCTCCAAGGGCGAAGGCATCGCCCTGGGAGACACGGTTGAATTTTTGAGAGCCCGGACCAGGGCGCGCGACGCGTGCGGGTGGGGTGGTCGTGCAGCCTGGGGCTGGGAGCGGTGACTATTTGACTTGCTGTAATGACTCGAAGTCCTTGGCGTCGTGGCGCTCGCGAAGGAAGGTGCCCGGCTCTCCGGAAACGCGGTTGACGACCCAGCCGCGCGCGACTGCGGGGCGAGCTGCTATCGCCCTGTACCAGCGCAGCAGATGCGTGTATTCCTCGACGGCCAGGAACTCGTGCGTGTTGTAGACGCCATAGAGGCTGCCTGGATACCACGGCCAGACCGCCATGTCCGCGATCGTGTACTGATCCCCAGCGAGGAACTCGTGCGTGGCCAGATGCGTGTCCAGCACATGCAGCTGCCGTTTGGTCTCCATCGCGTATCGGTCGATTGCATACTCGATCTTTAGCGGTGCATAGGCGTAGAAGTGGCCCAGTCCTCCGCCGACAAAGGGGGCCGAGCCCATCTGCCACATCAACCAGTTGAACGTCTCCGTCCGCACCCGACCTTCGGTCGGTAGGAAAGCGCCGAATCGTTCTGCAAGATGAACGAGGATGGAACCGCTCTCGAAGACGCGCGTGACTGGATCCGTGGAGTGATCAACGAGCGCCGGAATCTTGCCATTGGGATTGATGTCCACGAAGCCGCTTCCGAATTGATCGCCTTTGAAGATATCGATCAGCCACGCGTCGTATTCGGCGCCTCGATGCCCTGCCGCCAGAAGCTCCTCCAGCATGATTGTGATCTTCTGTCCGTTCGGGGTCCCCTGCGAGTACAGCTGCAGAGGATGCTTGCCGACCGGCAACTCCTTCTCGAACCTCGCGCCAGAAACCGGGCGATTGATGCTGCCGAACGTACCGCCATAGTTGTTCTTCGGGCTCCAGACTTTGGCTGGAACATAGTCGGCAGGTTGATTTGGAACTATGGAATCGGTCATCGGTTGCTCCGTGTGAGACAGGCATTCGGAATTAGGCGGTTCGAGGTGGCGAATTCAATGGGTGAGCATCTAGTGACTTGCATACTTTGATCGTTGTGTTATTCAGAAGGGTCGCCGTCACTCTCGAATTGCGTTGTCGGCACTGCCGGGTCAACCACCATGAGCACCGCAATGGCGGAAGTGAGATCCCCGATGCTCAAACTTTTTAGATACTTTTTAAAGAATAATTAGCCGATTGACTGGTTTCGTACCGCATGCAAAAAATTCTACAGAGACGGTTAAATTGATAAACCAGTTGAAGACGAATTCACCGTTCAGTCAGCGGAACAGTGCCAACGGAGATCCAGACCGCTTTCGATTTCGGTGCGCTGGTTGTGCAGGCTGTGCGGCCATCGGGTTACACGAACGCTGGATTCGCTTGGTATGCGAGGTAACCCCGTGCCGAGCCGCTCTGGACAACGCGCGAGGCCGCATCCCTCGGAAGGACAGGGGTCGGCAGTTCGCGATTACAGGTTGAGCTCAAGTTCCGGGCCCACGGCCCAAGAGACGCACGTGCACATTCCGCCGACGCGCAGGCCGGGGGAAAGGGTGTCACGGTGGATGGGCCGTCCTCGAACGACCTCTGTGAGGCACGAGCCGCAGACACCACGGCGGCATTCGTAGCTTGTCCAAACGCCCGCGGCAAGCAACGCATCAAGCAGCGACGTACCGGGGGCGACGTCCAATGTCAAACCTGACTGTGTGAGCGTCACGCGCAGCGGTGCGTCCCTCGCGTCGGCAGCCATGCCGAAGCTCTCGGCGTGGATGCGGTGCGTCTCCCAGCCGAGTCCGCGGGAAGCTGTGCGCACCGTATCAGTGAGGCTCGTCGGGCCGCAGACATAGACATGCGCTCCCGCCGGTTGCTCCGCAAGGAGCTTTCGCAGGTCCAGGCCGGCACGGCCGATGTGAACGAACATCTGCAGGCTCGGCGGCTTTGGCCACTGCCTCGACGAATCGCGGACTACCTGGTGCAGTGCGAAGCTGCGTTCTTGGGCGCTGAGCCGAAGAGCCATGCTAAGCAAAGGCGTGATGCCGATGCCTCCGCCGAGCAGCAAAACATGAGGTGCTCCGGTGTCCAGCGCGAATTCGTTGGCTACCGCCAGCAGGCTCAGGCGATCGCCCACCATGAGCCGGTCATGCACGAAGTGCGAGCCGCCCAGGCTGTTCGCCGTGCGCAGCACGCCGATCTCGTAGTGCGCGGGCGCCGAGTCGGCGTCAAGGAGCGAGAAGCGTCGCACACGGCCATCCAAGTCCAGCACGACGTGCGCGCCCGGCTGCGCAACGGGCAGGGGCCCTCCATCGGCGCGCTGCAGTCTCAGCTTGACAGTGTCCGCAGCAACCATCTCTTTGCCGACGACAATCAATTCAAACGGTTCCACGTTGATTGCTCAAGGATTGAAAGGCGAGGCCTCGATGAGGCGCCAGCGCAACGGCCGGTTGAGCGGCGAGATGCGCCAGGACTCGAGGGTGAATTCGATCCACCGCCGCGTGCCGCCGGTCGATTCGGCGTCGTCGGGCACATCGAAGCAGACCCGAGCGCGCCCGTTCAATTGCAGTTGCTGCACCCCGTCTTCATTGGGCATGACGAGGCCGCAGCGCGAGTCCACCGCGAGGTTGCCCAGCGTATTGAACATGCTGTTGCCGTTGTAGTCCGGGATACGCAGCACGTTGCCGGCGATCTGCACGAAACCGGGCCGGCCGCCGCGATGCGACACGTCGGCTTCGCCGGACGGGCCAAGGCTCGCAATGAACAGCGTGTCTGCGGCGGTGATCCATTTCGCGACCGCCCCGTCAAGGGCAGAGCCCGCCACTGGCAGCGCCTGCGGCCACGCGGTATCGGGGCTGTCGAATTCCGGCTCGCGCTTTTGGATGTACCGGGGGCAGACCGGAAAGGCCTGCCCCACCGTCACGTCGAGCAAATTGGCCGACACCGAGGCGACGCGCCCGTTCACTCGCAAGCGCCTGCGCGTCTGCAAGTCGATGAGCAAAACGGCGATCGACTGGCCTGCTTGTAGCGTGCCGATCGGCGCAGCAGCTCGCAAGTGATCATGTGGATCATCGAGCGCCATGCGCAGACCGGCGAGTTCGTCTGCGGTCTGCACGAAGCCGGGCTGGCCGGTCAACAGGCTGGCACTGACAGAGCCGCTCTCGTCGGCCGCGCCGATGACACACCACCGCTGCTGGGCGACGAAGTTGCTGGCGGCAGCCGGGATGTGCGCAGAGATGTTGCGCCCATTGAGCAGCGCGATGGCGCGCTCTCCGGTCCGCTCCTGCACCATCCGCTCGCCAGGATGAAAGAGGGTGTCGTCCATGTGTCGATCCGAAGCGCGAGCGCGTGCCGTTAGAAGGTCACCAGGCGGTGGCCGGCGTCAAGGTGCTGCGACAGATCCAGCACGCCGGTCGTGCCGGGGATCGACTTGTCGCGCACAAGGTTGATGCCCGTCGGCGCAAGGCTGCCGGCTGCACCGAAGACGTCGGCGCAGCCGCCGCAGGCCACGATTCGATCCAGCACGGCCTTGTAGAGCGCATGGGCAGGATGCTCAGGTTGCGCGAGTTCTGCGGGCCAGCGAACGCCCGCGCCTTGAAAGACGAGATCGAAGTCCCGTTGCTTTTCCTTCAGTTCGTAGGCAAGAAACAGGGCGTTGAAGACGCGGCCCAGGGCCTCCTCACTGCCGGACTTGGGATCGGAGAAGACAACAATGATGGTTTTCACAGGGTTTCCTTTCGATGGCGGCGATGACTGGAGGTAGATGAGGTGCCGCCTCGAAGGCAAATTTATTGTTCCAGATGGAATAGATAAATGCTGCGAAAGCCATTTAAGTACTGCGCTAGACGCAGTAATCTGGAACGCATGGACCTACTGCACGCGATCGACGTCTTTCTCGCGATAGCCGAGCGCGGCAATCTGACTCGCGCCGCCGACGCGCTGTCCCAGTCGCTACCCAGCGTCGTTCGGACGCTCGCCGCCTTGGAGAACCATCTCGGCGTGCGGCTTTTCAATCGCACTACACGGCGGGTGATCATCACGGAGGAGGGGCTGGCGTATCGCGATCACGCGACGGCCATTCGCATGGCTATCGCCGAGTCTGAGCAAGCGATGAGCCGGGCTCACGCCGAACCGACAGGAAGTCTCACGCTGACGGCTTCCGTCAACTTCGGCGAACTGCATGTCGCACCGCTCGTTGCAGGCTACTTGAAGCTCCATCCGCGCGTGGACGTGCAATTGCTTCTCCTAGACCGTGTCGTCAATCTCGTCGAAGAGGGCATCGACTTGGCAATTCGTATTGCGCCACTGACAGACTCGTCACTCGTCGCGCGCCATGTGACCGATATTCGGCAGGTCGTGGCCGCGAGCCCCTCGCTGCTTGCTACTCAAGGTATGCCGAACACTCCAAAGGATCTGGCCGGGCGGCCTTGCATTCTTTTCGCGGGGTTAGGCGATGCGGCAGTCTGGGACTTCGCTGTGAATGGTCGACCCGCGCGCGTCAAGGTCGAGGGCCAGATGACTTGCAACACCGTCGGCGCCAGTCTGGTTGCTTGTATTGCGGGTCAGGGATTTGGGCGCTTTCTACACTATCAGGTGCAAGACGCGTTCGAGCGCGGCGACCTTGTGCCGGTGTTGCAGGCGCACGAGCCACCAACTCGCCCCCTGGCCCTGGTGTATCCGCGCAATCGCCACGGTCTGCCACGACTGTCAACTATGGTAGAGCATCTGTATTCGGGACTTCGCGAGCGCTTGAGCCGTCAAAGAGAGGGCCTTCTTCAGCGTTGCGCTATGGACGTCTGCTGACCCCGGAGTCTCTCTGCTGCGTTCCAGGCCAACGCGGACTGCTTCGGCCGTTTACGGCGCGATGCTCCGCGAGGACAGCGATTCGTTCGTTCTGACTGGCCGAGTCCCGGTTACGCCGACCGCCACGAGTTCAGCAACTGCGTTTAAGACGGTGCCGGCCGCATCACAGCCTCTCGCAGCCGGGCAATGCCGACCCATGTACTGGAGTCCGGCGACACGCTGCATTCGATGCCCGCATTCCGCATCGCAGGCACAGCCTTTCAGGGCCTGCAACTGCGCTGGTCGTCATGTACTCACCGTCGGAATACAAGGGGAGCTTGGCGTAGGCGGGTCAACCGGCAGTACTAGGGCGTTGACGTGCCTTTGGTTATCGTAGGTTGATCTCCCGCTCGTGAACAGGGCCGTGTCGCTTCAGAGGTCATGCGTACTCGCCTGATCGGCTGTGGACAGGCCTCGCATCTGCTGGAACGCTGATGCCCGTTCAACCGGCTGAAGGCTCGAAGCATGTACCGCCAGTTCAAAGCCGGCAATTTTGGGCACGCATGCGCGGCGCACATTCGCCATGGAGATGCTGCGAAGGAGGGGTGTCGGGCCTCGCTGTTCTTTGGAACTTGAGGTATGTAAGAAGCAACCCGCAACCGACGCAGAGCCACCGTTCTGCTGTCGAGAATGTCTACACAGTTGTGTTAGCCCGAGCGAACCGTCACTGGAAATCGGTTGGCGCGTCGCTGAAGAACAGCGGGTGCCCGATCCTTGGAGATTCCATGTTCTTGCTGACCGAAGAGCAACGCAGCCAGATGCTCTCCAATGGCGCGGCCCGCGCTCGCGGCGAGGACACCGATCCCTATCCCGTTCTCAAGCTTTACACACCGGATGCCGGCCTATCGTGGGTCTTGACTGCTCTGGACGTGGACGGAGACCTGGCTTACGGGCTCATTGATGTTGGCACCGGTTTTCCCGAACTTGGCTTAGTGAGCCTGTCGATGTTGGCGAGCATCAAAGGGCCGAGAGGCCTGCAAGTGGCGACCGAGCCGCACTACAAAGCGCGCAAAAGGTTGTCGGCCTACCTGGCAGACGCGCAACGCGACGGAATGATCACTGACTGAGGCCGTCTGAACTGGCCTCAATCGACTCGCCTCACGAGGATTGCAGCGGCGCCGAAACCGAATGCCCTGACGGTGAGATCGACCGAATTCATGGTGCAAAGCCCATGCGGCGAAGTACCCCCCGCTATTCGCACGCCGCCCCTTTCTGTGGCGCCACGTTTCACGCCCGATCGTGGTGCCGGTCCAACATAAATGCTGTCGGTGTAATGCCTGCGCCTTACATCCGTGGACGCCAGTTTTCAAGTATCTCTGATTCGTGAATAAGTACCGCACGAACGAGGACGCTGCCCTCCCATAATCGGCCCGCCGAAGCATCTTGTCACAGAAATAACGATGTCCGGCAGCCAATCCTAGAGGGAGCACCAGACATGAATCGCCATTTGCATCGCATCGTCTTCAACGCCAGGCGCGGCCTGCGCATGGTGGTTCAGGAGACCGCGAAGAGCACCGGCAAGGGATCGTCGAAGGCGACCACCGTTGCAAGCGGCGCGTTCGCCGGTGCGGCGGCCTTTGCGCCGATGCTCGTGGGAGCCGTCCTTGCGGGCATGCTGATGGCCCCGTCTGCGCTTGCCCAGATCGTCGGGGCGCCCAATGTTCCCGGCAACCTGCGCCCCACCGTGCTCGTCGCGCCGAACGGCGTCCCGTTGATCAACGTGCAGACCCCGAGTGCGGCGGGTGTGTCCCGCAACGTCTACAACCAGTTCAACGTGGCCCCGAACGGGGCCATCTTCAACAACAGCCGCGTCAACGCAGCCACACAGCTCGGCGGCATCGTCCAAGGCAATCCCTACCTCGCGGGCGGGCCGGCTCGCATCATCCTCAACGAGGTCAACAGCGGAAATCCGAGCCAGCTTCGCGGATACATGGAAGTGGCGGGGCAGCGCGCGGAGGTCATCATTGCCAACCCCGCCGGCATCGGCGTCGACGGTGCCGGCTTCATCAACGCCAGCCGTGCAACGCTCACGACCGGGACGCCACAGCTCAATGCGTTCGGCGGCCTCGACAGCTTCCTGGTGCGGGGCGGCACCATCACGATCAACGGTGCAGGCCTGGATGCGAGCAAGACGGATTACGCCGCGATCCTTGCGCGTGCCGTGGAAGCCAATGCAGGGATCTGGGCCAGCGAGCTGAAGGTGGTGACGGGTGCGAACGCGGTCAGCGCCGACCACAGCCAGATCACGCCGACGACCGGCACCGGTGCGGCCCCCACCTTTGCCTTGGACGTGGCCGCCCTCGGCGGCATGTATGCCGGAAAGATCGTGCTCGTGGGCACCGAGGCCGGCCTCGGCGTGCGCAATGCCGGCACCATCCAGGCTGCACCGGGCGCCACCGCGCTGATGGGTGCGGGCCAGGTGGTCGTCACCAGCGCCGGACGCCTGGAGAACATCGGCACGATCCAGGGCACGGCCGATATGAACCTCGCGGCCGCGAGTCTGGGCAACAGTGGTCGCATCAGCAGCGGCGGCAATCTGAAGATTGCCTCGCAAGACAGCTTGACCAACTCGCTTGACGGCAAGGGTGGCACGCTCGAAGGCGCACGGCTGGAACTCGCCAGCACGGCAAGCGATATCGACAACCGCAATGGCGGCACGATCCGCCAGACCAGCAGCACGGGGCTGACGATTTCGGCACCGATCCTGAGCAACACGGCCGGCGGCGTGGTCGGGCTGGAGCCGGTCCCGGACACCCCGTCGCAGCCCGGTGGTGGCACGGGTCCGAGCACAGGTGGCGGTACCGATGGCGGCACCACCAGCCCAAGCACGCCCAGCACGGGTGGAAGCGCAGGAACCGGCGGCACGGTCTCCCCCGCACCGTATGTGGCGCCATCGCCCGGGACCGTCACAGCAGCGGGCGTGATTCTCAATGACGGCGGCCGCATTTATGCAGGCGGCCCGATCGAGCTGCAAAGCGCCAACATCAATAACAAGGGCGGCACCCTGAGCGTCGCCAGCATGACGGTCAACCAGCCCACCTTCAACAATCAGGGGGGCACGCTGAATGTCAGCAATGGCTTTACGGCCACCGTCGGCCAGTTCGACAATTCGGGCGGCCGGCTGAATGCCGGCTCGCTGAACATCGCCACCAGCGGCGACCTGCTCAACGTCGACGGCGTACTGACGAGCGCGACCGATGCCCACCTCGCGGTCGGCGACAAGGCGGACAACACGCGCGGATCGATTTCGGCGACGGGCGCGCTGACCGCGAGCGTGGGCGGAGCCACCCTCAACAGCGGCGGCATCCTGGCTTCCAACCAGACGCTGACGCTGAGCAGCGGCTCGCTGGAGAACACCAGCGGCAGCATCCAGTCCGCCCAGGCCGGCGTGCAGCTCGCAGTGACCAACCAGATGGTGAACGGCAGCGGCGGCAGCATCAACGCGGCCACGGATCTGGACATCCAAGCGGGCTCATTGAGCAACAGCGGCAGCCTGCGCGGCGCGAACGATATCCATGTCGCGATCGGCGGCGCGCTGGTGAATGACGGTAGCGTCACCGCCGGCCGCCACGCCACGATCACGGCCGGCAGCCTGCAAGGCGGCAGCACGGGGGTGCTGGGTGCGGGTATCCAAAGCGACGGCATGCTCGGCGGGGCGGGCGACCTGGACGTGACGAGCACCGGCGCAATGGTCGCCCACGGCACCAACCTGGCAGCCGGCAATGCCGCGCTGCAGGGCGCAGGCGTCGATCTGTCGGCCAGCCAGACCAGCGCATCCAACATCGCGGTCACTGCCACGCAGGGCAACGTGGTCACCAGCAGCAAAGCCACGGTCGCCACGCAAGGCACCCTCCGCATCACGGCCAACGCCGAGTCTGGCCAGACGTTGGTCAATGACGCGGGCACGCTCAGTGCCGGCCAACTGGACCTCAACGCCTCGAACATCGCCAACACCAACGGCGGCGAGATCGTGCAGACCAGCACGGGCGCCACCACCATCGCCACCAGCGGCACCCTGAACAACGACGGCGGACGCATCGCCAGCAACGGGCAGAACCTCAGCCTGAGCGGCGCAACCATTACCAACGCTGGCGGCAAGATCGAGCATGCCGGCGCCGGCACGCTCGCCATCGCGGGCGGCAGCTACAGCGGCACCGGCGGCCAGATCACCGGCAACGGCGCTTTGGCGGTCCACATAACGGGCGCCTTCAACCAAGACGGCGCCAAGGCTGCGGTCAGCGCCCAGCAGATCACCATCGACGCCGGGTCGCTCGGCAACCGCTCCGGCGCCCAGATCGTGCAGACCGGCACTGAGACCACGCGCATCACGGTGGTGGGCGCACTGGACAACAGCGGCGGCACGCTGGCCAGCAACGGCAACACCAACATCGCAGCCGGCAGCCTGTCGAACCAGGCCGGCACCATCCGTGCGGCCGGGACGTCCGACCTCGCCCTGACCGTGGGCGGCCTGCTCGACAACAGCAACAAGGGCGCGATCGGTTCGGGCGGCAGCACCACCGTTACCGCCGGAAGTCTCAACAACAATGCCGGCAGCGTGACCGCTGTCAGCGATCTGACCGCCACCATCGGCGGCGCCGCGACCAACGTCGGCGGCATGCTGGCGGCCAATGGCAACACGACGCTTGTGGCTGGCACCTTCGACAACACCCGCGGAACCGTGGCCGCCGTCAACGGCAACCTGAGCGTCACGACGACCGGTGCGACGACCAACAACGGTGGCACCTTGCAGGCCGGCGCCGCAACGAACTTGGTCAATGGCGGACTGAGCAATGTCGGCGGCAAGATCTTCGGCAACAGCCTGTCCGTGAACACGCGCGGCAATTCACTGGACAACAGTGCGAAGGGCACGTTGGCTGCCACCACCGCCGCGGCTGTGAACTCGGGGGCGCTAAACAACGACGCGGGCCTGATTCAGTCTGGCGGAGCCCTGACCATCGATACCGACGGCAAGGCACTGATCAACACCAACGCCAATGGCTATCGCACCACGCCCGAAGACGCGGCGGGCGGCATCACGAGCGCGGACACGCTGACGCTGATGAACGTGGGGGACGTGGACAACGCAGCCGGCTTCATCGGCGCGAAGAATGCGCTGGTTGCCGATACGCAGGCCTTCTCCAACACGGGCGGGGGCATGGTGCTCGGGCAGTCCACGGTGGCTATCGACACCCACGGTGCCAAATACGACAACACCGGCGGCCAGACCCTGGCGGTGGGCAATCTCGGCATCAACGCCGGGACACTGACCAACACCGGCGGCCTGATCCGCTCGACGGCCACGACGACGCTCGGTGCCGGCAGCGTCGTCAACATCAACACCCAGGGAACAGAGCAGGGCATCGAAGGCCAGAACGTCGACATCGCTGCGCAGTCGATCGTCAATACCTCCGGCGCGATCCGTGCCGACCAGAACACCACGCTGAGCAGCAACGGGAACATCGACAACAGCGCTGGCTTGGTGTCCGCTGGTGACACGCTCACGATCCGAGACCCCGGCGCGGCCAAGACCCTGTCGGTGCGCAACACCGGCGGCACCCTCGTCGGCGGCAAGAACGTCGTTCTCGACGCCGGCTCGGTCACATGGGACGGCAAGCTCCTGTCGCTGGGCGACATGACGCTGGCAGTCACCGAGGACATCACCTTCGCGGCGGGCAGCGAAACCGTCGCCAACCACAACCTGACGATCTCGACGACCGGCGACATCACCAACGGCGGCAGGCTCGCCGCCGGCAACGACCTGACGCTCTCCGCGAAGGATATCGACAACACCGCCACCGGCGACATCCAGGGCAAGACCACCACGCTGAACGCCAGCGGCACGGTCACCAACCGTGGCGTGATCGACGGCCAGACCACCCGCATCAACGCCACCACGCTGGACAACCTCGGCACCGGCCGCATCTATGGCGACCAGATCTCGATCGGCGTCGGCACGCTCAACAACGACACCGAAACCGTCAACGGCGTGGCCTCGGCCGGCACCATCGCCGCGCGCGATCGCCTCGACATCGGCGCCGGGACCGTCAACAACCGCAACGGCGCGCTGATCCTCAGCGCCGGAAACCTCTACATCGGCGGCAAGCTGGTGGACGGCAAGGCCAGCGAGGCCGCCGGCGTTTTGAACAACCACGCGGCGACCATCGAGGCCGTGCAGGACATGGACATCAAGGCCAATGTCCTGAACAACACCAACGGCGGCGTGACGTGGACGACCCAGACCATCTCCGACGGCAAGCAGCACACGGAATACGCACTGCCCGGCAGCGCGACGCGCTACGACCCGAGCCAGCTGGTTTTCGTGAGTGTGGGGGGGCCCTCCGTCGATTTTGAGCACCTGATGGGCGTGCTGTGGCCCAGTTTCGTCAGCTACGCGGCAGGGCCCGTGTCCGGCCAGTTCTCCGGCATCCTGGTGCCGTCCGCCAGCTATCCGCTGTCCCGGTACGGGACTTACTACGCGAACCCGCCGCGCAACAGCAGCGACCTGCATGGCACCCGCCAGGTGAACATCGATCAGACCGAGTCCTATACGGAGCCGGGTGCCTGGTATTCGCGCACCGATCCGATCTGGGCCACATTCGGCGTGACGCCGCCGGCCACGGACACGCCGGCCGACGATACGCAGCGCGCCGCCTACCTGGATGCTCACCAGCGCCTCGATGCCGCGACCGAGGCCTTCATCCGGGACGTCTACGACAACTACGCGCGCTCCTACTACGCCTGGGTCTACACCGAGTCGACCACCACCCCGGTGCTGCAGACCTCATCGCCCGGACGGATCATCGCGGGCGGCAAGATGGACATTGCCGTCGGCAGCGGCACCAACGACATGAGCCAGATCCTGGCCGGCGGCGCGCTCAACGTCACGGGCGGCACCATCGCCAACAACAACGTGGAGGTCTCGGGCGCGCAGACGCGCAACGGCTGGCAGCACTTCCAGGCGGGGACGGGCGACGCGACGCAGGTCACTCCGTACAACACCAGCGTTCCCATCACCGTGACCCTGGCTGCCGCACGGCAGGAAGGGAATGTGACCGTGGTCGGCAGCGGCGGGTCGACCGGCACCCTGACGCCCGGCCATACCAGCCAGGGCGTGGCCAGTGCCAGCGGTGTCAATGGGAGCGGCCCCACCGGCGTGGCCGGTGGCACCGGCACCCCGGTGAATGCGCCTGGCGCTGGCACGGGTGGCGCGGCAGGCCCGATCGTCCACCCGATCATCGAAGTGAACCTGGCGGCCAGTTCGGAAACGACACAGGTCGTGCGTACGACCTGGCCGGGCCTGACGCTGCCCACGGCCAGCCTGTTCCGCACGCATCCGGAGACCTCCAGCCATTACCTGATCGAGACCGATCCGCGCTTTGCGAACCGGCACAACTGGCTCAGCAGCGACTACCTGTTGAACAACCTGGGGCAGGACCCCAACAACGCCCTCAAGCGCCTGGGCGACGGCTACTACGAGCAGCGCCTGATCCGCGAGCAGGTGGCCCAACTGACGGGCTACCGCTACCTGGACGGCTACGACAGCGACGAGGCGCAGTACACCGCCCTCATGGACGCCGGCCTCACCTTTGCGCGGCAATACGGCCTGCGGCCGGGCATTGCGCTGAGCGATGCCCAGATGGCGCAGCTGACCAGCGACATCGTCTGGCTCGTGGAGCAGACCGTCACGCTGCCGGACGGCAGCAGCCAGCGCGTGCTCGTGCCGCAGGTCTATGTGCGCGTGAAGAACGGCGACATCGACGGCTCGGGTGCCCTGCTGGCCGGCAAGCAGGTCAACATCAAGCTCGATGGCGACCTCGTCAACAGCGGCACCGTTGCCGGGCGCGAGACCGTCAAGATCACCGCGGAGAACATCCAGAACCTGAACGGCCGCATCTCCGGCGGCAGCCTCGATCTCAAGGCCCGGACCGATCTGAACAACATCGGCGGCACGATCGACGCGGTGAGCCAGCTCAAGATCGAGGCGGGACGCGACATCAATGTGCGCAGCACGACCAGCACCAGCGCGCCGGCGCTGGACTTCGCGCCCGGGGCCGCGAGTTTGCGCGGCGCCACCATCGTCGACCGCGTCGCCGGCCTGTACGTGACCGGCTCCAAGGGCGTGCTGGTGGCTTCGGCCGGGCGCGACGTCAACCTGATCGGCGCCCTCGTCGCCAACAACGGCAAGGAAGGCACGACCGAGATCGGCGCCGGCCGCGACCTGAACCTGGGCACCGTCACGACCGCCAGACAGGATGCCACCGTTCGAGACGCCGGCAACTACCGCGCCGAGGCCAGCACGCGGGAGGTCGGCACCCGCATCGAGACCAGCGGAGACATCAGCCTGCATGCCGGTCGAGACGTCAACGTGCGCGCCGCCACCGTCAACAGCGCGGATGGCGCGCTCGAAGTGGCTGCCAAACGCGATATCACCATCGATGCCGGCCAGTCGACCTCCGCGCTCAATGTGGGACGCCGCACCGAGGACAGCGGCTTCTGGGGCAGCGACCGCAGCATGGAGCAAGGCACCTTCGGTTCGACCGGGGTCATCGGCAGCAGCCTGGGTGGCAAGACCGTGGTGCTGGATGCGGGCAACGACATCCGCATCCGCGGCTCGAACGTGGTGAGCGACCAGGGCACCGAACTCTGGGCGGGCAACAACATCACCATCGAGGCCGCGACGCAGACCCGGGACAGCCAGTATGTCCGCGAAGAGTCCAAGAGCGGCATGTTCGATGCGAGTTCGGGCTGGACGTGGGGCCACCAGGACATGCGCAGCACCAGCAACCGCGCGGAGAGCACGGCGGTGGGCAGCACCGTGGGCGCCATCGCGGGCAATGTCATCATCACCGCAGGCAACCGCTACAGCCAGGTGGGCAGCGATGTGGTCGCGCCGGGCGGTGATATCGACATTCAGGCGCGTGACGTGCAGATCGTCGAGGCGCGCGAGACGAGCCGCAGCGAGAGCACGCAGAGCTTCTCTCAAGGCGGGATCACGCTGGGAATCAAGGCGCCGTTGATCGACCTCTTGCGGAATGTCGAAGAAACATCGGAGGCCATGGGCGACACCAAGGACGACCGCATGCGCGCACTGGGCGCCGCGAGTATCGCGATGAGCGGATATTCGGCATACCAGGACATCGCAAAACAGGCTGTGACCCAAAGCAAGGATGGCACCGGGGTGGTCAGCATGGGGGCAACGCTGACGATCGGCAGCAGTTCGAGCGAGACCACCAGCACCCAAAGCAGCAATACATCGGCGGGCTCGCGCGTGCAAGCCGGCGGCAACGTCACGATCACCGCTACCGGCGGTGGGCGAGATTCCAACGTCCTCATACGCGGGAGCGAGATCGACGCCGGCAAGAACGTCAATCTCTCAGCGGACAACAACGTGACGCTCGAGGCAGCGGCGAACAGTCACGAGCAGAGCTCTACCAGCCGCAGCAGCAACTCGAGCATCGGCGTGGGCGTGAGTTTCGGTGACACGAACGGCATCACGCTGGAGATCGCGGCAGGCAGCCAGAGCGGGCGCGACAACGGCACGGATGGCGTATGGACGAACACCACCATCAACGCCGGCCAAATCGTCAATATCGCCAGCGGCGGTGATACCACCGTTCGAGGCGCGACGGTTTCTGGAAGTCGCATCAATGCTCAGGTGGGGGGTAACCTGCACATCGAAACGCTTCAGGACACCAGCACATACCACAGCGAGAACAGCGGAAGCAGCTTCAGCGGGAGCTTCTGCATCTATATGTGTTCTGGAGGGAGCGTCAGCATTGGTGCGCACAACATGCGAGGCGACGGGGATTTCGCGAGCGCCACACAGCAAAGCGGCTTCCTTGCGGGAAGTGGCGGCTTCGGTGTGAATGTCGCAGGTAATACGAATCTCATCGGCGGCGTTATCAGCAGCACGGACACGGCAGTGACCGGCGGCAGGAACAGTTTCTCGACTGGCAGCCTGACGATGACTGACTTGCAGAACCACGACACCTTCCAGGGCAGCGGGTACAGCGTGAGCGTCAGCACCTCCGGCAGCGGCGGTCTGGGCGTCGGCAGCAGCGACGTCAACCAATCCAGCACCACGCAGAGCGGCATCTCTGGCATCGCGGGCAACACGGGTGTGCGCACAGGAGTCGACGGCACCAATGCGCTGCGGCAGACGAACTTCGACCGGGCCATGCGCGATGTGGGGGCGCAGGTACAACTCACGGCGCAGTTCGGTTCGCAGGCCTCACGTGCCGCCGGCAGCTATGCCGACGGGAAGTTCCGGGAAGCGTCCGACAACGGAGACGCTGAAGGCATGCGGCTGTGGGGTCCCGGTGGTGCCTATCGTGCGGCAATCCACGGGGGCGTTGGTGCGCTCACGGGAGGTGGAGGTGGTGCCGCTGGGGCGGTTGCGGCATCGCTCAGCATCACCGAAATTGGTGGAGTGATCTACGGGCTTCATCTGCCCGAGGCTGTCGCGCAGGGCCTGACGCAAGCTGTGGCCTTGGCAATTGGAGGAGCGGTGGGCGGCACCGCCGGCGCGGCTGGGTCTTTCAATGAGGCAAGCAATAACAGCATCAACTTGCTCATGCGGATTGGGCAAATCTCCACACAGTTTTTGCAGCAGGGCTGGAACGCTTTGACCGCGGACGCACAGGCCTTGGCGGTCATGTGTGCACAGTCGCGGGCCTGTTCTGCCTTGCTGACCACGTCCATGATGCTCGCGATCAACACCTCGCAGGTCAGAGCACCCGAGCCAACCGGCGCTGCCGCTATCCCGGTTGATCCGAGAGATCCATTGCCTCCGCCAGATCCGATGATCAATGTGCCTATCGCTGTCGGAGGTGGCAACACCACGACCCCGGGGACAGTTCTTCCCGGACAAGGAAGCCCGGGCTACGGAGCTTCGAACCCGACGATTGGGGACACGTCAACGTCAACGCCCAACAACGGCCCTCTGCCTGGGACGGTGGTGATGAACCAGAATGGGGAGCCGCCGCGCGCCACCAACGGCGTTCAGCTCGATCCGCGATTGCCGGACCCCGTTGCAGGGCTGGGCTATACGCCAAATGCACTGAATTCGTCCAATCCCAATATCGCAAACTCTCATCGAAACGGATATGTTGAAGAATTGAGGTTGGCTAACGAGGTTGTGAAATTGCCCGGCGAAACGGTGATTAGCTATGGTGATGTTATTGGGTCTCATGGTGCCGACGTCACCTCGGTCAACAGCAACAATGGCGAAGTCTCGTTGTGGGACAATAAGTACCGCGGCAGTAGCCGCATCATCCAATCAAGCCCGACATTCGAACCAGGCTCGACAGCGCTCAACGATGCAATTACAAGGGCCCGAGAGCAGATTGAAAACTCCAGCCTGCCGCAACCAGTAAAAGACGCCGCGATCGTCAATTTACAAAACGGAAATTTTACGACAAACACCACTGGCTCGGGCCGAGCCAGAAATTCCGTTCCGGTGAAGTTTTGCAACTTCGTTCCATGTTAAGAAATGAAATTCAATCCTGTTAGAACTCGCGAGATAACGCCCGGCGCTGTGGCACGAGCCCTACGGACCGAGTATGCCGTTGAGCGGCCCATGGGCAATGTTGCAGCATCCGAGCTTAGCGAATGCATCCGCGCATGGCTGGTCGGTTTTCATTCTGAAGTAGCACCTATAGTCCGCCGGAGCAATGATTGGCTGAATCGTGCAATCGAAGAGGACGAGAAATTTGGGGTGAATCATGACCTTCATCGCGCAGCTCTGTATCAGGCCAAGGCCATTGGGGAATGGATGGAAACAGGACGCAATAACGACGCCGCGTGGAATCAAGCGCGCCTTTATGAAGAATCCGCTTGGAGACACGAGACGCGTCCTTGGAAGGACAAAGAAATTCTGCAAGATGGTTTGGATGACTTCATGGCATTCGCATGTCAAAGTGGAAATCAGGAAGGCGCTCTCGAAGCAGGAATCGTCATGTACGAGCGTTGGAAGGGTGCAAAAGAAATATCCCTAAAAAAGGCGCTCAAGCCCTGTGATTTTGGGTATGTTAGATGCCTACACCTGGCACGACAGCAATTCGAAGCGGAAGACTTATTGAGGGCGGGGCGCAAGATGCTGCAAGCTTATTTGGAGGAGAAGTGGCTTGGGGGTGGGCAATATATGCGGGCGGCGACATGGCTGAAGATTGTCTATTCTGATGGTGAAAATCCACTTCAAACGATACTCGCGGCCTATGAGAATATGCCTGGCGTTATTCGTCCTGATTTTGTCTAACGAATTAAATCGTCTGGTGGATCTGTTTGTCGGCGGAGTCGCCAAAGCATTTGAGGAGCACTGAAAAGTGAGCTATTACACGCGATTGGATTTGTCGTGGGATGACGGAGATTACGCCGTGGGATCGCTTGCTGTGGAAGATTTTATGGCTGCTGCGAAGGAGTGCTTTGAAGGATTCGCTTGGAGCACAGATGTGCTTGAAGATTTGCAAATTGCAGCGGAGGGACGGGGGCTGGACAGCGCCGGGTTTAATCAAATTGGCTTGGGACTCGTCGATTTGCTGCAGGCGATATCCCTGAAGATTCCGGATGTGACGTTTCATGCGAGAGGCATTGGCGAGGATGTTTTTGATACATGGATTCGTCAATTTCGTGCTGGCCAGATAATGTGGCAGGCCGGACCGTTCGATTCCTTGGAGGCAATAGAACGGCCTGGGTTGTCTACGTAAAGGCGTGCCTTGCAATAAAAGTTTCGTGCTCCTTGAATTCGTGATGGCACTATTTTTTCGCAATCTCTTGTGAGTGAGACATCAGTTTGAGAATGCTCTTGGTTCTGTTCTTGGCATGCCTGTTCATTTTCAGCATCGGCTTTTCATTGGCTACCTTGCTTGTCATGCCCTTAATTCGCTGGGCAATCCATGGGGCGCTTTATTTTTCTGTCAGTTCATCTGAGCTTTTCAATCTGCTCCTTGTTGTTCTTGGCACTAGCTTTGTTGCGACAGCGGCGATGTGGTTAGCCGGAAAGTACAAGGGTCAATGGTGACATTTTTGTCCTGACGTTGTCGGACTGTCTATGGACGTATTGACCAAGAAATAACCCGTCGAATGCACCTGAATCATTGCGTATCGAAACGGCAGATGTAATTCAGATGTGCAACGATGCGGAAAAAAGGAAATCGAGGGAGAGAACTTGAAAGCGAACTCACGTAGCATATTGGCCGGCGTGTTGCTGAGCGGCCCCTTGTTGGCTCAAGCCCAAGTGCCCAGTACGCCCCAGCCTTTCGTCGAACAGCAACGCCAGCAGGAACGCGAACGCGCCCTGCGCGAGCAGAACGAGCGCACCGTCGACCAGCGCCTGCAGGCGGCACCGCCTGCACCGGTGGCACGTATCCCCAAGACCGAAGCCCCATGCTTTCGCATCGACCGCGTGCTTCTGGTCGGCGAGCAATTCGAGGCCTTCCAATGGGCTGTCTCTGATCTTTCAGGGCCCGAGGGCAACGATTCACCCCTCGGCCGCTGCCTTGGCACCGCAGGCGTGAAGGTGGTGCTCGCGCGCGCCCAGCAGGCGGTGATTGCGCGCGGCTTCGTCACTACGCGGGTGCTGGCCGCGCCACAGGATCTCTCCACCGGCACCCTGACCTTGTCGCTGGTGCCAGGACGCATCGCAGCTATCCGCCTGACGCCGGATTCTTCCTCGACCCTGCTCGGCAGTTCCGCCCTGCTGGCCACCGCCATTCCCGCGCGGGTCGGCGACCTGCTGAACCTGCGCGACATCGAGCAGGGCCTGGAGAACCTCAAGCGCGCGCCCACGGCCGAGGCCGACATCCAGATCGAGCCCTCGACCGCGCCCGATGCCAGGCCCGGCGACAGCGACCTCGTGGTCAAGTACGTCCAAGCCAAGAAGTGGCGTGTCACCCTGAGCCTGGACGACAGCGGCACCGAGGCCACCGGCCGCTATCAGGCCGGCGCCACGGTGTCGGTGGACAACCCCTTCGGCCTGAACGACCTGTTCTACGTCAGCGCCAACCACAACATAAACGGCCACGTTTTCAGCGATCCGGGCAAGGGCACCGAAGGCCAGACGGTGCATTACTCGCTGCCCTATGGCTACTGGATGCTGGGCCTCACGGCCTCCAACAGCCAGTACCACCAGCGCGTGGCCGGGTTGAACCAGGACTATGTGTATGCCGGCAAGACGAACAACGCAGAGGTCAAGCTCTCGCGCCTGATCTACCGCGACCAGCGCCGCAAGACGACGCTGGCGCTCAAGGGCTTCCGACGCGAATCGCGCAACTTCGTGGACGACACGGAGGTCGAGGTGCAGCACCGGGTGGTGGGCGGCTGGGAGCTGGGGCTGAACCACAAGGAGTTCATCGGCGACGCGACACTGGAAGGCACGCTGGCCTACAAGCACGGCACCGGCGGTTTCGGCGCCATTGCGGCACCTGAGGAGCAATTCGGCGAGGGCACCTCGCGCATGCGGCTGTACACGGCCGAGCTGAGCCTGAACGCGCCCTTCAAGCTGGGCGAGCAGAAGCTGCGCTACTCCGGCCTGGTGCGTGCGCAGTGGAACCGCACGCCGCTCACGCCGCAGGACCGCTTCGCCATCGGCGGGCGCTACACAGTGCGCGGCTTCGATGGCGAGACCAGCCTGATGGGCGAGCGCGGCTGGCTGATCCGCAACGACATCGGCTGGGCCATGGGGCAGAGCGGGGCGGAGCTGTATGTCGGCGCCGACTACGGGCATGTCGGCGGGCGCTCGACCGCGGACCTGCTGGGCCGCAGCCTGGCGGGCGCGGTCATCGGGGTGCGGGGGCAGTGGAGCAAGCTGAGCTATGACTTCTTCATGGGCGCGCCGATCCGCAAGCCGGAGGGGTATCGCACAGCCAAAACCACCTTCGGATTCAATCTCAACGCGAGCTTTTGAAATCCTTTTGATTGGGACATCAGTCGACTCGTTTTGAAGCCAAACATGGGCAGCTATTCAGAACTCTACTTTTCAAACACCAGGATGCCACCCGGGCGAGGGGCGCTGTCAAACGATTCTCCGTATCTGCTCTCCAAGTACCATCTCCCGATTCTGTGGCTGGGGCTGTTCGATACGCCGGATATTGACAACGACGCGCATTCTCAGGAGCCTGCCGATGTCTGGCCCTACCTGGTAAAACGGACAGAGGCGGCTGCCGCATTGCTCGGTTCGCGTTGGTCGTTTCTGAGCAAACATTTCCCGGTGCTCCAGTCGCGCTGGCGTGATCAGTTCCTCTCGGTGTTGCAGGACAGCGGCTTTGAATATGTTCATCTCGACACCCATCAGATCGGTAGCATGGTTGTCACTGGACCCGAGTGGCGACGTGAACTTGAGGTCATGCTGGGCATGTTCAGTGCCGAGACGCCATCGCCCCAAGGTTGGCTAGGTCGGCTGCTGCGCAGGCCATCTCCCCAGTCACCGCTGGCGGTGTACAACGTTCGGTTTGGTTCGCGCTATGACGGTGACGGACGTTCGGAGCCCTGGACGTATTGCGGCGCCAGCGGCACGGATGACACCATGCCATGGGAATCGGGTCTTTGATGGCTGGCCGTGCAGTGCAAGCACCCGTCGAAGTTCAGAAGCGCCGGCGCGTCCATGGCGGTGAATCGCAGGTGCGGTATTCCCATGCAATCGAGACAGTCGAGGGCTCCGGTGGTCGGGCTTCAGGCACTCGCAGCTGGCGATCGACATTCGTCGGTGCTCTGATCGGCCTCCTGGTCGTCCTGGTGTTGCTCATGAAGTGGCTCGTGGGGTTCCAGGTCGAGGCGGCGGCGCAGCGCCGAGCGAAGGAAGCAGGCGCACGTGCGGAATTGGCTCGATGCTTCGAGCTGGCGTCACGGCGCGCAATTGAAACCTGTCGAACGGGGAAAGGTGCCGAGGCAGGCCTCGACCCCAGATTGATCAAGAGCGATCGGTAATGAAGCAAGAGAAAGAAGTCAGCATGAACAAAAACTTCAAGGCCGTGGTGACTCTCGCATTGACCGCCGCGATGCTCGCGGGCTGCGCTGCCGCACCGTATCGCCTTCCTGGCACGGAGACGCAACCATTGTCCAGCCTCGCCATCGTCGAGTCAGGGCCGCGCGCCGCGACGTATTTGGCTTCGATCGACGGCGAACAGGTCCCACATGTTCTCCGCCCGGTCGTTCGTTGGGAGCTTTCGCCCGGCGAGCACGCGGTGGTGGTCGGCCTCAGGACGCACCCGCAGTTCCGGGCCGACCACATCCGCCTGAAATTCGTGGCGCTTCCTGGTCGAACGTACGTGATCCAGTACGAGGTCAAAGCCTCGAGGGGCCGTGGCACATGGCGTGGCTGGATCGAAGATGAAACTGGGACTACTGTCTCCGTGACGGACACCGATCAGTCAAGGCGGTGAAAAAAGAGAATCGGAAAATGTTGTTGTTCCGGATACGCCGGCCAGCCAGCGCATCGGTCTGGGCGGTTCAGATTCCCGGCCGCCGTAGGCAACTCAGTAGGGGCGGGTGGCTGAATCACCCGGCCGCCCTGCAAATTCCGGCGTGAGGGGGGTGTAACGGGCAGCCAAGCACTGATAACCAGGTGTTTACGTGCCTGTGCTATCGGTGGTTGGCGCAGGCGATGCAAGTGACTCGAACTTGCACGGCGAAGCGCGGCTGATAGGCAGTGCGAATCAAATCGGTTTGGTGCCGATCTGCCAGTGCAATTGCCATCGGGTCAGAGATCGGCGGAATTCAACGATCAAGTCGCGTGACTCCCGCTTCCCGCTTCCCGCTTCCCGCTTCCCGCTTCCCGCGCGCATGCGGCGCCACGCGCGATCCGAGAAAAAAAGGGAACCTGACCGCCTGCATGGCCGGTCGTACCGAGGACGGCGAGTTACGGCTCCGTCCCACGCAATTCGTCGTGCAGCCAGTCAACCAGCTTGACCACATCCGGTCGGCGGCTGAGGTGAGGCGCAACCCAGATCGACAGCCGGTTCGGACCGCGCACAAATGCAAGCGGCGCCACCAACGTGCCGCTCGTCAGATCGTCACGGACAAGCATGCGCGGCACGTTGGCCAGGCCCAAGCCACAGCGGGCGCCCTGGATGAGCAGATAGAAATGGTCGAAAGACTCGTCGACGTGCAACGCCAGTTTCGAATGGCCGCTGCAACTGGCCCAGTCGGCCCAGGCCGTCGGACGGGTGCGCGAGACCATCAGCCGTGCACGAGCGAGATCTTCGACCGACTCAATCCGCTTGTGGCGCAGGTACTCGGGCGAGCAGACCGGCCCGATCCACTCATTCGCGACGTCCGTGCGCACGACATCCTTGGGAGGCTCGATCGATGACAGACGAATGGCCACGCTGACGCTGTCGCGGGCGAAGTCGATCGGCCCATGGCTCATGTTGAAGCGAAGCTCGACGTCCGGATGGGCCTCCTTGAAGCGGTTCAGCCGAGGGATGAGCCAGTACATCATGATCGACTCGGAACACGCCAGCGTGAGCGGGCCGGGCTTCAGTTGTTCGACGCTCGATTGAATCAGGCCGAAGGCGGTCGAGAGTCCCTCCGCCAGCCGCTGCCCCTCGGCCGTCGGTATCGCACCCTGTGCGGTGCGCTGGAGGAGGGCCAAACCCAACGAGTCTTCCAGCATGCGGATGTGGCGGCTCACCGCGCCATGCGTGACCGACAACTCTTCGGCCGCAGCGCTGAAGCTGCGCAGACGCGCCGTCGCCTCGAACGCGCGCAACGCGTTCAGCGAAAGACGATGGGACGTGGTCATGCTGCAGTCGCCTACTTCGGGTCAACCCGGATGTCATGTGAGCTTTCATCACAGCGCGGGGAGATCATATCGTTTGGCACATAGGGCGAGCTCAACTACTGTTCGGGTCAGTCAAGAGAGAACCTCACAACCCCATGGCCAATCCAGCCCCCCGCGCCGAGTTTAGCGCCCGTTACTTCGTCGAAAGCTCGGTCGCCTCCGAGAAGATCGCGCAGGTGATCGCCGGCGAGCAATCCAGCGGCACCTTCCTCGCGCTGCCGGGCGAGACAGACGAACTGAAGGAGCGCTCGCGCGCCCGCGTCGTGCGCATCGAACCGCTCGCGCCGGCGCTGCAGCCCACGCTGCCCAGCGCGTACGTCGATCGTCGGCCGCACGGTGGTGTGTTCCATCGTGCCGAGATCGAGATCGCGTTCCCGGTCGCCAATGTCGGCGCCAACCTGTCCAGCCTGTTGGCCACGGTGGCTGGCAACCTGTACGAGCTTGGGGAAGTCACCGGCTTGCGCCTGTTGGACCTGGACCTTGCGCCTGACTACGCCGCCCGGTTCGCCGGCCCGGCGTTCGGCGTTGCCGGCACGCGACGGCTTGCCGGTGTCCACGGCCGGCCTTTGATCGGCACCATCATCAAGCCGAGCATCGGCCTGACGCCAGTCCAGACAGCCGAGCTGGTCGACAGCCTCTGCGCGGCTGGCATCGACTTCATCAAGGACGACGAGCTGATGGCCGATCCGCCGTATGCGCCGTTCGACGAGCGCCTGCGCGCCGTCATGCCGGTGCTGCAGCGCCATGCCGACCGCCTGGGCCGGATGCCGATGTACGCGATCAACATCTCGGGCTCGGTCGACGAGATGCTGCGCCGCCACGACGCCGTGCTGGCCGCGGGCGGCAGCTGCGTGATGGTGAGCGTCAACTGGGTCGGCTTCGCGGCCGTCGAGCACCTGCGCCGCCACGCCCAACTGCCGATCCACGGCCACCGCAACGGCTGGGGCGCGCTCACACGCCATCCGGGGCTCGGCTTCTCGTTTCAGGCCTACCAGAAGCTGTGGCGCATGGCGGGGGTGGACCACCTGCATGTCAACGGCATCCGCAGCAAGTTCTGGGAGCCCGACGATTCGGTGGTCGCCTCCGCCCGCGCGTGCCTGTCGCCATGGGCCGGGCTGCAGCCGCTGATGCCGGTCTTCTCGTCAGGGCAGTGGGCGGGCTTGGCCCCCGACTTGTATGGCGCTCTCGGCGCCGTCGACCTGATGCATCTGGCCGGGGGAGGAATCATCGGCCACCCCGACGGTATCGCCGCCGGCATGGCGAGCATGCGCGAGGGCTGGGAGGCGGCGGTGGCAGGCATCGGGCTCGGCACATACGCCGAATCGCATCCCGCGCTTCGACGCGCGCTGGTTCATTTCGGCAACCTGTAAGGCGCGCATGTTGAAGCTGGCCTTCTACGGTGATGATTTCACCGGCTCCACCGATGCGCTCGAGGTCCTGGCCTTCGCCGGTCTCGACTGCGCGCTGTTTCTCGAAGTGCCAGATGAGCAGACGCTGCATGAACTGGGCTCCTTCGATGCCATCGGCGTGGCAGGCGCGAGCCGCGCGATGTCGCCGCCAGAAATGGACGAGCAGCTTCTTCCCGTGCTCACCGCGATGTCGAGGCTGCCCGTCCCGCTGGTGCACTACAAGGTCTGCTCGACCTTCGACAGCTCGCCGGCCATCGGAAGCATCGGCCATGTGATGGCGCTGTCGCGCGCATCCTTCGGCGACACCGCGATCCCGATCGTGGCGGCGACACCGGCGCTGGGCCGCTACTGCGCCTTCGGCAACCTGTTCGCCCGCTCCGGCACCGACGGGCGCGTGCATCGCATCGATCGCCATCCGATCATGAGCGTGCACCCGGTCACGCCGATGCACGAGGCCGATCTGACGCGCCATATCGGCGCGCAGACCTCGATGCGCCTTGCCGGCTTCAACCTGCCGCTGTTCACGCTCGAACGCGAGGCGATGGCGACCGAGCTTCATCGGCTGGTCGACGCGACAGCGGGGGGCGCGGTGCTGATCGACGGCACGACCGCCGAGCAACTCACGGAGACCGGCCGGCTGCTCGACGGTCTGGTGCGCGGCCGCAAGACGCCTCTGTTCTGCGTCGGTGGCTCGGGGCTCGAGTACGCGCTGACACAGTGGTGGCGCGAGGCTGGCGTGCTCCCGGCCACCCCGGCTGCACACGAATGTTTTGGCGGCGTGCCCCAGGTGCTGGCCGTCTCGGGCAGTGCTTCACCGCTGAGCGCGCTGCAGATCGATGCGGCGCTGGCCGATGGCTTCGTCGAGCTGGCCGTGGATGCCGCCGCGCTGGTCGCTGCGCGCGACCCGGGTGCGGAAGTCGCCCGTCTCGCTGAACACGCCTTGCTCGCATTGCGCGCCGGCCGCAGCGTGATGCTGCACAGCGCGCGCGGTCCGCAGGATCCGCGCATCGAGGCGATGCTGGCCGCGCTGGCCGGCCAGGGCATGAGCCGCGAGCAGGCCCGCCACGAAGGTGGCCGCCTGCTGGGACAGCGTTTGGGTGAGCTGGTGGACACGCTGCTGCGCGCGCATCCGATTCGGCGACTGCTGCTGTCGGGCGGCGACACCTCCAGCCACATCACACAGCGACTCGCACCGAAGGCGCTGCGCGTGGTCGCACGGCTTGCTCCGGGCGCACCGCTGTGCCGCGCCATCTCGCGCGAGCCGCACCTGGCGCAGCTCGAGATTGCGCTCAAGGGCGGCCAGATGGGCCAGCCCGACTATTTCGTCAAGGCGCTGCGCGGCACGGCCGACGCTCGTCAACCACTTCACTGACCGACAGGAGACTCGACCATGACATCGATCAACCGCCGCCGCGCCCTCGCAACGGGCGCGGCACTGATCAGCGCTCCGGCGCTGGTGCTTCCGCGCTTCGCGCATGCCGCCGAGTTCACCTACAAATTCGGCACCAACGTGCCGGCCACGCACCCGCTCAACGTGCGCGCGATGGAGGCCAGCGAGCGCATCCTGAAGGACACCGACGGCCAGATCCAGATCAACGTCTTCCCCAACAATCAGCTCGGCAACGACGCCGACATGCTCTCGCAGCTGCGCGCCGGCGGGCTGGAGTTCTTCACCGTCTCGGGCGTGAACGTGCTGTCGCAGCTCGTTCCCATCTCCTCGATGTGGGGCCTGGGTTTCGCATGGGCGAACGACGAGGCCGTGAACAAGGCGCTGGACGGCGATCTCGGCAAGTTCCTGCGTGCACAGTTTCCCAAGGTGGGCCTGATGGCGATGGACACCGTGTGGAGCTCCGGCTTCCGGCAGATCACGAACAGCGTGCGGCCGATCAACACGCCGGACGATCTGAAGGGGCTGAAGATGCGCGTGCCGGTAAGCCCGCTGTGGACGTCGCTGTTCAAGCACCTCGGCGCGGCGCCGGCGTCCATCAACTTTGCCGAGACCTATTCGTCGCTGCAGACCAAGGTGGTCGATGGCCAGGAGAACCCGTTGACGATCATCTCGATCGCCAAGCTCTACGAGGTGCAGAAGTACTGCTCCATGACCAACCACATGTGGGACGGCTGGTGGTGCATGACCAACCGGAAGCTCTGGGAGCGCATGCCGGAGAAGGCTCGGCCGATCGTCGCCAAGCACCTGAACCAGGCCGCACTGGACATGCGCGCCGACGGTGCGAAGCTCAACGCGTCGCTGCGGCCCGAACTGAGCGCCAAGGGACTGGCCTTCAACGATCCGAAGCTCGACGCCTTCCGCGAGCGGCTGACGGCCTCCGGCTTCTACAGCGAGTGGAAGCAGAAGTACGGCGAGGAGGCCTGGGCCCTGCTCGAGAAACATACCGGCAGGCTGGGCTGACATGCACGCCGCCTCGATTTCCGACGACAACCCGCAGCGCGGGGTCGTCGCGGCCTGGGCGACACGCGCGCAGCAGGGGCTCGGCCGCCTGCTCGGCGTGCCCGTCGCCCTGCTGGTGGCCGCCGAGATCGCCGTGCTCCTGGCCGGCGTGGTGGCGCGCTACGTGTTCCATCACCCCTTGATCTGGTCGGACGAGGTCGCTTCGATCCTGTTCCTGTGGCTGGCGATGCTCGGCTCGGCGGTGGCCTTCCAGCGTGGCGAGCACATGCGCATGACGGCGGTGGTGGGCAAGCTCGACCCTTCCAGGCGCGCCTTTCTCGACGTGCTGGCCACCACGGCGGCACTGGCGTTCCTGCTGCTCATCCTGCCGCATGCGTGGGAGTACGCGGTGGAGGAGGCCATGATGCGCACGCCGGCGCTCGACCTCCAGAACTCCTGGCGCGTCGCCGCGATGGCCGCGGGCTTCGGCGCGATGGCGCTGCTGGCGGTGCTGCGGCTGGCCGCGGTGGGCCGGCCGCGCCAGGTGGCGGCGGCCGTCGGGCTGGTCGTCGCGATCATCGCAGTGATGACCCTGCTGCAGCCCGTGTGGCGACAGCTCGGCAACACCAACCTGGTGGTCTTCTTCGTGGTCGTCGTCGCCGGGGCGGTGTTTGCCGGCGTTCCGATTGCGTTCGCCTTCGGCCTGGCCACGCTCGGCTACGTGATGCTGACCACGCACACGCCGGTGCTCATCGTGGTCGGCCGCATGGATGAAGGCGTCAGCCACCTGATCCTGCTGTCGGTGCCGCTGTTCGTCTTCCTCGGCCAACTGATCGAGATGACGGGCATGGCGCGTGCGATGGTGGCCTTCCTCGCCAGCCTGCTGGGCCACGTGCGCGGCGGCCTGCACTACGTGCTGGTGGGTGCCATGTACCTCGTCTCCGGCATCTCCGGCTCGAAGGCGGCCGACATGGCGGCCGTCGCGCCGGTGCTGTTCCCGGAGATGACGAAGCGCGGCGCGAAGGAAGGCGACCTCGTCGCGCTGCTGTCGGCCACCGGCGCGCAGACCGAGACCATCCCGCCGTCCATCGTGCTGATCACGATCGGCTCGGTCACCGGCGTGTCGATCGCCGCGTTGTTCACCGGCGGCCTGCTGCCCGGCCTGGTGCTGGCCGCGACGCTGGTGGCGGTGGTGTGGGCGCGCTACCGGCATGAAGACCTGAGCGGCGTGCGGCGCGCCAGCCGCACGGAAATCGGCCGGGCGTTCGTGATCGCGCTGCCGGCCATCGCACTGCCGTTCATCATCCGTGCCGCGGTGGTGGAGGGCATCGCAACGGCCACCGAGGTGTCAACCATCGGCATCGCATACGGGGTAGTCGCCGGACTGCTGATCTACCGGCAGTTCGACTGGAAGCGGATCTATCCGATGCTCGTCGACACCGCCAGCCTGTCAGGCTCGATCCTGCTGATCATCGGCGCAGCCACCGCGATGGCCTGGGGGCTGACCCAATCGGGCTTCTCGCACACGCTCAGCGAAGCAATGCGCGCGCTGCCCGGCGGGGCCGCGGGCTTCATGGCGGTCTCCGTCATCGCCTTCATCGTGCTGGGCAGCGTGCTCGAAGGCATCCCGGCCATCGTGCTGTTCGGCCCTCTGCTGTTTCCGATTGCCAGGGCGGTCGGCATCCACGAGGTGCACTACGCGATGGTGGTCATCCTCGCCATGGGCCTCGGTTTGTTCGCGCCGCCTTTCGGCGTGGGCTACTACGCCGCCTGCGCGATCGGCCGCGTCAATCCCGACGAGGGCATTCGACCGATCGGAGCCTACATGCTCGCGTTGTTCATCGGCCTGGTGATCGTCGCGGCGCTGCCGTGGATCTCGATCGGCTTCCTGTAAACCGTCACTCCATCCTTGATATGACACACACTTCCGAAACACGCGTCGCCCTGGTCACCGGGGGTGCCAAGGGCATCGGCGCCGAGGTCTGCGCCCGCCTGGCAGCCCTCGGTCATCAGGTGCTCGTGGCAGACCTCGACTTCGATGCAGCGCAGGCCACGGCGGGCGAACTGCACGCCGCAGGCGGCCGGGCGAGCGCGCTCCGGCTGGACGTCGGCAAGCCGGAGTCGATCGCCGCTGCGTTCGAGCAGGTCGAGCGCGAGCAGGGCCGCTGCGACATCCTGGTCAACTCCGCCGGCATCGCCAAAGTCTTCCCCTTCCTCGACTTCCCGCTGGACAACTTCCTGGCGACGATGAACGTCAACGTCACGGGCACGCTGCTGTGCTCGCAGGCGGCGGCACGCCTGATGCTGAAGCGAGGGTGGGGCCGCATCGTCAATGTAGCCTCTGTCGCCGGAATGCGGGCCGTGGGCAGCGGCCGCACCGCCTATGGCACGTCCAAGGGCGCCGTGATCGCGCTGACGCGGCAGATGGCGGTGGAGCTGGCCGAGCACGGCATCACGGCCAACGCGGTGTCGCCGGGTCCGGTCGATACGCCGATGACGCAGGCGCTGCACACGGCCCGGTTCCGCGCGGAGTACTCGAAGGCCATCCCGATGAACCGCTACGGCACCTGCGGGGAAATCGCCTCGGCCGTGGTCTACCTGGTGTCGGACGATGCGCGCTATGTCACGGGCATCTCCATGCCGGTCGACGGCGGCTTCCTCGCGTCAGGTGCACGCGGACTGTAATTCTGGCTCGCGCCCACACGGAAGGAGGAGCGGTCTGCGAACCATCTTGTGCTGGACCTCGATCCACTGCAAGCTGCGCCTTGAATCGACCAAATCAGCCTGGCTGGCAGCCTCGCATTGAAGTTGCCATCCCACACGAGGAGAAGGAAGGCGATGTACCAGGAAACTTTCATGAGGCGGGCGTTGGCGCTTTCGGCCAAGGCCCTCGAAACGCCCGGCACCGAGCCGTTCGGGGCCGTGGTCGTGAAGGACGGGCAGGTCGTCGGCGAGGGGCTCAACCACTCGGTGGCGAACTTCGATCCGACCTCGCACGGCGAAGTCGAGGCGATCCGCGATGCCTGCAGGCGGCTGCTCAGCGTCGACCTTGCCGGCTGCGACCTGTACACCTCGTGCGAGCCATGCGCCTTGTGCGTGGCGGCGATGCGCATCGCCGGCATCCGCGAACTCTTCTACGCCGCCTCCATGGAACAGGCGGGCCAGGCCTTCGACGGGCTGCCGGCCGCGGCTCGCCACCCGATCGACGTGGACGATCTCCGGGCGGAAGCGGGCGCGCCGCTGGCCCTGCGCAAGATGCCGGCGCAGCAGCACCTGGCCGATGAAGCCACCGAGGTGCTGGCCGCCTGGGCGGCGCCGCGCAAGCGCTGAGGGCCTGCCTGGCTAGAGCTTGATCCCCGCGCCCTTGACCGTCGGGCCCAGCACGTTCACCTGCTCCTTCACGAAGCCGTTGAATGCGGCGACGGTCTCGGGCTTGGCCACGATGCCCAGTTCGGTGAGCTTCTTCTGGATCTCGGGCATCACCAGCACCTCGTTGCAGGCCGCGTTGAGCCGCGCCACCACGTCCTCCGGCAGCCTGGCCGGTCCGGACAGGCCGAAGAAGTTCTCGAGCACCAGCTTCGGCTGCTTGAGTTCAGCGATGCTTGGCACGTCCGGCATCAGCGGCGAGCGCTGGGCGCCGGTCACGGCCAGCGGCACGAGCTGTCCGCTCTTGAAGAAGGGCACGTACGCGGTGATGACGTCGATGCCCACCGGAATGGTGTTGGCGATCAGGTCGGTGGTCATCGGTGCGCCTCCGCGATAGGGCACGTGCACCATGTTGATTCCGGTGATCTTCTTGAGCAGCTCGCCGTGGATGTGGCCGATCGAACCGGGGCCGCCCGAGCCGAAGTCCATGCGGCCGTCCTTGCGTCCGGCCGCCTCGAAATCCGCGTAGCTCTTGAACCCCGACGGCTTGCTGGCCATGATGACCAGCGGCGCGGCGCCCAGGTAGGCGATGTGGCTGAAGGCCGCCACCGGATCGTAGGGCTGCTTGTCGAGCGTGAAGGGGCCGAGCGCGATCGGCGTGGTGTTCGAGAGCATCAGCGTGTAGCCGTCGGGTGCGGCCGCGGCCACCTGCGCGCCGCCGATGGTGCCGCCCGCGCCGGGCTTGTTGTCCACGACCACGGGCTGCCCCAGCTTCTTCGACAGCTGTTCCGCCAGCAGGCGCGCCAGCACGTCGCTGGAGCCGCCCGGCGGAAAGGTCACGATGATCTTGATCGGCTTGTCGGGCCATTGCGCGAAGGCGGGGAGGGCGAGCAAGGCGGCGCCCGCCGCGAGCATGTGCAGCGCAGTGCGGCGGGTGGAGCGAAAGCGGGTGGTCATGGCGTTGGCCTCTGCTGGCGATGGGGAAACCACCGGATAGCAGGAACCGGGCCCGACGCGGAAAGCAGCAATCCCGCCAAACTTGTTACTCCCGCCGCTCGACGCCCGGTGCCAGACTTTTCTTCTCGCCCAACCAGGAGATTCAAGCCATGACGACTTCCACCGAGAACGCACAGAAGGGCGGCCAGCCCGCCATGCACACGCCACCGGTCGTTTCGCCCGACGCGTGGGAAGCGGCCCGCCAGCAACTGCTCGTGAAGGAAAAGGCCCAGACCCGCGCGCGCGACGCGCTGGCCGCCGAGCGGCGGCGCATGCCGTGGATGGCCGTGGACAAGGCCTACGCCTTCGAAGGACCCGCAGGCAAGGTCAGCCTGCCCGGGCTGTTCGACGGCCGGCGCCAGCTGATCGTCTATCGCGCCTTCTTCGAGCCCGGCGTGTTCGGCTGGCCCGACCACGCCTGCCGCGGCTGCTCCATGGTGGCCGACCAGGTCGCCCATGTCGCCCACCTGAACGCCCGCGACACCACCCTCGTCTTCGTCTCGCGTGCGCCGCAGGCGGACATTGCGCGGCTGAAGGCGCGCATGGGCTGGGAGATCCCGTGGTTCACGCTCACCGACAGCTTCGACGCCGACTTCGGCGTGCACGAATGGCACGGCACCAACGTGTTCTACCGCGACGCCGGCGACCGCGTGTTCCGCACCTACTTCCTCAACAACCGCGGCGACGAGCAGATGGGCAACACCTGGAACTACCTCGACATCACGCCGCTGGGCCGGCAGGAGGTGTGGGAAGACTCGCCCGAGGGCTATCCCCAGACGCCCACCTACAAGTGGTGGAACTGGCACGACAACTACGCCGAAGAGGCCGTGCCCGACAAGAAGTGGGTCGAGATCTCCACCGCCGGCGAGGCGGCGTTCCGCGAGCAGAGCCTGAACGCGAAGCGATGAGCCGCAGCGGTGGCTTCGCCGGGCGGCGGCGTCGGTCATGGTGCCGATCAGAATGGCCATGAGTGCCGGCAGTCGCCGCTCCTTGCGAATCAACGACATAGACTGTTTCTGGTCACAGAGTCTGGAACTCGCTTCTTCTCATCCGGATGCATGGCCGTGAAGGCGATGCGTGCGTGATCGGCGATGGCCACGAACAGCCAAAGTCATCTGCTTGACCGTCTCGATTCGGCGGGCAAAGGCAAGGCGGGCATGCTGATGGGTGTTCATGCGGTTGGGCGTCCTGGGTGGATTGGGTGTTTGGCGACTTCCAGTCCCTCAAACCCCATCCGGATGAACACCGGATACAAGCTATTGGAGCTTCACACCTCGCCGGGCTCATGAAGCAGGCGGCGCATGTCCTCCGCCCAGCGGGGGTTGCATCGCCACAGTGGCTGCAGCGCATCGGCGGTCGTCGTCGGTGCTTGCGACCAGTGCCGGGTCCACGCGGCTGCCGCTTCGTCAAGGCCCAATGCGGCGTTGGCCGCGGCCAGGGTGCGCATCGCCGGACGCCAGGCGGGCCGGACTTGAAGCGCGGCCAGTGCGCGCTGCAGTGCGTCCTCGGGCTTGTTGTCGAACAGGAAGGCGAGCGCCAGCACGTTGTACCAGACGAAGTTCTGCGGGTCGTAGCGGTTCAGCCGCAGGCCATGCGCCAGGGACTGCACCGCAAGCCCGGCATGGCCCGAATACAGGGCTGCCATGCCGTGCACGAGGTGGCCCAGTGCAAAGCTCGGGCTCAGCTCGACGGCTTTCTGCGCACTGCGCAGGGCGAGCGCAAAGTCGTCCGCGTAGACGGCGACGATCGCCAGCGCGTAGTGCGCGTAGGGGTTCTTCTCGTCGAGCTGCACGGCCTCGAGTGCGGCGGCGTGGCCCTCGCGCAGGTCCGCCGCCGGATCGTCGCTCCAGCCATAGGCGACGAGGCCGGCGTTGACGCGCCCGAGCCACAGGCGCGCCTCGGTGAGCTCGGCGTCGATCTGGCTGGCCTGCCGGAACAGCTCTCTCGCTTTCAGGTGGGTGGGCTTCGTGACGTGGTGGAACAGCCAGGAGCCCCGGGCCACGAGGTCCCAGCCGCTGACGCTGCCGCTGCGCCGGCGCGCCGCCAGGGCGCCGGCGTTCCTGAGCAGCTCGGGCTCGATGGCGCCGGCCACCTGCAGTGCGATGGCGTCCTGCACCTCGAACATGTCGGCGTCGGCGAAGTCCTGCCGGTCCGCCCAGAGACAGCCGCCGCTCGGCGCGTCGACCAACTGCGTCGAGATGCGCACGCGCGCACCCGACTTGCGCACCGATCCCTCCACCAGGTAGCGCACGGCCAGCTCGGCGGCGGCCGTGCGGCTGTCGACCCGCTTGAGCTTGTAGACCTGGCTCGCATTGCGGCCGGTCACCGAGAACCAGCGAAAACGCGTGAGCGCGGTGATGAGCGCCTCGGTCACTCCGTCGGCAAGATATTCCTGCGCGGGGTCGTCGCCCAGATGGGTGAATGGCAGCACCGCGATGCCGGGCCGGCCGCCGCGGTCGGGCTCGCCATGCTCGAGGGGCGCGAGCTGCGTGTCCTCGACCGCCGAGACGGCGGGCAGCCGGTACCCCAGGCGCGGCACGGTGACGATCCACTCCGCCTCGCCGGCCGGCGGCGTGCCGAGCAGCTTTCGCAAGGCAGTGACCTGCACCGAAAGGTTGCTGTCCTCCACCACCAGCCCGGGCCACGCCAGGCGCATCAGCTCGGCCTTGGACACCGGCTCGCCGCCCGCTTCGAGCAATGCCAGCAGGATGTGCAGCCCGCGCTGGCCCACGGCGAGCGCCGCGCCGTCGCGCGTGAGCGTGCCGCGCGCGCTGTCGAGCAGGAAGGGGCCGAACGAGAAGCGCTTCGTCATGGTGGATGGATGGCTCGTTTCGCAGGATTTCGCAAGATTTCGCCGCGGCTTCGGTGACATGCCGGCCCCGAGGCTTCATTGTCCCGCTATGGGCGAGTTGCCCGCAATTGCCAAGGAGGCACACCATGGACGCCTGCACTTCCACCGAAGCCCGATTCGTCGTGCGTGGCTCGGCTCCCTACACGAGCACCCAGGGTTCGCGCTACGCGCCCGGTGTGAGCGCCGAGGCCACCGGCGCCACCTCGCTGTTCCTCGGCATGGTCACCCTGCCGGCGGGCGAGCGCACGAAGGCGCATGCGCATGAGCGGCACGAGTCGGCCCACTACATGGTCAGCGGCGAGGAGGTCGAGCTGTGGACCGGCCCGCGGCTGGAGCGGCGCGACGTGGCGCGGCCGGGGGACTATCTGTACATCCCGGCCGGCATGCCCCACGTGGCGGTGAATCGAGGCAGCACGCCGGCCGTGTTCGTCGGCGCGCGCAACGAAGCGGCGGCGCAGGAGAGCGTGCTCCTGCTTCCGGAACTCGACGCGCTGGTGCCTTGAGGAGCTCGGTCGAACTTCGAGGAGACGGACATGGCAATCATCGAAACCAGGATCGCCGCGATGGGCCTGCAGCTGCCTCGGCCGCTGCAGGCGCCGCCCGGGCTGAGGCTGCCTTTCGAATGGGTGCGGGTGCGCGCCCGAAGGGCCTTCGTGTCCGGGCAGGTGCCGCTGCAGGCGGACGGCCGCCTGGCCGGCCCGCTGGGCAAGGTGGGCGCCGAGGTTTCGCCCGAGCAGGGCTATGCCGCGGCACGCCTGGTCGCGCTGGCGCATCTGGCCAGCCTGCAGCGCGCCCTGGGAGACCTGGACCGCATCACCGCCTGGCTGCGGGTGTTCGCAATGGTCAACGTGGCGCCCGGCTTCTACGAGACGCCGCGCGTCACCAACGGCTACTCCGACCTGATCCTCGAACTCTTCGGCCCGGAGGTCGGCGCCCATGCGCGCTCGTCGATCGGAATGGTCATTCCGCTGAACGCGCCGGTGAACTGCGAGGCCGAGGTCGAGATCGACGGAGGCGACTGCTGAAGGCCCAGGAAGCGGCCTTTCCAAGTTATTGCGAGGGCGGCTTACTTGCTGGAAGCCCCACCATCACGCCCAGCCAGTCGAGGCCCGCGTGGCCCGCCGCCAGCACGCCGCTGATGGCAAACACCGCGATGCCGGCGAGATCGAGCAGGTACAGCAGCATGGCCATCCCGTCAGCGCAGCCGCTGGGCGGCGCGTTCGACGAGGAGCGCCATGGCCGTCGCGTTCTCGATTCCTTCGGCGGCCAGCCCGCTCACGGTGCCCAGCCTGTCTTGCAGCGCCTCGTCCTGGCTCGCCTTGAGCTTGCCGACCAGGCGCTCGTTGGCGACCAGGCCTCCGCCCTGTTGCCGCAGCTATTGTGTCGTCTGCAGCTCGTACCGCGCGAACGAGACGGCGCCCTTCTGGATGATGCTGTGCAGCGCGAAGCCGAAGTGCTCATAGAGATTTCGCAGCCCGGGCCGGTCCGCGACGCAGTCCAGGCGAAGGTATGGCCGGCCGAGAGCCCGGGCGCGTGCACTGGCAAACGTCAGCAGCTCGGTCGACACGCCCTTCTTCGCCCACGCCCGGCGGACGGCCAGCTTGTGAACGAAGGCCGAGGTGCCAGGCGCGATCTCGGGCCAGAAGACGGGATCCTCCAGTTCGAACTTCATCACGCCGGCCAACTGCCCGCCTTCGCGTGCGACATGGAACAACCCCGAGCTCGCGTCTCGCAGAACGCGCTCGTGGCCGATCTCCGCACCTGACCACAGTGCTCTGCCGCCGTCGGAGAGCCATTGCGCGGCCTCCTGCAGGACGGAGGCGATCTCGTGCGCGTCCGAGGCGCGTGCTTGCTCGATGTTCATGGATGGTGAATGCGTCGTCCTTACGCGCCCTGAATGAAATCCACGAATGCCCGCAGCGGCGCCGGCAGCAGCCGGCGGCCAGGGTAGTAGAGGAACGGGCCCGAGAAGCGTGGCCACCAGGGTTCGAGGATCGGCTCGAGCGCGCCGCTGTCGAAGTGGGGCCGCAGCCAGTCCTCGAACAGGTAGATCACGCCGGTGCCGGCGATCGCCGCGTCCACCGCCAGATCGGCCGACGAGCCGATGCGCACGATCAGCCGCCCGGTCACGTCGACGCGCAAGGTTTCGCCGTCGCGCTCGAACTCCCACAGCGGCATCGACCCGCTGGCAAAGCGCCCGCGCAGGCAGGCGTGGCCGAGCAGGTCGCGCGGATGCTCCGGCCGGCCGTGGCGATCGAGATAGGAGGGCGCGGCGGCCACGGCGAAGCGCTGGAAGCGCGGGCCGATCGGCACGGCGACCATGTCCTGCTCGAGCCGTTCGTCGTAGCGGATGCCGGCATCGCAGCCGGCTGCCAGCACATCGACAAATCCGTCCTCGGCAATCACTTCGAGCGAGATGTCGGGATAGGCGGCCAGGAAGCGCGGCACGATCGACGGCAGCACGAGCCGCGCGGCGCTGATCGGCACGTTGAGCTTGAGCGTGCCGGCCGGCCGGTCGCGAAAGCCGTTCACCACGTCAAGCGCCGCCTCGACTTCATTGAGCGCGGGCCTCAGCCGCTCGAGCAGGCGTTCTCCCGCTTCCGTGGGCCGAACGCTGCGCGTCGTACGGTGAAGCAGCCGCACGCCGAGCTCGGCCTCCAGCCGGCGCACCGCCTCGCTCAGGCCCGATGCGCTGGTGCCGCTCAGGCGCGCGCCCTCGCGAAAGCCCTTGGCCCCCGCCACCGCCACGAAGGCGTTCAGATCCCCGAGGTCGACGTTCATTGTTTGGAATTCCGCACAGCCTGTGCCGATTATGGTGGGTTATCAAGCAGCGAAGCGCTGCCTAGACTGCGCTTCACGACCCCGCTCCATCACTCCAGCACCTCAGGAAAGACACCATGTCCAGCACGCAAACCCCCAGCACCTACATCCTCGGCGACCGCACCGTCCATCGGCTCGGCTACGGCGCCATGCAGCTCGCCGGCCCCGGCGTGTTCGGCCCGCCCAGGGACCGCGAGGCGGCCGTGGCCGTGCTGCGCGAAGCGGTCGCGAATGGCGTCGACCACATCGACACCAGCGACTTCTACGGCCCGCACGTCACCAACCAGGTCATCCGCGAGGCGCTCGCGCCGTACCCGAAGGACCTTGCCATCGTCACCAAGATCGGCGCGCGCCGCAGCGACACCGGCGGCTGGCTGCCGGCGTTCTCGCCCGAGGAGCTCGCGCAGGCGGTGCACGACAACCTGCGCAACCTCGGCCTGGACGTGCTGGAGCTCGTGAACCTGCGGCTCATGTTCGACGTGCACGGCCCGGCCGAGGGATCGATCGAGGCACCGCTCGCGGCGCTGGCCGATCTGCAGCGCCAGGGGCTCGTGCGCCATGTCGGCCTGAGCAACGCGACGCCCGCGCAGGTGGCCGAAGGCCGCCGCATCTGCCGCATCGCCTGCGTCCAGAACCAGTACAACCTCGTGCACCGCAGCGACGACGCGCTGATCGACGAGCTGGCACGCGACGGCATTCCCTACGTTCCGTTCTTCCCGCTCGGCGGCTTCACCCCGTTGCAGTCTTCCGGGCTCTCCGGCGTGGCGCAGCGCCTCGGTGCCACGCCGATGCAGGTGGCGCTCGCCTGGCTGCTGCGCCGCTCGCCCAACATCCTGCTGATTCCCGGCACCTCCTCGGTCGGGCACCTGCGCGAGAACCTGGCCGCGGCGAAGCTGGAGTTGCCGGACGATGCGATGGACGCGCTGGACCGCGTGGCGGCTTCCGCGGCCGGGTGAGGGCACCGGGCGTCAGTCCGACGGCGCCAGGTGCTGCGCATTCCCGTCGGCGCGTCGGTGGATTCGCTCGGTCACTTCCACTCGGGCGCCCAGCGCCTCGAAGCGGTGGACAAGGTCGTCCTTCAGGGCCAGGCTGACGCTGTCGTCGAGCAGCTTCAGCGGCAGCTGATGCTTGAGCTTCAGCAGGCTTGCACCCGCGAGATGCCTGTAGTGCGGATGCGACTTGAGCGCCGTCAGGACCCGCAAGGGCTCGCTGCCCAGGTCCGTCAGATGCACCGTGCGGAAGACCGTCGGCGAATCGTCGCTCGGCAGCGAAGGCGGCGCATGCACCTCGATGCGCTCCATCAGCATCTGGAGATTCGGGAACAGCGGCTGCGGCGACCAGCGCCCGCTCCCGTGCCAGTCCCACAGCACCGGCACTTCGGGCTGGCTGATGTCGCCGATCAAGGGGTCGCCATCCGCGTTCTGCAGGACCACCCAGTGCGCCTGCCACTGGCCCGCATCCACGGCGTCGCTCCACACCAGATGTTCGGGCGTGCTGGCTTTCTGGTTCAGGATGAAACGGTAGCCTTCCATTTCTGCCATGAGGCTGGGCACGTCGACAGCGCCCGAACCGGTGAGCACGCCCTCCGAATCCTCGCGCCAGCCCGGTTCCTTCAGCACGAGAGATTGGGTCCCCATGCGGCGGCACCACGCGAACCAGTCCTGGACCGGCGCGGGCAGGGGTGGCAGCGTGAAGCGGGCTGCCAGCGAGGCCTGGACGGCTGCCCGGTCGGGCCAGTTGTCGCGTGTGAGAGCCACTGGATCTCAGGACGCCTGCGCCGTCGGCACCGGGATGTCGAAATGCAGCACGTCTTCGCGCACGCCGAGCTTCGCGTACAGGGCGACCGCCGGCGCATCGGGTGGATCGGCCTGGACGAAGATCACGCAGGCCCCGCGCTCGGCGCCGATGCGCTGGAGCTCGCGGATCAGCGCCGTCGCCACGCCTGTGCGCCGGTGCTCGGCGGCCACGGCCAGGTCGTAGATGTAGATCTCGCTGCGCTCCTGCTCGAACTTCTTCAGCTCGTAGGCCGCGAGGCCGCCGATGACCTGCGATCCCTCGCGCGCCACCAGCGCAATGAAATAGCCGCTGCCCAGCAACTGCCGGAGGTAGGCGGGGCGAGGGCGGCGGGTGCCGTAGGTATCCGGATCGCCGAAGGCCTCGCCGAAAACGCCGAGAAGCGCATTCATCAGTGCCCCGTCGTCAGCCGAGAGCTGCTGGACTGTGTAGCTGGACATGGCGCCATCCTAGCAACGAAGAAGCGGCAGCCAGAGCGTGAAGCGCGTTCCGTCACTGCCGGACTCCCAGCGCACCGTGCCACCGATGGCCCCTGCGCGCCGCTGCTGGTTGCGCAGGCCGCGGCCGCTTTGGCGCAGGGCCTCCTCCACGGCAAAGCCCGAGCCGTTGTCCTCGATCATCACGCAGACGCCCTGGCCCTCGGTCGCGGTGCTGAAGCGGATGATGGTGGCCCGCGTGTGGCGCAGCACATTGGCCACGCACTCCTGCATGATGCGCAGGATGTGCAGCGCGCTGCCCGGGTCCAGCCAGGGCAGCGCGGGCACGGACTGCACGTCCCAGCGCAGCGCGAGGCCGGCGCTCTCGATGCGCGGCGCCAGGCGAAAGCGCAGGGTCGCCAGCAGCAGCAGCAGGTCGGCGTCCACGCTCTCCATGGAATCGATGGCCAGCTTGAGGTCGTCCATGCAGCCCTTGAGCACGCCGGAGATCTCGGTGTCGGTCATGGCGCCTTGCTCCACCGAACGGATCGCACTGATCAGCGACGAACCGAGCCCGTCGTGCATGTCCTGCATCAGGCGCCGGCGCTCGGCACCGAGCATCTGCTCGTTCTCGATCACGCGCAGCCGCTGGTAGCTTTGCTCCAGCTCGGCTTCGCGCGCCCGCAGGCGCTCGGCCAGGCCCTTGTTCAGGCGGGCCACTTCGGCGAACGCGCCGGTGTACCGCTGGAACATGATGTACGAGAAGATGAAGAACAGGCTGATGATGGCGTACGGCGAGGTGTAGACGCTCTCCGGGCTCACCAGGTTGTTCTGCAGCAGCCCGTCATAGGAGGTGAAGGCCAGCGCCAGCACGGCCCAGCCCGCCACCAGTCGCCCCTCGGGGAATTTGGAGCGCAGCGCCTTGCGCAGGTTCACCGCGAAGATCAGCATCGCAATGGGCAGCACGGCCAGGTTGAGCAGCGGCGTGAACAGGTAGAGACTGGGCACCGCCGCGGACGCATGGGGCAGCGTCGCAATGCTCGACGCCAGTGCCAGGCCCACCGACGAACGGGTCAGCCAGGGCGAGGGCTGTTGATGCAGGCGCTGCAGGAACAGGTGGATGAAGATGATCAGCCAGAGCAGGGAAGCCACGGTGATCCATTCGAACCACTCGTCCGACATCAGCAGGTGGTCGCCGGTCACGAAGTAGTGCAGCGTGCGCAGGAAGGCAGCCGCCGAGATGGCAAAGAACAGCAGGTAGAGCGATTCGCGCCGCTTGACCAGCCACACCGCGAACGCGAAGGCGCCCACCGCCAGGAACGCGGCGCTGCCCATGAACGGCAGCAGCACCTGCAGCAATTGGCGGCCCTGGTAGCGCCAGCGCAGCGAATCCTGGTCGCCCACCCACACCGTCGAAAACCCGCTTCCGCTGCTGCGCAGGCGGTCGACGCGGATCAGCACGGTCGAAGGTGAAGGCGTGTGGGCGGCCGCGTTCAGCGGCAGCAGCAGTGGATGGTTGTAGCCGTTGTGGACGGCGCTGCCTTGCGATTGATACAGCAGCACGCCGTCACCGTACACCGCAATGCGGCCCAGGGTCTTCCAGCGCGGAAGGTAGAGAAGGCGCGGCTGCGCCGAGGGCGCCGACCCGGACAGATCGATGCGGTACCAATCGGTGACCGTGCGCACGCCGCCCGCGGATGTGGGCACCAGTTCCCGTCCGGCCGTGCGCGGGAGGCTGACTGCTTGCCACCCGTCGCTTGGCAGCCCGGCATCCTCGCTGCGCCGCGGCGGGGCGGAATAGCCCATGCCTGGAATGGACAGCAGTTCGGCCCGCGTGATGTGCACAGCGCCATGGCTCTGCGGCGCTGCTGCATCCGCTGCCGAGGGCTCGGTGGCGCCCGCACCAGGCAGGACGGCGAGGAGCAGGGCCAGCCACAGCGTTGCGATCCACCGGCCAAGGGCAACGCGGGATGGTTTCATCAGGACACAATTATGTGCCCGACAAAGTTTTCCATTAAATGGAAAAGATCGACAAATTTCCTTCGCGCCGCGGGCACATCGGGAGGCAGTGCGCGTCCGCAGACCGGGGCTGCGTAGGGGTTAATACCCAATTGCATTGAAGGCTGCCAGAAAGATAATTTCCATTCATTGGAACTAACTGCAGAACTTTCATGGCCGTGCGTCCTTCTTTGACTGGTGTATTTCCTGTGCTTCCCACCCCCTTCGATGCCCAGGGGCGGCCTGATGCAGCTTCGCTGCGCAGGCTGGTCGACTATCTGATCCGGTGCGGCGTCGATGGCATGACCTACCCGGGTGTCGCAAGCGAAGTGGGTCAGCTCGCGCCCGACGAGCGGCAATCGCTCCTGGACGCCGTGCTGTCCGAGGTGGCGGGCCGCGTGCCGGTGATTGCGGGCGTTTCGAGCAGCGACACCGCGACGACCGTGCGCCTCGCGGCCCAGGCAAGCGCACGCGGCGCGGCGGCGCTGATGGTGGCGGTGCCGCCGGATCGGAAAGGTGCTGCCGAGCAGATCGCCTACTTCAGCGAGGTCGCGCAGGCGGCCGAGGGGGTCGCGCTCATGCTGCAGAACGTGCCGCCCCCGGTGGGCGCGGGGCTGGACCCGGAGGTGGTGCTCGAGGTCCTGGCGGCCGTTCCGTCGATCCGCTATGTCAAGGAGGAAACGCTGCCGAGCGGGCAGCGTCTCTCGGTATTGCGCGACAAGGCGCCGCCGAATCTGCTGGGTGTCTTCGGCGGCGCCGGCGGGCGCTACATCACGGATGAACTGCGCCGGGGCGCGGCCGGCACCATGCCTGCAATCGAGCTGGCGGAGGTGCACACCGCGCTCTTCAAGGCGCATCGCGAGGGCGACGCCGATCGGGTCCGCACGCTTTTCACGCGCATGCTGCCGGTGCTGAACGTGCAGGCGGTGTTTCGCTGGTCGCTGACGAAATACGTGCTCAAGAAGCGCGGCCTCGTTGCCGACACGCGCCAGCGCATGCCGGGGCCCCTGCTCGACGCGTTCGACATGGCGGATGTCGATGCGTTCCTGGCGGACATCGAGGACCTGCTGCTGCCGCAGGACCAGCTGCCATGACCGGCTTCGCGAAGATCGCGCAGGTCGAGAGCTTCATCATCTCGCTGCCGCGCGACACGCCCTACCTCGGGCCTCTGGGGCCCGGCGAGAAGATCAACGCGCGCGGCTACCTCGTGCGCAGCGGCAATCGCGCGATCTATCCGTCGGCCGACATGTCGGTGCTGATCAAGATCACCGCCGACGACGGCACCGTCGGCTGGGGCGAGACCTACGGCATCGTGGCACCCGACGCCGTCACGAGCATCATCGACGACGTGATCGGGCCGGTGATCGTGGGTCGTGATCCGCGCGACGCGGTGGTGATCCAGGAAGACCTGTACGACCTGATGCGCGTGCGCGGCTTCTTCGGGGGCTTCTACGTCGACGCCATCGCAGGGGTCGACATCGCGGTGTGGGACCTGTTCGGAAAGCTGCTGGGCCAGCCCGTGGTCAAGCTGCTCGGCGGCCAGCGGCTCGAGACCGTGCCGGCCTACGTGTCCGGCCTTCCGGGGCCGACCCTCGCGGCCCGGCTCGAACTCGCGCGTGGCTTCGTCGCCAAGGGCTTCGATGCCTTCAAGTACCACGCGGCCGTCTCCTTCGACGGCATCGTGGCCGAGATGCGAACGCTGCGCGAGGGCCTGGGCGATGCCGTCCGGCTGATGGTCGACCTGCACTGGAAGTTCAGCGCGCAGGAAGCGGTGCAGCTCATCGACCAGCTCGCGCCCTACAGGCCCTACTTCGTCGAGGCCCCCTGCCAACCCGAGGACATCGAGGGCCAGGCCCATGTGGGCGCGAGCGTGCGCGTGCCGCTCGCGCTGGGGGAGGAATGGCGCACGGTCTTCGAATACCGCCCTCGCCTGGAGCGGCGCGCGATGTCGATCGTGCAGCCCGAGATGGGGCACACCGGCATCAGCCAGTTCATGCAGATCGGCCGCATGGCCAATGCCTTTCACATGAAAGTGATCCCGCACGCCAGCATCGGCCTGGGCATCTACCAGGCCGCCAGCCTGCACGCCACGGCGGCGCTGCCCAATGCGCCGATGCACGAATACCAGCACTCGGTCTTCGACCGCAACCTGAAGTACGTCCAGACCGCCATGCGCTGCGACGCCGGGGCCTTCCATCTGCCCGAGGGCCCGGGCCTGGGCATCGAGCCCGCCCCGGAAGTCTGGCAGTTCCTGAGAAAGAAAGGCGCTTCGCAATGAAGGCGTCGTTGATCGCCATCGACTGGGGCACTTCCAACCTGCGCGCGAGCCTGCTCGATGCGCATGGCGGCCTCCTCGAGGCCCGCAGCGCAGCCGGCGGTGTGATGGCCGTGCCCGACCGGCGTTTCGCCGAAGCACTGCTGGCGCTGTGCAGCGACTGGATCGACACGCATGCGGTGCCCCTGATTGCCAGCGGCATGATCGGCAGCCGCCAAGGCTGGCAGGAGGCGCCCTACGTCGCCTGTCCGGCAGGGCTGCCGGCCGCCGCGTCGCAGCTGGTGCGGGTCGAGGTCAGGCCCGGTGCGGTACTGCACATCGTGCCCGGCATCCGTTGCGTCGGCATCGACGGTGTGCACGACGTGATGCGCGGCGAGGAAACCCAGCTCTGGGGCGCCGGCCTTGCGGCCGGCGACTGCTGCGTGCTGCCGGGCACGCACAGCAAATGGGCCTGGCTGGGCGAGCAGGGCAAGGTCGACCGCTTCGAGACCTTCATGACCGGCGAGTTCTACGGCCTGCTGACGAAGCACGGCATCCTCGGCCGGCTCATGGCGTTCGGCACGGCGCGGCCCGAGGCCTTCGATGCCGGCGTCAGGCTGGGCCTGGCGCAACATGGCAACGCGTTGCACGTGGTGTTCGCGGCGCGCACCGCGGGGCTCATGGGCGACATCGAGCCGGAGGGCCTGCCCGACTATCTCTCGGGCATCCTGATCGGCCTGGAGATCGCGGGCGCGACCACGCGGCACCCGCAGCGCAGCGTCACCTTGCTGGGTGACGACGACCTGTGCAGCCGCTACGAAACCGCGCTCGGCATCGCCGGGGTGGACACGCGCCGCGCGAGCGACGGGTCGACCACGCGAGGGCAGTGGCGCGTCGCCATCGCGGCCGGGCTTGCCAGGGACATGGCATGAACGGGGTCATTGCCATCTTGCGCGGCATCGCGCCCGGCGAGGTGCTCCAGGTGGGGCATGCGCTGGAAGCCTGCGGGCTTCGCTGCATCGAAGTGCCGCTGAATTCGCCGCAGGCGTTCGCCGGCATCGCGTCTCTCGCGCGCGAATTCGGTGACCGCCTGCAGATCGGCGCAGGCACCGTCCTGACGGCCGCGCAGGTCGATCGCGCCGTCGACGCTGGCGCGCAGCTGGTGTTGTCGCCCCACTTCGACGCCGAAGTCGTGCGCCGGACCAAGGCGCGCGGGGTGTATTCGATGCCCGGCGTGGCCACCCCCACCGAGGGCTTTGCGGCCCTTCAGGCGGGCGCCGACGCGCTCAAGCTCTTTCCCTCCGAGCTGCTGGGGACTGCGGCACTGAAGGCATGGACCGCGGTGTTTCCTGCGGGGACGCCGATGTTCAGCGTCGGCGGCGTCAACGTCGACAACATCGGGTCCTTCAAGGCGGCCGGTGCATCGGGGGTCGGCATCGGGTCCGGCCTCTATACGCCGGGCATTTCGATCGACGAACTGGCTCGCCGCGCAAGGGCGCTGATCGCGCGCTGGTCGGCGGCCTGAAGGAAATCCAAGGAGACAAAGATCATGTTCCACAAAGACAAGCGAACCGTCCTGCGCCTCGCACTTGCCTGCGCGCTGCTTCCCGCTTTCGGCAGCGCGCAGGCGCAGCCTGCACCGGCGGCGTATCCGGCCAAGCCGATCAAGTTCATCGTGCCGGTGCCGGCCGGCGGCGCCGCCGACGCCATGGCGCGCATGATCGCCACCCACCTGCAGACCCGATGGGGCCAGCCCGTGGTGGTCGACAACAAGCCCGGCGCCGGTTCGAGCGTGGGGATGGCGGTGGTCGCCAAGGCCGCGCCGGACGGCTACACCATCGGCATGGGCAATGTCGCGGCCAACGCCATCAATCCCGCCGTGCGGCCCGAGGCCTTCCCCTACGATCCGGTGAAGGACTTCGCGGCGGTCACGATGGTGGGCATCACGCCGTTGATCCTGGTGGTGAATCCGCAGAAGGTGCCGGCGCGTACGCTGCCCGAGTTCCTCGCATACCTCAAGGCGCACCCGGGGCAGCTCAGCTACGGCTCTTCCGGCGCGGGCTCGGCGCTGCACGTGGGCATGGAACTCTTCATGCAGAAAACCGGCACCTCGATGGTCCATGTCGGCTACAAGGGCTCTGCGCCCATGCTGACCGACCTGCTCGGCGGACAGATCGATGCCGCCATGGATGCGGCCGCCACCTCCTGGCCGCAGGTGCAATCGGGCAAGCTGCGTGCGCTTGGCGTCTCGACCGCACAACGGGTGTTCTTCGCGCCCGATCTGCCGCCCATCGCCGAGTTCGTGAAGGGCTTCGAGATGAATCCCTGGCATGGCGTCATGGCACCGGCCGGCACGCCGCCGGCCATCGTCGACAAGCTCGCGGCCGAGATCCAGGCGTTCCTGCGCCTGCCCGGCACCGAGGCCCAGCTGCGCGAGCGCGGCGTGGTGCGCGTGGGCTCGAGTCCCGCGGAGTTCGCGAAGAGCCTGCGCGATGAAGCCGCCTTCTACAGGAAGCTCGCGGCCGACGCGGGCATCAAGGCCGAATGAGCCGCCGGAACCGGGACCAGGCCATGCGAGCTTCGGCAACTGCTTTTGCGCTTTCGCGCCGCGCCCTGCTCGGCCTGCTGGCCGCATCGGCGGCGCCGTCGCTTTGGCCCGTGCCCGCCCGCGCGCAGGCGCCGTGGCCCACGCGGCCCGTCACCGTGATCGTTCCGTTTGCGCCGGGCGGCGCGGGCAACGGCTCCGTGCGCATCCTGGCCGAGCTGATCGCACCGCGCATCGGCCAGCCGCTGGTGGTCGACAACCGCCCGGGCGCGGGCGGCATCACCGGCACCGCGATGGTGGCCGCGAGCAGCGACGACCACATGCTGCTGATGGGCAGCACCACCATGACCATCCTGCCGGCACTGCGCAGCGACCTGGGCTACGACGTGCAGCGGGACCTGCAGCCGGTGGGCATGATTTCGACGCAGCCGCTGGTGCTGGCCGTGGGCGCCGGCTCGCCCGTGCGCAGCCTCGACGACCTTGTGGCCCGCGGCCGCGCGGGCGAGCTGAGCGCCGGCAACAGCGGCGTCGGCACGCTCTCGCACCTGGCCACCGAGCTGCTCAACCGCAAGCTCGGCACGCGCCTGCTGCCGGTGCCCTACAAGGGCGACAGCGTGCTGATCCCCGATGTCGCGGCGGGCACCGTCTCCGTGGGCGTGATGAATCTGCCGGTCGCGCTGCCGCTGGTCCAGGCCGGCCGCCTGCGCGCGGTGGCCGTCACTTCGGCGCAGCCCCTGCCGAACCTGCCCGGCGTGCCGGTGCTGCGCTCGCTCGGCGAGGAGTTCGTCATCGCCGGCTGGGCCGCACTCTTTGCGGGCCGCAACGTGCCCGCGGCGGGCGTGGAGCGGCTCGAAAAGCTGCTGCGCGAAGCCATGGACACGCCGGCGGTGCGCGAGCGCTTCGCCGGCTTCGGCGTCACCCCGGCAGCGTCGACACCCGCACAGCTGCGCGCGTATGTGCGCAGCGAAACGGCGCGGTGGGCGGACGTGGTGCGCAGCCGCGGCATCAGGCTCGAATGAGCCGGGCCGGCGGCTGGCGCGCAGCAGGCCCGAACTAGAATCCGGCGCACGTTCCGCCTCTGGAACCCTTCTCCACGCATTCATGACACGTCGCACCACCGGAGCCGTCTCCCGGCGAGACAGCGCAGCCCACCCTCCGGCAACCGAAACGAAGCACCAGGCCGCCGACGCCGCCAAGCCTTCGGCTTCGGGCCTGGGCGTGCTGGAGAAGGCGATGCATCTGCTGAACATCGTCTCGGCGCGCCGCAGCCCGATGACCTTCACCGACCTGCTGCGCGCCTGCGACCTGCCCAAGGCCACGCTGCACCGCATCCTGGCGACGCTGGTGCGCGAAGGGCTGCTGCGGCACAACGCCTACGACAAGACCTTCCAGCTCGGGCTGCGCCTGCTCGAGCTGGCGCACGACGTATGGAGCGAGTTCGACCTGCGCGTGGCGGCGCAGGACGAGCTCGCGCGGCTGCGCGACGCGCTGGGCGAGACCGTGGAGCTCACGGTGCTCGACGGCACCTGCGTGGTCATCCTTGCCAGCGAACCCGGGGCCGAGGCCCCGGGCGCGCGCTCCGCCGTCGGGCAGCGCCTGCCGGTGCATGCGTCGGCGGCGGGCAAGGCGATTGCGGCGAACCTCGATCCCTCGGGCCAGCGGCGGCTGGTCCAGGCGCTCGATCTCGAGCGCTTCACGCCGCGCACGATCGTGGCGCCGGCCGAACTGCATGCCGAATTCGACCTGGTGCGCGCGCGCGGCTATGCCATCGAGCAGGGCGAGCGCGCATCCGATCGCGCGGCGGTGGCCGCGCCGATCTTCGACTACGAAGGCCGCCCGATCGGCGCCGTCGCCATCGCCACCGATGCGAGCCGGCTGGACGCCGCGCGCGCCCATGCCCTGTCGTCCGCGCTGATGGGCGCCTCGCGCAGCATCACCCACAGCGCCGCGGGCAAGGCCGTGTCCCTTGCAACCCAGGCGCCGCCCGAAACCACCTTGCCCGTCGAGGTGCGCTGCGTGAGCGAAGTGCGTTCGCTGCTGGGCGAAGGACCGGTGTGGTCGCCTCGCGACCATGCGCTCTACTGGGTCGACATCCTCACGCCCTCGGTGCACCGCTACGACGCCGCGACGGGCGCGGACACCGAGACGCCGCTCGGAACCATGGCAAGCCTGGTCGTGCCCAAGGCCAGTGGTGGTCTGCTGGTGGCAACGCCAGGAGGGGTCATGGCCCTCGATCTCTCCACGCGGCGGCTGACGGCGTTCTGCCACCCTGAGGCGGGCCGCACCAATGTGCGCTACAACGACGGCAAGTGCGATCGGCGCGGCCGCCTGTGGGTCGGTTCGATGGACATGGCCGCGGCGGCCAACCGGGGCCACCTGTTCTGCATCGAGGCGAACGGCAGCTGGAAGCAGGTCGACACCGGTTTCACGGTGCCCAACGGCATTGGCTGGAGCCCCGACAACAAGACCATGTACGTCACCGACACGTACCGCCAGACCATCTACCGCTACGACTTCGACCTCGCTGGCGGAACCGTTGGCAACCGGCGCCCGCTGATCACCATTGCAGCCTCCGACGGCAAGCCCGACGGCCTGACGGTCGACGACCAGGGCTGCCTGTGGGTCGCTCTCTGGGACGCCTGGCAGATCGCGCGCTTCTCGCCGGAAGGCCAGCTCATGCAGCGCCTGCGCGTGCCGGTTCCGCGTCCCACCAGCTGCTGCTTCGGCGGCGACAACCTGGACACGCTGTTTGTCACGAGCGCATCGCTGCGGCTCAGCGAGGAGCAGCTGGCAACGGCGCCGCAGTCCGGCTCGCTGTTCGCCATTCAGCTGCCGGATGCGCGGGGCTTGCCCGAGGCGGCCTTCGCCGGCTGAGGCGCGCGCCTTGCGCGCCGTGGCGCCGAAGCCATGTAGATCGCCACCGCAATGCCGACCGCACTGACGCACAGCGGTGCGGCGACCGCAAGCCACCCGTTGCGTTGCACCGGCGCCGCGGCTGCTTCCGGTCGGTGCGCGGGCGGATCCGCGCGATCGAATTTCACGGGCAGGACTTCGGCGTCGAACATGTAGCCGCGCCGCGGAGATGTCGCAATCAGTGTCGCGCCGTGATCGCCCAGGCGGCTGCGCAGTTCGCCGATGCAATGCACGAGCGAGTCGTGCGTGACCACCACGTCCGGCCACAGGCTGTCCATCAGCTCCGTCTTGCTGATGAGGCGCTGGGGATGGGCGAGGAAGAAGCGCAGCAGCGCATCGGGCTTGGGGCTGAGCGGTATCAGCGTGCCACCCTGCCGCAGCTGGCCGCGTTCGAAATCGAACTGGAAGTCCGCGAACTGAACGGCTGCCGCGACTCCGGCGCGGTCCCGCGAGCTTGCAGGTGCGGGCAGATCTTGCTCATTGGCTGGTGGTTGCCGCTCGTACATAAACGCATCTCTCGAGATTGCCGGCAGTGGCATTGAACACAGCGAACCGCTCGGAGATTTTGTTCCTGTTTGCTTCGCTCCGGAAGGTCATGAAGACTTTTCTCTTCGCGAAATCATCGCCACATCTTCGCAGTTCGATCATGAAGAATCCGCTGGCTTCGCCTATCGTGGATGGGTGGCATTCGCCACAGGCCAGGGAGTTCGCCGCATGGGTACCTATGCGCTCGATGGAGCGAATCATGCAAGTCCGAATCTTCTGCTCGATGTTCTTCGGCGCGATGGCGCTCTTCCCGCCGATCGCTCACGTGACTGCAGCCGAGGAGCGCGTCTATCTGGGCAAGGCCGAGATCGAGAGCGTGCTCATCGACAAGAGCATCGAGTCGAGGAACCTGTCGACGGGCATGGTGTCGCACTGGATCTTCCGGCCTGACGGCCGTGTCGAGTTCGTCAACAGGAGCGGTCCGGGCAGGGCCTCGGGAACATGGGTGGTCCGGTCCGACGGCTTGATGTGCGTCACGATGCTCACTCGAACCGGCTGCCGCTATTGGTTCCGCCAGGGCAGCACGCTCGCCAATGCGCTGGGCAAGGAGCCCGACTCGCCACTTGTTGCAGAGATTGCGTTCGAGTAGCCGAAGGTATCCGGCGCCGCACGCAAAGCCTTCAGGGGCAAGTATTCTTGCGCCGTCGCAGATGCGACGGAGGCAATGAACATGTACATCGAACAAGGCGGCGAGGGCCCGGACCTGCTCCTGATGCTGCACGGCATGGGCGCCACGGGCGCGGTGTGGTCGCCCATGTGCGCCGAGGCCGGTGCCTGCTGGCGCGGCCGCTGGCTCGTGCTCGACCTGCCTGGCCACGGCCGGTCCGACCGGCAGGACGCCTATGCCATGGGCCAGTACGCCGCCGGCGTGGCGCGCGCCGCGTTGCCGCACCTCCATCCCGAGGGCCGTCTCGTGGTGCTCGGGCATTCACTCGGCGGGGTGATTGCGCTCGCGCTGGCCACGGGCTGGTTCGGCGTCGCGCCGCACCGGGTGTTCGCAGCCGGCATCAAGCTTGCGTGGAGCGACGAAGAGCTGCGCCGCATGGAGGCGCTGGCGTCGCAGCCGGCCAGGAAATTCGCCACGGAAGAAGAAGCGTGGGACAGGTACCTCAAGGTCTGCGGCCTTGCCGGAATCGCGGATGCGGCGGCAGCCGTCGCTGCGCGGGGCATCGCGCGCGACGACGACGGCTGGCGTCTTGCGATGGATCCCCGGGCCCATGCCGTGGGCAAGCCGCCGGTGCCCGAACTGGCGGCGCTCGCGCGCTGCCCTGTCCATCTCGCCCGAGGGCAGCACGACGCGCTGGTCACGATGGCGCAGACCCGCGAGATCGACCCCGATGCGCGCGAGCTCGGGCCGCACGGCCACAACGTGATGGTCGAAGCGCCCGCTCAGGTCTGGAATTGGGTGGCCTCGCTCAGCTGAGCGAACCGAATCGGCACCACCCTTGCCTCGGCTGCGCGCGCCCGCAGCTGGCCGCACCCGCCGTCGACATCCTGGCCGGCCGAATGGCGCAGCTTCGTCAGGACGCCGCGCTGGTGCAGCGTGCGCGCCATCTGCTCGCAGCGCTCCAGCGAGGGGCGGCTGAAGGCCACGCCTTCCACGGCGTTGAAGGGAATCATGTTCAGCACGCCGAACTTGCCGCAGAGCAGCCTCACGATGCCTTCGATTTCCTCCGGCCCGTCGTTGACGCCTTCCAGCAGCGTCCACTGGTACTGGATCGGGTAGCCGCTGGCCCGGGCGTAGCGCTCGCCCGCGCCGACCAGTTCCTCGGGCGTCATGTTCGGCGCGCGCGGAAGGAGCTTCTTGCGCAGGTCGGCCCTGGTGGTGTGCAAGGAGAGCGCCAGCGCAGGCCTGACGCGCGCCTGCTGCAGCCGCTCGAACGCGCGCGGGTCGCCCACCGTGGAGAACACGAGGTTCTTGTGGCCGATGTTGCCCACCGTGCCGAGCAGCTCGATCGCCTCCATCACGTTGTCCAGGTTGTGGGCCGGCTCGCCCATGCCCATGAACACCACCTTGCGCACCGGCCGGCGCATGCGCGCGAGGGCGACCTGGGCAATGATCTCGGCGCTGCCCACCTGGCGCAGCAACCCGTCGCGTCCCGTCATGCAGAACCGGCATCCGACCGCGCAGCCCACCTGCGACGAGACGCACAGCCCGTCGCGCGGCAGCAGCACGCTCTCCACCGTCTGGCCGTCGGCCAGCGCGACGAGCAGCCGCTCGGACCCATCGGCGCCGGGATGCACCGCATGGATGCGCGCCAGTCCCGCGAGTTCGGCTTCGATCGATGGCAGGGCCGCCAGCAGCGACGAAGGAAAGAAGCTCGCCGGCAGGCGCCTGCCGCTGTTGCGCGGCAGCGCATGGGACCACAGCCGCAGGATGCGCTGCTCGTGGCTGGGGCCCGCGCCGGCTTCCCGCAGCCGTTGTTTCAGTTCGTGGATTCGCATGCGCTGGTCGCCTTGGTGCCCGTGAAGGAATTGAAGCAACCTGCGATTTTGCCAAGCCGGTTCGCTGACCCCACCCGCCGTGGGGCCACGAGGCTTGAGAATGGCCGGCAAGCTGAGGGTGCTTGCCAGACCGCGGCTTTCTTTCGCTGCTACTCCTGCGGCTCCAGCGCCATGGGCGGCGCAACGGCGACCTTCTTTCGGGCCTGCAGCACGAACGAAACCACCTGCCACACGACGAAGACGCCGATCAGGCTCAGCAAGGTGCCGCTGATGGGACGCGACACGAAGGTGCCGAAGCTTCCGCGGCTCAGCAGCATCGCGCGGCGGAAGTTCTCCTCGAGCATCGGCCCGAGGATGAAGCCGAGCATGAGCGGCGCGGCGTCGAGCTCGAGCCGCATGAACATGTAGCCCATGAAGCCGAACGCGGCGGTGATGAACACATCGTCCAGGTTGTTGTTGACGCTGTAGGTGCCGATGCAGCAGAAGAACAGGATCGACGGGAACAGCACGCTGTACGGAATCTTGAACACCGAGAGCCAGTAGCGCACCAGCGGCACGTTCAGCACCAGCAGGAACACGTTGCCGATCCACATGCTGGCCACCAGGCCCCAGAACAGCTCCGGATGGCTCGCGATCATGTTCGGCCCGGGCTGGATGCCCTTGATGATGAAGGCCGCCAGCATCAGCGCCATCACGGCGTTCTCGGGAATGCCGATGCTCATCAGCGGGATGAAGCTCGTGCGCGCCGCCGCTTCGTCGGCTGCGGCCTGGCCGGCCACGCCCTCGATGCAGCCGGTGCCGATCTCGTGCTTGTACTTGCTGACCTTCTTGTCCAGCGCGTAGGCCGCGAACTGCGCGATGGTGGGGCCGCCGCCGGGCAGGATGCCCAGGAACGAGCCGACCACGCTGCCGCGCAGCGCGCTGGGGATGATCCGCTTGAACTCGGCCCAGGTCGGAATGAGGTTGATCTTGCCGTTGAAGGGCGAGCGTTCCTCGCGGGAGTCGAGGTTCTTGGTGATCTCGGCAATGCCGAAGCAGCCGAGCGCGATGCTCACGATGCCCACGCCGTCGGTCAGGAAGGGCATGTCCATGGTGAAGCGCGCCATGCCGCTGTTCACGTCGGTGCCGATGGTGCCGAGCAGCACGCCGATCATGCACATCGCCAGGCCGTTGAGCAGGCTGCCGGTGGTGACGAAGCTCACGCACACGAAGCCCACCAGCATCATCGCGACGTAGTCCGCCGGGCCGAACAGGAAGGCGACCTCGCCCAGCACGGGCGCAAGGAACGACAGCACCAGGATCGAGACCGTGCCGCCGATGAAGCTGGAGAAGCCGGCCGTGAACAGCGCCAGGCCGGTCTTGCCCTTGAGCGTCATCGCGTAGCCGTCGATGCAGGCCACGATGCTGCTCGCATGCGGGATCTTCATCGTGATCGCGCTCACGCTGTCGCCGTACTGCGCACCGTAGTAGATGCCCGCCAGCATGATCAGCGCACCGGTGGTGGGAATGGAATAGGTCAGCGGCAGCAGCAGGCTGATGGTGGCCAGCGGCCCCAGGCCGGGCAGCAGGCCGACCAGTGTTCCCACCGTGCAGCCGATGGCGCAGTACATCAGGTTGTGCCAGGTCAGGGCGTGCGAAAAGCCGAACGCCAGGTTGTTCAGGACTTCCATCGTCGTCTCCTCAGAACAGCGGCAGGTTGAGGCCGAGGAGCTTCTGAAGCGCCAGCGCCATGGCGATCAGTCCGGCCGAGATCTTGAGGTTGCGCACCCAGGAGTTCGAGCTGCCGGCAAACGCCGAGCAGAACACCATGAAGACGATGCCCGCGATCATGTTCAGGTACATGGAGATCAGCGCGAAGCCGCACAGGCTCGTGAGGATGAGCGCGATGTTCTTGAAGTGCAGGTCCAGCTTCACCGGCTCCACGAAGAACGAGCGCACGACGGTCGACACGCCGATCAGCAGCAGCAGGCCGCTCACCATGGCGGGGAAAAGACCCGCGCCGGCGCGGCTCAGGTCTCCGATGGGGTAGCGAAGCGCCGTGAGGCCGAAGGCCAGCGCGATTGCCATGAGGAAGAGTCCCCTGACAAGATTTCTGTTTCTCATACGTTCCCGATGTATTGAGGGTTGTCGAACGCAACCGGCGCAGGTGGACTCCGCCCGGGCTTGTCTCCATCCGGATGGAACTCCGGACGGTCACATGGTCTTGCGCCGAGCTGATCGCAATCTGACGAGAAGCTGAGGGGAACTACGTACCGCGATGGGGTCTCTGCTAGCATGGCCTTGCCGGGAAAACAGCCTCCCGGCCTGCACAACCAGACGGTGTCCCGTCCAAGCGCTGGCAACCCGTGATGGAGCCATCCGTGGACACCGCCCTGCCTGATTCACCCCCCGCACACGCCGTGGAGCCCCGCCCATGAGCGCGGCACCATCGCCTTCGCCGCGCACCGGACTTGCGCGCCTGCTGCCCGCAGGCGTCAGCGCCGATGCACTGCCCCTGCTCGCCGCGCGGGGGCTGCGCGCCTTCGGCGACGGCTACATGGCGGTGCTGCTGCCGGCCTACCTGCTGTCGATCGGCCTGGGCACGCTGGAAGTCGGCATCGTCAGCACGGCGACCATGCTGGGCTCGGCCCTTGCCACGCTCGCGGTGGGCGCCTGGGGCTACCGCTTCGCGGGCGGGCGGCTGCTGCGCGGCGCCGCCTTGCTGATGGCCGCCACCGGGCTGGGCTTTGCGGGCCTGTCCTCGTTCTGGCCGCTGCTGGTGGTCGCGCTGGTCGGCACGCTCAATCCGAGTTCCGGCGACGTCAGCGTGTTCCTTCCGCTCGAGCACGCGCGCCTTGCGGCGGCGGCGCAAGGCCATGCCCGCACCGCGCTGTTCGCGCGCTACAGCCTGCTGGGTGCCTTGTGTGCGGCCATGGGTGCGCTCGCGGCCGCCGTGCCGGACTGGCTGGTTCGGCACAGCCACTTCGCGCGGCCCGACGCGCTGCGCGGCATGTTCGCGGTCTACGCCGCGATCGGGCTCGCCGTCTTCTGGCTCTACCGCAAGCTGCCTGACCACGCCGGCGTCCACGAGGCGGGCAGCGCACCCGTGGCACCGGCACCCCTCGGGCCGTCGCGCCGCGTGGTGGTGCGGCTGGCGGCGCTCTTCAGCGTCGATGCCTTTGCCGGCGGACTGATGGTCAATGCGCTGATGTCGCTGTGGCTGCTGGAGCGCTTCGGCTTCTCGCTGACCCAGGCCGGCGTGTTCTTCTTCTGGACCGGCCTGCTCGGCGCGGCGTCGCAGCTTGCCGCCCCCGTGGTGGCCCGGCGCATCGGCCTGCTCAACACCATGGTCTTCACGCACCTGCCCGCCAATGTCTGCCTGGTGCTGGCCGCGCTGGCGCCGAGCCTGCCGATCGCGCTCGGCCTGCTGATGGTCCGCAGTGCGCTGTCGTCGATGGACGTGCCCACGCGCACCGCCTACGTGATGGCGGTCGTGACGCCGCCCGAACGCAGCGCCGCGGCGAGCTTCACCGCCGTGCCGCGCAGCCTGGCCGCGGCCATCAGCCCGACGCTCAGCGGCGCGCTGTTCGCGGCCGGATGGATCTCGCTGCCGCTCGTCGCCTGCGGGCTGCTCAAGATCTGCTACGACCTCGCGCTCTGGCGCGCCATGCGGCGGGACCGGCTCGACGCGGAGTGAAAACCGGCATCGCCGCCGGCGCGCCCTAGTCGCGCCGGCGCTCGGCCCCGCTGTCGCGGTAGTGGCGCGCCTTTTCCTCGTACATCGCGCGGTCTGCGCGCTGCAGCGCCGCATCGAGCAGGTCGCCGGCCTCGCAGGTCGCCACGCCGACCGCGAGGCTCAGCAAGCGGCCGCTCTGGCCCGCATAGAACTGGTTGTTCAGGTCGAGCATGGAGGCAATGCGGTCGCGGATGGCCTCCGCCCCGCGCTCGTCTGTCTTCGGCAGCACGACCGCGAATTCGTCGCCGCCGATGCGCGCGGGCCAGCCGGGCTCGTCGACCGCCTTGCTCAGCACCTCGCCCACGCGCCGCAGCAGCGCGTCGCCGGCGGCGTGTCCTTCCTCGTCGTTGACGGGCTTCAGGCCGTTCAAGTCGATCACCAGCACCGACACCGGCCACGGCCCCTTGCGCGACAGCCGGTTCAGCTCTTCCGAGAAGAAGGCGCGGTTGCGCAGCTGCGTCAGCACGTCGTGCTTGCCCAGGTATTCGAGGTAGGCCTCGGCCTTCTTCCTGGCCGTGATGTCGATCAGCGACACCAGCACGAGGTCCCAGGTGGCGAGCCGGTCCTCGAGCACGGCGAACTGCATGTGGATGTTGAGCAGGTCGCCCGTCAGCGCGTAGTTGATGACCTCCCGCTGCTGCAGCATCTTGCCGCTCCAGAGGTCCTGCAGCTGTTCGGCGAAGGAGTCGTGCATCTCGTCGCGGAAGATGTCCGAGATGTTCTCCAGCAGCTCGTCCTTGTCGGCCGCGCCGAACATGCGCAGGGTTTCCCGGTTGACGTCGATCACGCGGATCTCGCGCATGCAGCGCGTGATGAACTCCGGGTGCACCTTGATGAAGGTCGTGAAGTCGCTGATGCCGCGCTTGCGCACGTCATCGAGCAGGATCTTGACCGCGCTGAAGTCCTCCACCCACAACGACACCGGCGAACGTTCGAACAGCTCGCGCGCATAGCGCTCGCTCTCCAGGCGCAGCCGCTCGGCCTGCACGCGTTCGGTGATGTCGTCCAGCGACACCAGCACGCGATCCCACGTCGCCTCGTGTCCGGGCAGCACCTGCACGCGCACATGCACGTCGAGCCGGCGGCCGTCCAGCGCATAGTTGACCGTCTGGTTGCCGAAGCCGAGATTGCCGCGCCAGAGCTGGTCCAGCTCGTGGATCACGGGAGCGGTCATGTCGTCACGGAAGATGCTGTCGAGCCGGGACAGCAGCTCGGCCTGGCTCTGGGCACCGAAGAGGGTGAGCGTGCTCTGGTTGACGCTCAGCACCTTCAGCTGTGCCATGCAATCGCGCACGCGCTGCGGTTCGGCATTCAGGTGGTCCACCAGATCCACGACGCCGGCGCTGCGCCAGGCGTCGAACAGCTGGCGCAGCCCGCTGTAGTCCTCGAGCCAGAGCGACATCGGCGCAAACTCGAACAGCGATTCGTAGTCGGTGGAGGACGGCATGGGTTTTCCTTCGTGCGCGGGATTGTGCCCGCAATGATGCACTCCCCGGCCGGCTGAAGCCTCAGCCGCATTCCTGGAAGCGCTTGCATTCGGCGGTGATGCGGATGGACGTCAACGTGTTCTCGCCGTCGATGTGCCTTGCGGTGAACCTCACCCATGAACCCTCCGCAATGCCGGCCAGCAGCGTCCGGTCCCTCACCCTGAATCTCTGGACCGTGAAAGGAAGCTTGGCCCTTGGTAGCAGCTTCAGCCGGACATACAGCTTGCCGTCGGCCTCCTGGCTGGCGGAGACGAGGCGCGCATACGTGGTCACCGGCACTGCTTCTGCAGCGGCTTCGGCCGGCCGCGGCTCCGCCGATTGAGCGGCCGCTCCATCCACGGTGGCGAGGCCCAACGCAGTCATGAGGACGAAGCGCAGCATGTTCGTGGAGGAAGTGAAGTTGCCGGGATTCTGCCAAACCCGTCCCGCTGCCGGGCGAAAATCGCCTGTGCCCCCGTCCGTCCTCCCGCCTTGCCCGAACCTTCAAGCTCTCTCGTGACATTCACCGAACTCCAGGGCTTCATCCTCACGCGCCACTGGCGTGACGCGCCCGCCGGCACGGAGATCGCGTACTGGCTGGCCACCGATGCGGGACCGAGGAAAGTGGTCCTGACCTCACGGCGCAGCGTCGCGTTCGTCGCCACCCGGCACAGGGCGGCGGTCCAGGCCCACCTCGCGGCCATGCCGGGCGTGCAGCTGCGCGAGCTCGCGCTCAAGACCTTCCAGCAGGAAGCGGTGCTCGGTGTCTATGCGACGCACTTCCGCCAGCTCGGCCGGTTGGCACGCACCCTCCAGGCCCAGGGCATTCCCCTGCTCGAAGCCGACGTGCGCCCGCACGACCGCTACCTGATGGAACGCTTCATCACCGCCGGCGTGCGGGTGGAAGGAGGGCGGGCAGCGCACGCCACCATCGTCGACTGCAAGCTCAGGCCCGCGCCCGAATACCGCCCCGTGCTGAAGGTCGTGTCGCTGGACATCGAGACGAGCCAGCACGAAGCGCTCTATTCCATTGCGCTGGACGGCACGCCGGAGCGTGTCGTCTTCATGCTGGGCGAACCGCCGCCGGAGCCGGGCGGGCCCATGGATTTTTCGCTCGTCTACTGCCCGTCCCGCAAAGACATGCTCGATCAGCTCAACGATTGGTTCGAGCGCAACGACCCCGACGTCATCATCGGCTGGAACGTCATCCAGTTCGACCTGCGGGTGCTGCAGAAGACCGCCGACGACTGCGGCGTGCAGCTCCTGCTCGGGCGGGAGCGCCGCCCCATCGAATGGCGCACCCATCCGGGCAAGCAGGGCTACCTGTTCGCGCCGACACCGGGCCGGGTCGTCATCGACGGCATCGACGCACTCAAGGCCGCGGTGTGGAGCTTCCCGTCCTTCAGCCTCGAGACCGTCTCGCAGGCGCTGCTCGGTGAAGGCAAATCCATCGGCGACGCGTACGACAAGATGGCCGAGATCGAGCGGCGCTACCAGGAAGACAAGCCCGCGCTCGCGCGCTACAACATCCGCGACTGCGAGCTGGTCCTGCGCATCTTCGACAAGGCGAAGCTGCTGCAGTTCATGATGGAGCGGGCCCAGACCACCGGCCTGCAGGCCGACCACTTCGGTGGCTCCATTGCCGCGTTCAGCCACCACTACCTGCCGCGGATGCATCGGCTGGGCTACGTGGCGCCGAACGTGGGCGAGATTGCGAGCAAGGCCTATCCCGGCGGCTACGTGATGGACTCGAAGCCGGGGTTCTACGACTCCGTCGTGGTGCTGGACTACAAGAGCCTCTACCCTTCGATCATCCGGACCTTCCTGGTCGATCCGGTGGGCCTCGTCGAGGGCTCGAACGCCGGCGAGCCGGCCGGGCTCGTCAAGGGCCCGCAGGGCACCGTCTTCTCGCGCGACAGGCACTGCCTGCCCGCGATCGTGACCACCCTCTGGCGCGCCCGGGACGAGGCCAAGCGGGCGAAGAACGAGCCGCTGTCGCAGGCGCTGAAGCTGCTCATGAACTCCTTCGCCGGCGTGCTGGGTGCGTCCGAGTGCCGGTTCTTCAACCCCAAGCTGGTGTCCGCCGTCACGCTTCGCGGGCACGAGATGATGAAGCTCACGCGCGAATTCGTGGAGCAGCGGGGCTACGAAGCCATCTATGGCGACACCGACTCCATCTTCGTCTGGCTCAGGCGCGCCCACACCAACGAGGAGGCGCACGCCGTCGCGGCCAGCCTGGCGGCCGACATCAACGGCTGGTGGACGCGCACGCTGCGCGAGGAACAGGGCCTGGAGAGCTTTCTCGAAATCGAGGTCGACACCCACTACAAGAAGTTCTTCATGCCCACCATCCGCGGCTCGGAGGTCGGCAGCAAGAAGCGCTACGCAGGCCTCAGTGTGGATGCCGCGGGCCAGGAGGAGATGGTGTACCGCGGCCTCGAGATGGCGCGCAGCGACTGGACCCCGCTCGCGCGGCAGTTCCAGCAGGGCCTGCTGTCACGCATCTTCCAGGGCGAGCCCTACAAGGCGTTCGTCACCGACTATGCGCGGTCGACGCTGGCCGGCGCCAAGGACGACCTGCTCATCTACCGCAAGCGCCTGCGCCATCGGCTCGACGCCTACCTGGTCAACGTGCCGCCGCAGGTCCGGGCCGCGCGCATCGCGGACGAACACAATGCCCGGATCGGCCGGCCCATGCAGTACCAGACGGGCGGCTGGATCGAATACGTCATGACCCGAAACGGGCCGGAGCCGCTGGAAACCCGTCACTCGCGCATCGACTACGAACACTACCTCACGCGGCAGCTCCAGCCGATTGCCGACGCCATTCTTCAGCCCATGGGAGAAAGCTTCATGGCCTTGACGACTTCGCAACGCGGGCTCTTCTAGACCGCCATGGCCGACGATATTCATCCCGATAATGCGATCCTTTGTCCGGATCCAGAAAAAGATGAGTGCCGCAGATTTCCTTTTCTCCCCCGAGGTGCAGAAGCTCCTGAAGGTCGTCTACGCGGCGCCCGACCAACCGCTTGCGCCGGACGAGCTCGCCCGGCGTTCGAAGCTCGATCCCGCCGATGCGGCGCGCATCCTGGAGCACCTCGTCGGCAGCGGCATCCTGAAGAGGCAGAAGCCGAAGGCGGACGGGTCCGACACCCTCACGCTCGACCGCTCGTTCGTCTTCCACGATGAACTGCGCAGCATCGCGCTGAAGTCGTTCGCCGCCGCCGAACCGCTGCGCTCGATGCTGCGCAGCAAGTTCAAGGATTCGGTCCTGCGTGCCTTCCTGCTGGGAGAGGACAAGGACGGCACCGTGGAGCTCCTGGTCGTGCACGGCCAGTCGATACCCGATGAAGCCGCCATGGCAGCCGCCTGCCAGAAGCTGTCGAAGACCATCCACCGTCACCTGAAGGTGCACGTCATATCGAACCACAGGTTCAACAGCCTGGCGGTGCGCGACCCGCTCGCGTCCAAGCTGGCAGCGGCTGGCGCGCTCGAGATCATCGCGCTCGGAGACACCAAGGCCCAACCGCCCGTCGAGCGGGTCGGCCTCCTGCAAAGCGCGAAGAAGAAGCTGGCAACGCTGTCCCGCCCGTCCTCCTGAGCCGGGATCGATGAAGGCATGGACGCCGGCGTTCGACGGCCCGCCTACGTGGTGTAGTCGCCCGTCGCCTCGGGCTGAAAGAGGATCGCCGCGATCTCCGCGGCGCATGCCTCTCCGTTCGGGGCTTGCCACCTGGCGGTGTCTCCCACCTTCAGGCCGAGCAGGCTGGTTCCGACCGGCGACAGCACCGAGATGAGGCCGGCCGCGGGCCTGGCCTCTTCGGGATAGCTGATGGTCAGCGTCTGCCGCCGACGCGTGTGCGTGTCGACGATCTCGACGCGCGAGCACATCGTCACGATGTTGCCGGGCACGGCCCTCGAGCTGGTCACCTCGGCACAGTCCAGAAGATCCGCAAGGCTCGGCGGCAGGTTGAGCCTGGGCAGCTTGTTCAGGCGGGCGAAGTCAAGTTCGGTGAGCGTGCGCTCGCCGTGGATCGTTGCATGCATTGACGCACTCCATTCGTGCGGACCCGTCGATCAACGACGGTGGCCGCGGACGCGCGGGACTGGGGCCCGGCGGTGGATGGTTGCGCTGAAAGGGAAGGAAGAAAGGAAGCGACCGCCGGGCCTAGAAATGTGCGGGCGGTGGCCTGCGGCCCGCCTTCAAGGCCGCGCGTGCACGCGCACACGCCGCTGCGGCAAGCAGCGCCGCGCCGGTGCGGGCGAGGACGAGGGGAGTCGACATGCTGCGTAGTCTATTCAGCGTGTCGTGGCGGGGCAAGCAATGCCCTCAGGGTTCTTGCCAGATTGCCGTGTCCTGCGTCGATGAACGGCCCGGCTCCTCCGATGGCCTGGCCTTCATCGGTTGCGGTCGCCGTCGCGCACGGATTCGATCGCGCCGTTGTAGATGCGTACGATCCCGAAGAACGCACCGGGTCCCCGGTCGTACGTCCACTCCTCCATGGGCACGCATTGATTCGCAAGCATCGCACTGGGGCTGCCCGCGCGATAGGGCGTCACCACCCAGCCCAGCTGCAGCATCGGCACGCAGACGCTCTGGCGATAGATCGGCTCGCCGCACTTCTGAAGCAGCGACACAGGCGAGTCCCCCTTGCTCACGAGGGAGCCGTTGCAGCCCATGGATTGGGAGGCTTCAGCGGAGGGCACAAGGATGGCCGTGAATGCCGCGGCCAGCCGGGAGGCCCAGCGGCGAGGACGCAACAACACAGGCCGGGTGCGGGAGCGCTTCATGCTGACCATCGAAGGAATCCTGTGCCCGTCACTGTACTGCTTTCGCGTCGAGGCGCGTTCGTCGGCCGCTCCGAGCCAGGTTCGAAACGTCCGTCGGCTCTCGCGCGGCAAGCTGGCTCAGCTTCCCGCCCGCGGTGCCAGGTCCTGACCGATCATGAGGCGGTGCCCGTCGGGCGTGGCGACCGCGAACTCTCGCACGCCATGCGGCTTGTCTGCCGGCGGCTGCAGGATCAACGCGCCGTGCCGGACGAATTCTTCATGGAGTGCATCGACGTCATCCACATGCAGATATCCGAAATAGCTGTGGTCGCCCGTCGCAGACGGTGGGATGGCGTCCGGGCAATGGCCGATCATGATGCGCACATCTCCTCGCGAAAGAAGCTGCCACCCGGTTCCTTCCGGCCACTGCGCCTCGAAGCCCAGGGCATCCCTGAAGTAGGCGGTGTTTCGTTCGAGATCCGGCACCGCCAGCACGAACGAAAACGGGCGCAGTTGGTTGGCTTGCGACATCGGATGTCCTCTGGGTGTGGTGGTCGGCCCGGCAAATTCTGCCCGACCCGCGGACCACGGCTTCTGGCCGTCGTCCGGCGGGGCGCGAGCCTCTGCGGCGCAAGGCGACGGCCGAGCTCGCAGGCGGCGTCAACGAGGGAGACCTTCTTCATCGCGCCTCTTGCGGGAGCTCGGGTGTCCGAATCCTGCCGCGTTTCTTCGGACGGCGTGGAGGGCATTCAGGCGATGCAGGCTTCCCGTCACTTCTTCGTCGGGAGCGACTTGCGCGCGCGGCCCGTCCCTTGCGTCGCCGCGTCAGGCCGCGATGGTCTCGCCCGAAGCTGCCTGCACCGGAATGTGCGCGCGCTCTTCCTTGATGCGGTTGGCCGCGTCCACGAACACCAGCTTGGGCTTGTAGCCCGCCACCTGGTCTTCGGGCACCAGGCCGAACGCCGCGATGATGATCAGGTCGCCCACCGAGGCCCGGCGTGCGGCCGAGCCGTTGACCGAGATGATCCCGGTGCCGCGCTCGCCGCGGATCGCGTAGGTGACGAAGCGCTCGCCGTTGTTGATGTTCCAGATGTGGACCTGTTCGTTCTCGGCCAGGTTGGCGGCGTCGAGCAGGTCTTCGTCGATGGCGCAGGAGCCTTCGTAGTGCAGTTCGCAGTCGGTGACGGCAACGCGGTGGATCTTGGACTTGAGCAGGGTGCGGAACATGAGCGGACTCTTTCTCTTTGCGACAAGGTGGTCGGACCGGCGTCCCTCGGTGAGCACGGCGGAACGACGGGTGCCGCACGCGCGGCGGCCGTAGGATAGCCCGATCCTCACCGGGTGAGCTTCGCGGCCCTTGCCTCGCCTGATATATCGGCAAGCTGGCGGCCGGGAATGTTGCGCACCCTTCGCGACGAGGCCGGATCGTTCGCCGATGGCTTCATGCAAGACGCCTCGGCGGTCGTCAACACGATGCAGGCACGCCGGGCCACCGCCTGGGGCGCGCGCCGCGGGCACACCACCATCGCCAATTCGGTGCGCTGCGCCTTGCGCGGTTCAAGCGTCGCGTGGTCACGGAGGTGCTCGAGGCGTTCCAGTCGTCAAATAGCCGGAGACCGCGCATGATCGATGCGAGCTGTTTTTGCGGCGGGACACGGTTGTGAGGCCGGGGCCTGGGTGTGCGAGAGAGAACGCACGCGGCAGGTGTGCCGCGCGCGTTTCCACGTGCGGCGAGGTTGGGGCGATGGACCCTCCGTGGCGGGTGTCCTGAGCCATCGGAACCTCCTACGCTGTGGTGGCCCCGTTGGGTTGCCTGGGCCAGCATCAAGGTCGTGAAAGCGCACGTGGCTATCGATTGCGGGCGCGCCATCAACCCTGGGCAGGTTGAAGCCCAGCGTACCACCGCTTGCGCCGGCATTGGCAGCAGCTGCCTCGGCCTTGTCTGGCAGGCAGGTGCGTCGGCTGCCCCTTGCTGACGAAGTTCTGGCTTGAGTTGCTGCTGGGTCTTTCGCGATCATCGCCTTTGCTCTGGTGCCGGGGCACTGCGCCAGTGCCAGGGACGCCGCAACGGCCAGTTCGATCGAGGTGCAAATATGCGCGATGCCCAGAAGCCCTCGCACCACGCGGCAATGACCGCGGACGTGATCACGTCGCTCGGAAAGTGCTCGAGCGCGAGAACGCGGCAGGTGCTTGGGATGGCTGCCACCGTCAACAAGCATTTGCGCCAGTTCGGAAAAAGGTCGGCGAGGACGAACGCAACGGCAAACGCCGTGAACGCGTGGCTTGACGGAAACGAGTTGAAAGGTGCGCCGGCAAAGGGCGCGGCGAAGCCGTACTGTCCGTTCTCCAGGAGCAGGAAAGGACGGGCCCGAGCGACAACATGCTTGAGAACCAGCGTCAAGAAGCCGCCTGTCAGCAGAGTCAGGAGCATCAGCAGGCTTGCGCGGACCCAATGCTCACAACGGTGTTTCCAGTGCCTCAGCGCCGGCACCGACAACGCAAGAAGGCCTGAGGCGTAGATGCCCAACGCAGCGGTTCCATAGAAGCGGGCGTCGGCGACATCGCTGACCGTGTCGAAGAGGTCGGAGCACTCCGCTGTCAGATGCGCGTGGATGACCCGGATGACTGCGGCGTCCAACCAGACCGCCATGGCGACGCCGCCGCCAAGCAGCGCGCCGATGGACTTCAGGAAACAAGCAGCCGAAGTGTCATTGCGGCCGCTGTCGCCAGGGCTGCTCGTCATCCCGCGAAGCCATCGCTCGGCATCGTTGCTGCGGATGGGGCGGAGGAGGAGGGCGCCGCCGTTTCGGAAAGAAGAACTGAGGACACATGGGCTCCGGTTTGATCGTGTCCGGATGCTCCACCCCCTAGCCTTGCTGCATCCTTACCGGACCTGCCCAGCTCGAAGGTGCGATGCCATTCGCCAGGTAAGCCGAGGGTAAGGCCGATGGGCCGAGCATTCAGGCTTCATCACCATCGGACCTCGTCATGCTGTGTGCCCCTATCGTCCCCGTTCCCTGCGGCCCAAGAGTTTCGCCGTGACGCCAAATGCGCTCGACGGGGCCTTGACCCGCCCGCACCGAAAACCGAAGTCTGCGGCTCAGCCCTTCAGCTCGTCGACATGCGACTGACCGTCAAGCTCTTCGCGAGATTCCGTTGGGCCCGAAGCCTCGGGTCATGGTTGTTCGATACCTGGCTGCTGGACGTCCTGACTGGCCTTGCGCTGATCGCCGTCGCGCTCAAGCTTCAGCGGTTCATTGATGACGGCGCCATCACCTTCTGGTTGCTGCTTTGCTTCGAACACTGAATCCTTGACAGCGCCGAAGCAGCAATCGTCGTTACGGTGCGAATGCGAGCACAAAGTCCGTCCCGGGCGATGCCGCGTGTGCTGTCAATCGCCAGCCGTGCGCCAGTGCGATCTCCCGGCATATGGCGAGGCCCAGTCCCGCGCCTTCGTCGCGCCGGCCCGCGCCCCGCCAGAAGCGATCGAAAATCATCGGCAGATCACCAGTCGGGATACCGGCGCCTTCGTCGCGAACCGAGATCCGCCGTGCGTCGGCCCTAAGCCGTACCACGCCATGAGGTGGCGAATGCTGGATCGCGTTCTCCAGGAGATTCTTCAATAGCGTGAAGAGCGCACCTCGGTCAGCCTGCCAGGACAGCGAGTCCGGCTCGACCCGCAAGTCCAGATGCACCTCGCGGCGTGCGGCAAGTCGTTCGAGATAGTCGCCAACTTCGTCAACCAGTGCGGCTGCACCGACAAGGCCGACCTCGTAGTTGCACAACTCCGTCGCCTCGGCCAGGTGCAGAAGTTGACTGACGTGCCGGGCCATCTGATCCACGTCGCGGATCAAGACACCGCGATCGAAGGTGGCATCACTGTCGCCGCCCAGTTCGATCTGCCCACGGATCAACGAGAGCGGTGTCTTGAGCTCGTGCGCAGCCGCCGCAAGAAAATCCTGCTGCGCGACGTAACCGCTTTCCAGGCGGTCGAGCGCGCGATTGAAGGCCTCGACCAGCGGCATCATCTCCGAGGGCAGTCCTTGCACGCTCAAGCGGGCGTCGAGCGTGCGCGGCGTGATGCGTGCGGCACTCTCGGACGCTATCCGCAGCGGCCTGAGCATGCGGCCCAATGTGAAATGCATGGCCACGGCGAACACCAGGACCGACGCGAGGCACGCAAGCAGAATGCCTTGCCCGAGGGCTGGCAGACCGACGCTGCGGTCCATGACCTCGATCAGGCGCTGGCTCACCGCCACCTGCACATACCATCGCTGCCCCTCGTGATCGAGGCTATGTGTCGCGGCACGCACCGCAAGGCCGTCTGAAACCGAATCGAACGTATGGTCACGCGGCTCGAAGCCCTTGCCTTCCTCGAGCAGCGCTAGAGCGTCCTGCATTGCCGGCATCACGACGTCGCCGGCCGCGTCGAGTACGCGAACGGATGTCTCTTTCCCCATGCCTGAATACAACCAGGTCGCGAGTTCCGATTCGTTTAATCCGGTCGGGCGTCCTGTCGCATCGAATTGCAGCTGCCGCCCGATCAACCGCGCATGGGTGGAGATTCCTTCATTCAAGGTGTTCCCGCGCAGAAGCAGCGTGGCAGCACTCACGACCACGATCACCACGATGCAGACCAGGATGCCGGCCACGTACGTCGCCAGCAGCCGTGTGCCGAGGCTATGTGGCCAGTGAAGCTTCACGAAGCGCATAGCCACGTCCCCTTACAGTGATGATCTGCAGCGCCGAGCCCACGGCCTGCAGCTTTCTACGCAGGCGATGCAGCGCCACATCGAGGGCATTGGGCGTGACAGCCTCCGAAAGTCCCCACGCGGCTGATTCGAGTGCGCTGCGGCGCACAGTCTGGCCGCCGCTGCGCACAAGGCAAAGCATGATCTGAAGCTCGGCGGCCGCGAGCGTGACGGCATCGCAGTTGCAGGTCAGCGTTCCGCTCTCGGGGCGTACGCAGATGTCGGCATACACAGGCGACAGGCTCAGCAGTTGGGCCGGGCGCCGCAGCAGCGCGCGCACGCGCGCGACGAGTTCTTCCATCGGAAAGGGCTTGACCAGGTAGTCGTCGGCGCCCGACTCCAGGCCATCGACGCGGTCATGCAGGGCATCCCGCGCCGTCAGCATCAGGCACGGCGTACGCGTGCCGACTGCGCGCAGCCGCCGCACCAGTTCGAGGCCATCGCCATCGGGCAGCCCGCGATCGATCACAAACGCTGCATACGGCGTCCGGCGCAGCGCGTGCCAGGCGACATCGATGCGCCCGAACACATCGGCCTCGATGCCCGCGCCGAGAAGCGCCTTGCACACCAAGGTGGCCATGCGATCGTGGTCCTCGATCAGCGCGATGCGATTCATGCGGCCGGCGTTGCGTCAAAAACGATAGAGATAGCCCACGGAGAGCGACGTCTGGCTCGATCGGTCGACCAGCGGGCTGTTCTTGATCTGCTTGCCCAGTTGCGTGGCGCTGACGTCGACAAACACCGCCTGGTGAGAATCGATCGTGTAGCCCACACGCAGTCCGATCTCCGTGTTGACGGTCGAAGCGCCCAGGTATGCGGGACGTCCGGGGAGGCTCTCTTCGGTGCGCACGCCGTAGTAATAGTCGACGTATTTTTTATCCAGCCAGTTGGCGGCCACCCGTGGGGTCACCGTGAAACTGCCCGCGCGAAAATCGCGCTGCACGCCGAGCCGAAACTGCTGGCCCTTGCTCTTGCCCGAGGCATCGCCGAGCCATTCGGCCGAGACGTCGGCGATCTCGTTGTGCCAGGTGACGCCGGCGCCGAGCCACACGCTGCCCTTGCGTTCCTGCATACCCCCCAGAATGGATGCATCGCTCGGCTCGTAGCCTCCGAGGCCGTACTTGGCGCGCAGACCGAAGGACAAGGATGAATTGGCGCCCAGCTCGACCTCCGGCAGCTTGAGTTCCGCACCCGCACCAAGCACTCGCACATAGCGGTTTTCATAGAAAATGAGTGGAATGCCCTGGGTCTTTGTGCCCGCGCCGGTGTACGGCTGCTGCTTGACGCCGGCGGCAATGCCGATGCCCCAGCGAGAGGCATCGGCCGACAGCCGAGGCTGCGACCCGGCGGCGGCCGGAGGTTGATCGAGGCTGCCTTCCTGCGCCCACGTGGCAGGCGAAGTAAGCAGCGTCAGCGAAGCACTGAAAAGCAATGGGGGGAAAGCGAAAAGGATACGAGTCGACGAAGCACGCGGCATGGCGGAGCCAATCAGGGTTGTGAGGGAGCTCCGATCGTCGATGCACTGGTCTTACCGAATTCTTACCGGGGTCGGCCGCGCGCCGATGCTGCTCGTATGCCGCTACCTTCCAAAGCGCGCAGACCCACAGCTGGACCGGGAAGCCAGGATCATCCTTGGTCAGCGCCGTAGCCATGGATGTCGTGAATGAGCTTGGCTTCGTACATGCGGTCGAGGTCTTGCTCTTCGTGGCTGAACACGACGCGACTGCGCTCCGATGTCATGTAAGCCATCAGGTACATCACCGTCTTGCCCACGTCCTTGCTGACGAGACGTGCAACGCACAGCAACGGTGAACCGACCTCCACATGCAAGCTCGCCGCCACGTGAGGATCCGCGGCGACAGCGGAAATCTCCTCGGTCACGTATCGAAACCGTACGCCCTCTGACAACAGCATCTCGGTGATCGAGCGTCTCTCGAGCGTGTCATTCTTGATGGAGCCTGCGTACTCCGGCATCACCCAGGAGTCGATGAAGAGCAGGGGAACACCGGATATGGAGCGAAGACGGCTGGCGTACATCACCTGCGCATCCTCGGCCAGCCCCATGGCCGCTGCGACCAGGGGCGGCGGCGAGCACTTCGATACCTCGAGGACGGTGACCTTCGTCTGCTTTGACCGTTTCGCCAGGGACTCCGTGAATGTGGAGCCGGTGCGGTTCTGAGGCTTGGCCGCTGTTTGCTTGACGAAGGTGCCTCGTCCGAGGCGCTTCTCCAGCCATCCTTCTTCCACCAGATCCGCTACCGCGCGCCGCACCGTGATGCGCGAGACACCAAAGGACTGGCATAGCTGGTCCTCGTTGGGTATCGGGTCGCCTTCCCTGTAGACGCCCCGCCTGATCTGTTCCCGAAGAGCCAGGAACAGCTGGCGATGCAAGAGGTCACCGCGTTCGCGGCGAAGGATCACTGACATTGTGTCTTCTCGACTCATCTCGTGGCTGGAGGTTGCATTGTCGGCGAGGTCCGTCGCGCGTCCCAACAAGGTCGTGCGTGAACACCAGGGGATGCGTGCCCCCGGGATGGACCGGTGGAGCGGGTTTTCACTGACATGTAATTATGACATCATGCTTGCATAATCACCCCACCGATTTGCAAGCGGCCCGGGCGCCTGACATTCGGCCAAAAAAACCAATTCATCCGCCTGAGGAGACACTGTGAAGAACGCAACGATGAGGCGCCGCATTGCGGTTGCAGGGGGCGCTACGCTTGCCGTGAGTGGCATTGCTTTTGCGCAGACGGGCAGCGTTCAGATCTATGGTCGGATCTCTGCCGGCATCTCGCACAAGTCCGGTCAGACCGGCGCCACGACCGAGGTCAGCAACTACTTGCTGAACGGGTCCTACCTGGGGTTTCGTGGCAGCGAGGACCTCGGCGGTGGCCTGAGAGCGATCTTCCGTCTCGAAACCAACGTTGACACGGACACCGGAGAGGTGGGTTCCCGAGGGAAGTTCTGGCATCGCGAATCGACCGTCGGCCTTGCCAACGAGGCGTTCACGCTGACGTTCGGTCGCCAGTTCCATGCCTCCACGGACCGTGTCACGCGAAGCCTGGATGTCTTCAGCGTGAGTGGGGCGAGCCTGCACGTCACGCCGCTGGCGCTTTTTGGCGTCAACAAGTTTGCAGGCAACGATTCGCGCAGCGACGACGTCATCAAGGTCCGCTGGGACGGCCCGGCGGGAATTACGGCGGCTTTGAGTGCCGCGCCGAATGAAGGCTCCGGCCGAAGCATGGCTTTCGACCTGGCCCGGATCACGAATGCCTACACCATTGCCCTCTACGGCGTGACCTTCAAGTCGCCGACGCTTGCGGCAACGGGTCAATATCCCGAGCACACGGTCCTCGGCGCGGGCGGCCAGCTTCGCCTGGGCAGCAGTGCGAGGCTCTACCTGAATGTGGCGAGGGCCACGCTCGACGGTGCTGCCAGGGGGCGGCCGGAACAGGCCAACACGCTGATCACGCCGGGCTTGCGGTATGACATGGCTCCGTTCATCTTCAAGTTCTCGTACACGCTGGACCGCGGCAAGAACATCAACAACGTGGCGGGCCGCGACGGCAAGAAGAAGACCGCGATTGCCGCCGTCGACTATCAACTCTCCCGGCGCACGGCACTGAGCTTTTCGCTCTTCAGCAACGCCTTCTCGGATGGCTACAGGCTCGACCCCGTCAACATCGCCGGACTGAGCCGGGACCCGACGCGTTCTTCCACTTCCGGCTATGCCATCGGGGTCCGTCACGACTTCTGAGTTCCTTCGTTCAACCTGAGCGGGCAGAGCCGCGCAGGTCGACACGACCTTCCAATCGTTTGAAAAGAAAGACAGTCATGGCCCTGCAAGGCAGTGTGAAGGTGATGGTTCCCTGCGGATCCCTGGGGTCCGGGGTCCGCGAGAGCGAAATCGAGTACGGGCTGGCCAAAGGCGCCGACGTCATTGCAACGGATGCCGGCTCCACCGACAGCGGCGCGGCCTATCTTGCGCTGGGCAAATCCAAGAACAACCGCGGAGCGGTCAAGCGTGACCTGGGCATCCTGCTGCGCGCTCATGCCAAGACCGGCATTCCGATCATCGTCGGCACGGCGGGCCAGGCGGGCGGAGACCTCAACGTCGACTGGACCCGTGACATCCTCCTGGAACTCGCGCGGGAGCTTGGCATCGCGCCGAAGATCGCGCTGCTGTACTCCGAACAGGAGAAGGCGAGCCTCAAGGCGTTCAACCGGCAAGGCAAGGTGCGGCCATTGCCGCCGCTGGGCCCGCTGGAAGACTCGGCCATCGACGCTTGCGAGCACATCGTCGGCCTGATGGGCGTGGAGCCCTTCATTGCCGCGCTCGAGGCCGGCGCAGACATCGTCATCGGCGGGAGGTCCACCGACACGGCCGTCCTGGCCAGCTATCCGATCTGGAAGGGCGCGCCGTGGGGAGCTTCGTGGCACGCGGGAAAGATTGCCGAATGCGGCGCCCAGTGCTGTCTCAACCCAGCCGACGGCGCAGGGGTTCTGCTGACAATTGATGAGAGGGGCTTCGAGGTCGAGCCCTTGTCCACGACCAACCGCTGCACGCCGCACAGCGTGTCCAAGCACATGCTGTATGAAAACAGCGACCCTCACTTTCTCCACGAACCGGGTGGGGTTCTTGACGTCACCGGCGCAGTGTACGCAGCGCACGGCGAGCGTGCCGTCCGAGTGGAAGGCGCCAAGTGGGTGACGCAGCCCTACACGATGAAGCTTGAAGGCGCGGCCGCTGGAAACTACCAAACGCTGATGCTCATCGGCATCCAGGATCCCGACGTTCTCAACAATGTCAACGCGTTCCACGACCGCCTGCTGGAGGCACTCTACGAACGCACCCGCAAGTCGATTCCGGCGGAGGAACTCGGTGAGTTCCACATCTCGCTTCGCATGTATGGCTGGAACGCCGTGACGGGCGATGTGCCGGTGAACGTTCCGCCGCCGCGGGAAATCGGCGTGCTGCTGGTTGCCACGGCCGGCACCCAGGAACTGGCCAACGCGATTGCTCATGCATGCAACCCCTACTTCTTCCACTACCCGATGGTGATGAACAAGGAGCTGCCGAGCTACGGCTTCGCCTTCAGCCCGGCAGACGTTCCGCGCGGCCAGGTCTTCGAATTCAAGCTCAACCATGTTGTTGCCATCGACGACCCGCTGTCGCTGGTTCGCATGGTCTGGGCGGACGGTACGGATCGAAAAACCATCGCGGCCGCAACGGAACCCGGAAGGAACTGAGCCATGCCCAAGCTTCGTGAAGTCTGTCACCACATCCGCTCCAAGGTCGCCGGCCCGTTCTGGGTCACGGTGGATCTCTTCTTCGATGGGGAGGAAAAGTACCGGAAGTACCGCGACTGCGAAGAGCTGTCCGCGGACCTCTTCCATCGGCTGTATGGCGTGGACCCGAACCTGGTCAAGCGTATTCCGGTCGACTCGCTGCATGTCTTGAAGATCTCTTTTCCGCGAGCCAGCCCTCAAGGCGGAATGGTCGAGCGCGACATGCATTCCGGCCAGCAATACGTGCGACTGCTCGATATCGAGCTCAGGTAGACGGTCGGCCTGGAGGCCTGCCGCTCGAAGAGGTGATCCGCGTTGAACAAGAAAGCAGGAGACAGAAGATGAACCCACACCACGTGCTGCAAAGGCGGACATTCGTTGCGGCTGCGCTCGGCAGCGCCATGCTGGGATCGGCCTGGGGTTCAAGCTATCCCGACAAGCCCATCAAGCTGGTCCTGCCGGTCTCGCCGGGCTCCGCCATCGACGCGACCGCACGGCGCCTCGGCCCCGTGCTCGAAGGCCCGCTGGGCCAGGCGCTGGTCGTCGAGAACAAGCCGGGTTCCGCGGGCTTGATCGCGACCGCGCAGCTGGTCCGCAGTGCCGCCGACGGCTACACGCTCGCCATCGTGGCCTCGACCCATTGCATCACGCCGCATCTCTACAAGGCCAGCTTCCATCCTGTCCAGGACGTGCAGCCCGTCGTCGCACTCACCTCGGGTCCGCTGATCCTCGTCGTGCATGCGAGCCTGCCCGCCAAGGACGTCCAGCAGTTCGTCTCGTATGCCCGGTCGCTCCCGGAGAAGCAGTCGGTCGCGATGGGCAACCCCGGCAACGGTACGCCGCTGCACATCGCGAGCGCCCTGATGTCGCTGAAGGGCGGGTTCAAGGCGCTCCATGTCGCATACAAAGGCATCGGCGCGTACTCGACGGACCTGGCCGGAGGCCAGGTCATGGCCGGGTTCCTTCCGTGGGTGGCAGCGGCTCCGCTGATCAAGGCCGGGCAGGTCCGGGCGCTGGGCGTCAGCACGCTCAAGCGGCTGTCGGCAATGCCCGAGGTGCCTACGCTGGCGGAGTCCGGCCTTCCAGGCTTCGAGGTCGATGGCTGGTTGGCACTGATCGCGCCGAAGGGAACGCCGACGGCCATCGTCCAGCGCCTCAATGCCGAATTCAACAACGCGCTTCGCGCGCCGGAGTTCGAGCGGTTTGTCGCCGACAGCGGCGGTGCCGTCATCGGAGGCACGGTCACGGACTGCGAGAGCCTGTTCCAGCGCGACTTCACCGAATACGGCCGGCTGATCGCCCAAGCCGGCATCAAGGCCGATTGAGCGCTGCGACATCCGCACCGACTGCTGCAAGCGCGTTCGCGACGATCCATGCCACCCAAGACAATCCTCCAATGGACGCTGCTGATGGCGGGCGCCGGCGCGTCCGTGGTGCTGTTGCGCGCACTGCATGTTCCCGGTGCGGTGCTGTTGGCGCCGATGCTCGTGGCCATCGGTTTCGCGTTGAGCGGCGCGGGCCTGGAACTGAAGCCCGGCATCTTCCTGCCCGTTCAAGCGGTGCTCGGCTGCATGGTCGCCTCTGTCGTCAGCCGGGACCTGCTGCAACTGATCGCGGACCACTGGGCGGTGGTACTGGCAGTGAACGTCCTGAGCGTTGTTGCTGCAGCTATCGTCGCCGTGGTGTTCACGCACCGTGGCTGGCTGCCGGGGCAGTCCGCCATATGGGGGTTGTCCCCGGGTGCGGCCTCGACCATGATGATGTTGGGAGAACAGCAAGGGGCAGACCCGCGCGTGATCGCCCTGATGCAGCACCTTCGCATCGTCTTCGTGACGCTGACGGCCGTCGCGGTCGCGGGGCTCGTCGGGACGAGTGGCGAGCCCGCCGCTTCGCCGCCGGCGACCGTGTTCCTCTCCGGTGCGGTGTCTGCCGATGTGATCGCGGTGCTGGCCGTGCTGATCGCCGCAGGTGTTGCGGTCGCCATCGCAACCAAGTGGCGGCAGGCGGCGTTCTGGTTGCCCCTCGTCGTGGGCAGCGGAACGCAGCTGGCACAGCTGAGCAGCGTGCAGATTCCCGCGGCGGTCGCGGCGGTGGCGTTCGCCGTCGGCGGCTGCTATGCGGGGCTGCGCTTCAACAAGAAGGTGTTGCTCGACAGCCTCCACCTGATGCCGGCGATGCTGCTCGGAATCCTTCTGATGACGGGCTCGTGCATCGCGCTGATGTGGCCGATCCTTCGCTCGTTCGAAGGCGTGGATGCGCTCACGGCCTTCCTCGCCATCATGCCCGGCGGCATCGATGCCGCCGTGGCGGTGGCTCACGGCATGCATGCCTGCGTGCCGGTGATTCTTGCCGTGCAGGTGATGCGGCTCATCGTCGTCACGATCCTCGCGCCGCCGATGGCGCGGCTCGTGGCCAGATATTGCGTACCCAGGTAAACCAGATGAAGAACGAGCAACAGCACCTCTACCCCAGCGGCGTGCGCAGCGACATCGACGTCGCGCCATACAGCTCCCTCGTGGAGCTCATGGATGTCGCGTTCGCGAGGCACGCCCATTCGAAGGCATACACCTTCATGGGGCGGTCCTTCACCTTCGGGCAGGTGGATGCATGGTCGGGGGCATTCGGCGCCTATCTGCAGTCCATCGGCCTGGCGCGAGGCGACCGCGTGGCCCTGATGATGCCCAACGTGCCGCAGTACCCGATTGCCGTCGCGGCGGTCCTGCGCGCGGGGCTGGTGGTGGTGAATGTCAATCCGCTGTACACGCCGCGCGAGCTCGAGCATCAACTGGTCGACTCGGGCGCGAAGGCCATCGTCATCCTCGAGAACTTCGCGGCCACCCTCCAGGCGGTCATTGCGCGCACGGAGGTCAGGCACACGGTCGTCGCGACCCTGGGCGACCTGCTCGGCCTCAAGGGCCTGCTGGTCAATCAGGTGGTGCGCAAGGTGAAGAAGCTGGTGCCACGGTTCACCTTGCCGAACCCGGCCGGCTTCCGCTCGGCGCTCGCCGCAGGGCGGAAACGTCAACTGCGGCGCGTCACGCCGTTGCCCGATGAACTGGCCGTTCTGCAATACACGGGCGGTACCACCGGCGTCAGCAAAGGCGCCATGCTTCTGCAGCGCAACCTCGTCGCCAACATCCTGCAGTCGGCCGAATGGTACGTCCCGGCCCTCGAGAAGGTTCCTCCGCGGGAGCAACTGACTTTGGTCTGCGCGCTGCCCATCTATCACGTGTTCGGCTTCACCGCCTGCGTGATGCTCGGGCTGCACATGGGTGCCAGGAACATCCTGATTCCCAATCCGCGCGACCTGAAGGCCGTGTTCAAGGAGTTGCAGGGCATGACGTTCCACAGCTTCCCGGCAGTCAACACGCTGTTCGCCGCGATGGCGAACCATCCCGGCTTCGACACGGTGAACTGGCGCAATCTGGTCCTTTCCGTCGGTGGGGGCGCTGCCGTTCAAAGTGGAGTCGCAGCGTTGTGGCTGGAGAAGACGGGCTGCCCGATCTGCGAAGGCTATGGCCTGTCCGAGACCAGCCCGTCGGTCACCTGCAATCCGGTCGACAGCGCCTCCTACACGGGAAGCATCGGTTTGCCGCTGCCCAACACGCAGATCGCACTGATCGACGACAGCGGCGCACCGGTTGCCCCGGGGCAGCCTGGCGAGATCGCGGTGCGCGGACCCCAGGTCATGGCCGGCTACTGGCGGCGTGCCGATGAAACCGAAAAGTGCATGACCCCTGACGGCTTCTTCCGTACCGGCGACATCGGCATCCGGACGGACAGTGGCCACTACAAGATCGTCGATCGCAAGAAAGACATGATTCTCGTCAGTGGCTTCAACGTCTATCCCAACGAGATCGAAGACGTCGTTTCCAGGATCCCGGGCGTCCTGGAATGCGCCGTGGTGGGAGTGCCGGATCCAGGCACTGCGGAGGCCGTGAAGCTCGTGGTGGTGAAGAAGGCGGATGGGCCGAGCGAGGGAGCCATCCGACGCCACTGCCAGGAAAACCTGACGGCCTACAAGCGGCCCAAGCTCGTGGAGTTCCGCACCGAGCTTCCCAAGTCCTCGGTCGGAAAAATCCTTCGCCGCGAGTTGCGAGCCGCGCCCACCTAGCCCCAAGAACCACTCGGAACCCTCGCTGGACTTGGTCCCGGGGGCGGAGACGACCGTGTCTGGAATCCCGTCTTTGCCACAAGGTGGCCGCGACCGTGAAGCGAAAAGGTATCAAGCAATGGCCACCCGGAATCCTGAAATCAACCGCTTCAACAAGAAGGCCGCTTTCTTTGTGGCGCTGGCGATGTTCGCCCAAGAGTCGGTCTGGAACTTCTACGACGCGCAGGTTCCCGCCTCGCTCAGGCAGTACATCAGCAGTGCGGCTGTGATCGGCCTGCTGATGGGCGTGGACAACCTGCTGGGGATCTTCGTTCAGCCCTGGATGGCGCACATGTCCGACCAGCACAAGGCCAAGGGCGGCAGCCGGTTCCGCTTCCTGCTCATCGGTGCGCCCGTGGCCGCGGTGCTCTTTGCGCTCATTCCGTGGGCGATCTCGTTCGAGATGCTGCTGGTCGCGATGATCGGCTTCGCGTTCGTGGCGAACGGGTTCAAGTCCATCACGGAGTCGCTCACGGCCGACTACCAGGCCCCGAACCATCGGAGCAAGGGCAACGCGGTGGCTCGCATCGGCGTGGCGCTGACCATCCTTGCGTCCGCCGCCATCAGCTTCATCGTGGTGGACAAGGATTTGCGGCTTGCATTCTTCATTCCAGCACTGCTCCTGGTCATCGGCATGTACGTCGCATGCAGGGCGCTGTCCTCCCAAGAGGCGCATCGTCCGGTACAAAGCGCCGACGACCACGCGCAGCTCAACCTGAAAGAGCTGGTCCTGGATGTCTTTACTTCGCCCGACAGGCGCCGGCTGCTGCTCCTGCTGGCCGTGTTCGGTGCGAATGGCACCTGGACGGCGATCCGGTCCCAGCTGACCCCCTATGTGATGGAGGTGCTCGAATTGACGCGAGGCACCGCGGGTTCCATCGGCTTCCCGGCGGGGATCGCGTTCCTGGTGGCCGCAATTCCGGTGGCGATCATTGCCGACCGGACGAACCGCGCCGTGGTCTGCATGCTCGGCATGATCGTCGTCGCTCTCGGCTGCGTGGCCGTCTTCTTCGCGACGAGCACAGTCCAGGTCGCGGCGGCCATGGCCCTGGTTGCCGTCGGATGGGCCGCCTTCGCGATCAATGCAGTCGCGATCCTCTGGAGCATCGCGCCCAACCAGGCGTACCTGGGCACCTACACGGGCATGTACTGGACCGCCGCGGCCATCGGCCAGACGCTGATGCCGGCCTTCCTCGGCCTGCTGGTCGACCTGACGGCATGGCGCTACATGATGTTGCATGCCGCTGTGCTGTCCTGCCTGTCCGCGCTGCTGATGCTGAAGGTGGTGCGCGGCGCGGCGCCCCGGCCGCGCGAACAGCCGGAGGGCGTCTGAGCCTTGCCATGAAGCAGTTCGAGTTCACGACGCTGAAGCTCTTCCTGGCGGTCGCCGATGGCGGCAGCCTGACGACCGCTGCCGACAAGTGCAACATCGCCATCGCCGCGCTGAGCAAACGGATCTCCGACCTGGAGGCCTCGGCCGGGACGCGCTTCTTCGAACGGCGGGCCCGCGGCATGTCGCTCACGCCGGCCGGTCGGGCGCTGCTGCAGCATGCGCGGGAGATCATCTACGGCGTCGAGCGTATGCAAAGCGACTTGCTGCTTTATTCCCGCGGGATCCACGGACTGCTGCGAATCGCGGCCACCGCATCCGCCGTTGCGGAGTTCCTGCCGCAGGAACTGCGGTCGTTCTCGGACGCGCACCCCGAGGTGGCCATCGACCTCACGGAAGGCACGAGCCAGAAGGTGGTGGAGGCGGTCCTGGACGGGCGGGCCGACCTGGGGATCTTTCTCGAACCGGTCGCGGGCAACGGGCTGGTCACGTTTCCGTACCGCCGCGACGAGCTCTGCGTCGTCGTGCCGAGAGGACACCACCTCACGGCGCAGGCCCGCGTGCGCTTTGCCGAGACGCTGGTCTACGGCCACATCGGCACCGAGACCCAGAGTTCGTTGAGCCAGAAGCTGATGGCCGAGGGCGGTGTCGACTACCGCGTGCGGATCCGCGTCGGCAGTGTCGATGCGGCCTGCAGGATGGTCCATGCGGGCCTGGGAATCTGTATTGCGCCGCGGCTGATCGTGGAGAACTACAGGGACTGCTTCTCGATCGCGCTGGTCGGGCTCGACGAGCCTTGGGCCGCGCGCCAGATGCTGGTGGGCGCACGCTCGAAGCAGGGGCTCAGCGGCGCGGCGCGCGCCTTCCTGCGGCGCTGCGTCGGCGCTGGCGCGGCGCAGCCGCAACGACACTCGCCGGGCCCGATCGGCAGGGCTGCGACCGCAGAGGTTTCGTGTGCCGCGAAAGACCTGTCGCACGAAGCTAAACACAAGGGCCCACCCCCTTCCTACGATCCAGTCTTTCCTCATGAAGACCCGGAGACCACGCATGAATGAGCAAGCAGACGGCATCGACCCCATTACATTGGAGATATGGTGGAGCCGGCTCGTCGCGATCGTCGACGAAGGCGCTACCGCGCTTCTTCGCACCGCCTTCTCCACGATCGTTCGGGAGTCCAACGACTTTGCCATCGTGCTGACGAACCTGCGCGGGGAGTCGATCGCGGAGTGCAGCGGCGGCATCCCCGCCTTCGCGGGAATCATCCCGCGAACGATCCGGGCCATGCTCGAGAAGTTTCCGCTCGGGACGTGGCGCGAAGGCGACTGCGTCCTCACCAACCATCCCTGGATCGCCACCGGGCACCTGCCGGACATCACGGTGGTGAGCCCGGTGTTCCACCAGGGGCGAATCGTCGGTTTCGCCGGCTGCGCCGCACACTCGCCCGACGTGGGCGGCAACCTGTCGGCCACCTGTCGAGATCTTTTCGAGGAAGGCGTGTGCATTCCACCGATGCATCTGTATCGGGCTGGCGAACGCAACGAGCCCTTTGTAGAACTGTTCCTGAACAACGTGCGACTGCCGGAGCAGGTGCTCGGCGATCTGGAGGCGCAGTGCACCGCGAACCGGGTCTGCTGCGAACGCGCGGCCGACTTCCTGCACGACAGCGGCGAGCCTGATTTCGAACGACTTTCGGCGGCCGTGCTGGAAAAGGCCGACGCGGCCATGCGCAAGGCCATCGCGGCGATTCCCGACGGCCACTATGTCTCGACCATCGAGGCCGACGGTTTTCCGGGCCATCCGACCCGCATCCACTGCACGATCACCGTTGCAGGCGATCAAATGGTGGTGGACTACGACGGCACTTCCGCGCAGGTCGACAAGGGCACGAACTGCACGATCAACTACACGCGGGCCTACTCGGTCTACCCGATCAAGTGTGCGGTGGATCCGCTCACGCGCAGGAACGAGGGCTCGTACCGGGCCATCGAAGTGCGGGCGCCCGAGCGCAGCATCGTGAACGCGCAATACCCGGCGGCAGTCGCCGCGCGCCATCTGACCGGGCATCTGCTGTCATGCGCGATCTACCAGGCCCTGGGCAAGGGCGTTCCGGAACAGGTCATCGCCGACAGCGGCGGTGCGCCAGCCTTCCGGCTGGGGTTCGCGGGCGTGAACGACGCGGGCGAGCGCTTCGGCCAGATCCTGTTCGCCAGCGGCGGCATGGGCGCATCGTCCAGGCAGGATGGATTGTCCACGACGGCCTTTCCGACCAACTCGGGTGCCGGAAGCATCGAGGCGCTCGAGGCGGTGGTGCCGCTGCTCCTGACCCGGAAGGAGTATCGGCAGGACTCCGGTGGCCCTGGCCGGTTCCGCGGAGGCCTGGGCCAGGAGTGCATCGTCCAGAGTCTTGCCGGGCAAACCGTGATGATGGGGATGCTTGGAGACCGCGAGTCTCATCCCGCGCTGGGGCTGCACGGTGGCATGCCGGGCGCGGTCGCACAGGTCATCTTGCCCGACGGCACCTCTGCAAGTCTCAAGTCCCAGTCCACGCTGATGCCCGGGGGCCGCGTGGTGATCCGGTTTGCCGGCGGGGGAGGGTTCGGGGATCCGGCGCAGCGGGACATCGCCGCGGTGGTGGCAGACGTCGCGGACGGCTTCGTTTCTCTGGAGCAGGTCCGCAAGGTCTATCCGCAGGCCTCCGTGCAGGTGCATGGAGATGCCCGGTGAAGCGCAGCACCCGCATCGGCGTCGACATCGGCGGCACCTTCACCGACTTCGTGCTGCACGACGACTCGCGTGGCGTCACGCGAATCGGCAAGCGCCTGACCACGCCCGATGCGCCGAGCAGGGCCATCGTGGAGGGCATCGAGCGGCTGCTGGCCGAGACGAATACCGGTGCGGCCCAGATCGGCAGCATCGTTCACGGGACCACGCTCATCACCAATACCGTGCTGGAGCGCACGGGCGCGAAGATCGGGCTGCTGTGTACCGAGGGCTTCCGCGACGTCCTGGAAATGGGGCGCGAGAGCCGCTACGACGTCGACGACCTCTTCCTGCCTCCGGTGCCCGTGATCGTTGCACGACGGCTGCGCCGCCCCGTGCGGGGGCGGCTGCTGGCCAGCGGCGTCGAGCATGAACCGCTGAACCTCGACGACGTGGTGCGCGAAGTGCGGTGGCTCGTGGAGACGGAGCGGATCGAAGCGCTGGCGATCGCGTTCATGCACGCGTACCGCAATCCGGACCACGAGCGGCGCGCACTGGAGGCGGTCCGCGCGCTGTATCCGGACCTGCTGGTGACCCTGTCTTCGGAGGTGGCGCCGGAAATCCGCGAGTACGAGCGCACGAACACCGCTTGCGTCAACGCCTACGTGCAGCCTCGCGTGCATGCCTACCTGGGCCGGCTTGCGAGCGACCTGGCAGGCATCGGTTTCGAAGGCGATCTCTACATCATGCTGTCGGGTGGGGGCATCACGACCGTCGAGGACGCCCGCCGCTTCCCGGTGCGCCTCATCGAGTCCGGCCCCGCAGCGGGTGCCATGGCCGCCGCGTTCGTGGCGCGCCAGATCGGTGAAGACCACATGATCTCCTTCGACATGGGGGGGACCACCGCGAAGATGTGCCTGATCGAGGGCGGCAAGCCCAACCTCAAGCATGAGTTCGAAGCCGGCCGCATCCGCAAGTTCAAGCAGGGCTCGGGCTTGCCGTTGAAGCTCACGGTGGTCGATCTGATCGAGATCGGTACCGGTGGCGGGTCCATCGCCGCCGTCGATGCCAATGGGCTCATGAAGGTCGGACCGCGAAGCGCAGGCGCGCAGCCGGGTCCGGTCGCCTACGAGAGGGGCGGCACCGAGCCGACGGTCACCGATGCCGATCTGGTGCTCGGCTATCTGAACCCGAAGTTCTTCCTGGGTGGCGAGATGGCGCTGTCGCTGGAAGCCGTCAGGAGGGCGATGCAGGACCGGCTGGGCGACCGTCTGGGCATCGACGCGATGGATGCGGCCCGAGGCATCCAGGCCATCGCCAACGAGACCATGGCCGCGGCAACGCGGATGCACCTCGCCGAGAAGGGCAAGGATCCGCGGGCGCACTCGCTCATGGCGTTTGGCGGCGCAGGCGCCGTGCACGGCTATGCGCTTGCGCGCCTGCTCAAGGTTCCGCGCCTCATCGTGCCGATGGGCGCGGGGGTCATCTCCGCACTCGGATTCCTCGTCGCTGCACCCGCGGTCGACGAGGTGCGCGGCTACCTGACGCGCCTGGATGGCGCCGACTGGCCGGTGGTCAACGCCTTGTTCGCGCGGATGGAAGCCGCGAGCCGGGACCTGCTGGCCAGCGCCGCGCTCGGCAATGGTGAGATCGCCATCCGCCGGCAGGCCGACATGCGCTATGTCGGCCAGGGCTTCGATGTCACCGTGGACCTGCCCGGCGGGCCGCTTGATGCTTCCAAGGTCGGGAAGATCAAGGAGGCATTCAACGCCGCCTACCTGGCCCGCTTTGGCCGAGTGGTCAAGGGCGTGGCCATCGAGGCCGTCAACTGGCGACTGCAGGCATCGCTGCCGGCGCAGGACATCACCTTGGCCTATTCCTGCGTCCAAGGCGAGGCGCTGCGCGGCGAACGGGAGGTGTACTTCGACGGCTTCGGCTTCAGAAAGGCCAGGGTCTACGACCGCTATGTGCTCGCGCCGGGTGTGCGAATCGCCGGCCCTGCCGTGGTCGAGGAAAGGGAGTCGAGCTGCAGCTTCGGCCCCGACTGCAGCTTCACGGTCGACCGCTTCTTCAACCTGGTCGTCGACATCGACCACGGCGGACGCGCCGCCACGCAGGCAAGGGCCGAACTGAGCATGGAGGACGCCAGGTGAACGATCAAGCGATGCGGACCGTGGTGGTCACGCAGAGGTTCTTCGACGACGAGACCATTGCCTACCTGAAGTCGCACCGATGCGAGGTCCGCCTGGCCGAGCTGCCGCCCGGCGAGGCCGACGGCGAGCTCACCGAGGACGCCCTCGTGCAGATGCTCGCGGATGCCGACGGCTGGATCGTCGGCCATGCGCGCGTCACCCGGGCGTTGCTGAGCAAACTGCCCAGGCTGCAGGTCATTGCTCGCCGCGGCGTGGGCCATGAACGGGTCGACGCCGCGGCCGTGGCAGACCTCGGCAAGGTGGGCGCGATTGCCGTGGGGGGCAACGACGCCTGCGTCGCCGACCATGCCCTGGCCCTGATGCTGGCCGTCAGCCATCGGCTGCGCGAATCGCAGATGCAGATGAACGCGGGGTCGTGGACCATCCTCACCGGGGCCGATCTCTATCGGAAGACCGTGGGCATCGTCGGGCTCGGCCGCATCGGCCGCGGCGTCGTGCAGCGCCTGCAGGGCTTCGAGGCGCGGATTCTCGCGGTGACGGGAACCCCCGACGAGGCGTGGTCCCGAAAAATGGGCGTCGCGCATGTCGACCTCGACGAGTTGCTGGCCTCGAGCGACGTCGTGAGCCTGCATGCGCCGCTGACGCCCGCAACGCGCATGCTCATCGATGCCGAGGCGCTCGCGCGCATGAAACCCACGGCCATCCTCGTCAACACGGCCCGCGGCGGCCTGGTGGACGACGCCGCGCTGCTCGATGCCCTGAAGGCCGGCCGCATTGCCGGTGCGGGACTGGATGTCTTCCTCAGCGAGTCCGACCCTTCCTGCACGAGCGTGACCAACGAGCTGATCGCATTGCCCAACGTCATTGCGACGCCGCACTCGGGCGCATCCACGCGCGAGGGCCTGCTGCGCACGAACCGGATCGCGGCGCAATGCGTCGTTGCGGTGCTGGAAGGTGGGGCGCCGCCGCCTGCCTGCGTGGTCGCCGACGGGCGCCATCGCGCGGGATCGACATGACCCGCGTGCCACGCCACGCTCCAGAAGACCTCGCAATGAGATTTCCCGAACAACTGACAAGGCCCATGCATGTCTGACCTGCCGCTTGCCCGACGTATCGCGCGATATGCCGTCGAACTTTCTGTGGACGATATCCCCGAGCAGGTGAACGCCTGTGTGCGCAGACGTGTCATCGACAGCCTGGCCTGCATCCTGGGGGGCTATGGCGCGGACCCGGTGAAGATCGCCGTGGCGGTGGCATCCCGTACGCCGCAGCCATCCTCCACCGTCTTGGGGACCCGCCTTCGGACGACACCTGAGCTGGCCGCGTTTGCCAACGGCGTCATGGTGCGCTTTCTGGACTACAACGACGGCTACATGGCGCGCGAGCCCGGGCATCCGAGCGACAACATTCCAGCATGCCTGGCGCTGGCGGAGGCCGAAGGATCGACCGGCAGAGAGCTCATCGCGGCCATCGTCGTTGCCTACGAAATCCAGATGAGGCTGCAGGACGCAGCCAGTCTGAACAAGCGCGGCTGGGACCAGGTGAACTACATCAATGTCGCGATGGCCGCGGCGGCTTCCAGGCTGATGAAGCTCGACGAAGCGCAAACCGAGCAGGCGATCAACATCGCAGTCAGCGCGCACATTGCGATGCGCCAGGTGCGGTCGGGATCGCTGTCCGACTGGAAGGGTTGCTCGGCGGCGAACGCCGCGCGAAATGCGATCTTCGCCGCCAGGCTCGCGCGCCACGGAATGACGGGGCCGGCTCCGGTGTTCGAGGGCGAGATGGGGTTCTTCAAGCAGGTGACGGGCGAGTTCGAACTCGACGTCGGAAATTTCGGCAGCCGCGAGAACGGACAGTTCGCGATCCTGCGCTCGCTCACCAAGACCTTCCCGACCAACGGGGAACTGCATACCGCGGTATGGGCGGGAATTGACCTGCGACGGAAGATTGCCGACATCGACGCCATTGCCGCAATTCGCATCGAAACCTCGGAGTTCAACGTGCGCGTGCTGGCCGACACGCCCGAGAAGTGGCGGCCCCGGACACGAGAAACCGCCGACCACAGCCTGCCGTACAACGTGGCGCGGGCGCTGCTGGATGGCGATATCACGATCGACTCGTATTCGGCGCACCGGATCGCCGATCCGCGCGCCATTGCGCTCATGGGCAAGACGACGGTCAGCGAGGACGCTGCGCTGACGCAGCTGTTTCCCAAGCACCTCGCGAACCGGGTGACTGTGGTTCTGACATCGGGCGAAGAGTTCAGCAGCGAGCGGATCAGCGGCCCTGGATCGTTGGAGACGCCAATGACCGACGACGACTTCGAGCGGAAGTTTCGCCGCATGGCCGCGCCGCACCTCGGCCGAGCCGCCCAGGACCGCGTGCTCGAATTCGTCTCCGACTTGGCGAACCAGACGGCCTACGAGCTGCTGTTCGACGCCATGTCCAGCCAGTCACAGGCCGTCGCCGCGCGGCAGGAGGCATGAGGATGAAGCAGCCCAACGGAAAGAAAAAGTACGGCGGCACGGTGCTGCCACACGCGACATCTGCTGTGAGCGAGCCTCCTGCCCGCGCGTCTCGCCGGGTGGTCATGAGCGTGCTGGCCTTCGCCTTCATGGCCGTCTCGAGCGCAGCGCTCGCACTGGGGCGTCTGCCCGTGGGACCGACAGCAGGTGACATGGACCTCTCACCGTTCTACCGGGCCGCCGGCCTGTTGCCCGATGCACCCGGCGTACTTCTGCGGGAGGAGGCGATGCCGGATCAGCCGGAGATCGACGCCGCCGGTGAAAGCCGGCGCATTCTCTACACGTCCACCGATGCGCGCTGGCAATCAGGCCAAATACCAGTCAGTGGCACGCTCTTCCTGCCCGTCGGAAAGGCACCGGCCGCAGGCTGGCCCCTCATGGCTTGGGCCCACGGGACGCTCGGCATCGCGGATGCGTGTGCGCCTTCGTGGACCGGATTCCGTCCGCGCGATGCCTCCTACATCAATCGTTGGCTCAAGGCGGGTTTTGCCGTGGTCGTGACGGACTATCAAGGTATGGGCGGCCCAGGCCCACATCCCTATCTCAATTGGCAGGTCGAGGGACGTTCGGTGCTGGATTCCGCCCGGGCGGCCATTGCGGCGCGGCCCGCGCAAATCTCGAACCGGGTCATCATTTCGGGCCAGTCTCAGGGCTCCGGGGCTGCGCTGGGGGCGGCGAGGCTCGCGCGCGACTACGCGCCAGAGTTGAAGGTGCTTGGCGCGGTGGCAACCGGACTTGTCAGCACATTCCCGACGGGGCCGGTTTCACTGCCGACGCGCAACTCGAGCAACATGTTCCTCAGTTTCGCAGCAGGAGGGTTGCGCGACGATGGTCCCCAGATCGACGACATCGTCAGCGACAAGGGCCGCCAGCTCCTCGAGACGGCACGCACCGCTTGTACGGGGGAGGTCATGAAACTCGCCAGGAAGCTGCGTATCGGAGACCTGAGCGAGGCTCTGTCGATCTCGATGGAACGCCTGGAGGAACTTCGCATCCCCGTGACGGACATGCCGATGGGCAACATCGGCGTGCCGCTCTTCGTCGGAACCGGCCTGGCCGATGCAACCATCACTCCCATGCGCCAGTACGCTGCCGTGTCAGCACTGTGCGCGTCCGGCAACGACGTGGTTTGGATTCGCTACGAGGGCCACGGGCATGACGGCGCATTGCACGGGTCATTCGGTGACTCGATGGCCTTTGCGCGCACGGTGATGGCGAAAAAGAAGGTCTCGGGCAACTGCTCGAAGATCGCGCCGCCGGGTCCCCCGGGGGGGCGGCAAGAGGGCCTGATTTTCAATGACGATTGAAGCCATGTCGGTGACATCGTCAGCACTTCTGAGCAACTGCGCTCAAGATCAAGATCCAGGCATCGGGGTCAGTCGCCGCGAACGTCAGGCGTGCGTCGATCTAGGGCATCTGAGCGAATTTCATGGCACAGCTGCAATGCGGGACGCAAACCCCGCGTACCTGTGCGCGAGCAGCCTGGTGGTTCTCCGTCTCCCGCAGCGAGCTCCGCCAGCAGGCGGCTGCGGGAAAGCGCGGGTTTTCGGCTAACGTCGTCAAGATCAGACAGGTGCGTTGCCTAGATGCTGGATTGGCAGGAGCGCGCGGACTTGGCGCTATGCCATCTGACGCGGCTTTAAAGGAGTCGCGTCGGCACCGATGCGCAGCTTGTCCAGGTAGTCCGCCCAGCGCTGCATCATTTGCCGGCGCGCGGGGAGATGGGCGGTGCGGTTGTACGCACGACCGTTGGCATCCCTGACCGTGTGGGCAAGCTGATGCTCGATGAAGTCCACGCGCTCGCCGAGCACCTCGTCCATGATGGTTCGCGCGGTAGCCCTGAAGCCATGGGCCGTGTGGACTTCGGCGCTGTACCCCATCCCGCGCAGAGCGGCATTGATCGTGTTCTCGCTCATTGGGCGCTCACCCGTGCGAATGCTGGGAAAGACGTAGCGTCCGTGGCCAGTGATCGGGTGGAGGTTCCGCAGGATCTCGACCGCTTGGGTTGCCAGCGGCACGACGTGATCGACCTTCATTTTCATCTTCGGGCCGGCGATGCGCCACTCGGCCGCGTCCAGGTCGATCTCGGCCCATTCCGCGGTGCGCAACTCGCCAGGCTGGACAAACAGCAGCGGGGAAAGCTTCAGCGCGGCAACGGTTCGACAGGAATCGCAGGTGTGTCAAAAATCCGCATGAATATTGGATTCTTTGGGCTGGAAGAAAAAAGATACCGCCATAAGTACCGATAAATGTCAATGCATAGTTTGGATGCATCGAATGAGGACCCCCCGAGCCGATTTTGTCGACGCTACGGTCGACGGCCTTCCGAGATCAAGCTGAGCAGTACTGATCTCGGCGTTCATTTCGAACCGCCGATCTGCGTCAGGAACGCGCGCGCCGCATGGCGTGGGCAGAAACTTGTGTCAAGCGACATCAAGAGCTGCCCCCTGGGGTCAGAGATCGGCGGAATTCAACACCCAGCCCAGAACCTCATATGTCGTTCCCGGTTTCCGCGTTCGGCGTCCCGTTGAAGCGCATACGGTGGTATCGCAGGTAGCTTGCGTGCTCGGGGGCCAGCCAACGCAACTGCAGGGGGTCGGTCAGGCCGAGCAACTCGCCATCTTTGGTGGAGATCGAAGGCGAGACGAGCATCCAGCCGGCCTCGTCAAAACTGATCAGAAATCGATCGAACAGCGCGTCGAGATGGGCGCACAGCAGGAATCCATTGAAAACATCGAGCCGCTCCTCATCGCTGGCGCAGTCGGCCCAGGGTTTGGCGTGGCTGGCACGCAGCACCGCAGGAATGCTCACCTTCTTGACGGCGCAAGCGCCGCCCCAGTAGCCCAGCATCGCCGTACGGAACCTGTCCTGACCCACCCGCTGGCGCACTAGGCGCTCCACCTCGGTACCACGGCTACCGGCGGGGAGCTTGTCCAGCGCTTCCGCGACCTCGGCCTGGTAATCCTGCGCCGCCTGGCTGGGCAGTGCCTGCGACAAGCTGGCAGCGCGGCGCAACAGCAAAGCCAGATCTGCCACGGTGGCAACATTGAACGAATCCACGGATGCCGCAGCGCCTTCGAATGTCCGATGCAGTTCCGGAAGCAATGCAGGGGAAGCCGGTTGAAAAAGGATGTTGAAACCGCCGCTGGTTGACACCGATACCACCGCGCAGGCTTGATGGCGCGCTGAAGCCATTGCAACCACGGCGGGCTCTTGCACCAGCACGTGCTCAAAGCCGTTGTCGTGGCCGGCTTTCTCGATCAGGGTGCGCTGCAGCGGGTTCATCGTTGTGCGCCGCAGTTTGAACTCACCTGATTCCATTCAATAGCGCGCTTGCGCCAATGCGTCTCAATGGCCTGCGCGAAGTCAGCTCGAACGAGCTTCGCTCTCGCCTCGCACCATTGATTCGACTCACGGCGAATGACCACGCCCTCCAGCGGCCCACAGCGATAGCGGCTGGTGGTCGTCGCCACCAATTGCTTCAGCGCAATAACGGTGTACTTTCCACTCGCCACCAGGGGCACCGTGGCCATTCCTGCCGAGGCAGCCAGCGCATTTCGGCGTGAACTGCTCCAGAAGCGCCCTGCGCGGCGGTCGTACACATCAAACAGCAGGAACCAGTCCGGCAACGTGGCATAGTCCAGCGAATGGCGCGCGGCACACCATTCGCCAAACATGATGATGTCGGGCGTCAGAACACTGCACAGCGCGTCGCCATGCTGGGCAAACCATGCGGGCAGCCGGGCAAACTGCCCGGCATGGGGCTCGGCCAAATACTGCCCACGGTTCTGCGTTCGCAGACTGCCATCGGGCGCAAGCGAGAAGCCGAGATTGGCGCCATCAAGCTTTTCCTCCACAACCACGTCGCCTGCCAGTAAGGCCTGGGCTTCGTCAGGTGAAAGCACCTTGTCGTCGCGTGGTGCGTCCTGACCGAGCCACGCCAAGTGTGGGGTGTGTGGAAAGCGGAAGAAGTCGGTCGTCATTGCCGGTCCACTTTGACCCGGTACCAATCGGTAGGCAGCAATGGCTGAAAGCAAATTCCGAGCACCTCCAACTGTGCTCTGGCAATGTACCAGTCTGTCTCCGCCCCGTAAACGATGGGGGGTGATTCACCGAACAGGATCAGTGCTGCCAACGCACACGCTACCCATTTCCGGTCCTCCCTGTCGGGAACAATGGCCTCGTGCGCAGGTTCAAGAACGGCTATGTGTTCGCCATTGCCCTCAAATGTTTCGATCGGAACGTGATCGACCTGCATTCGATCAATCTTGTTTTGAAGCACTTGCATGCCGTACTCCTGCTCACGCCAGTTGTAGGGCATGTTGCGCTCGTACTCCGCTCGCACCAAGCCAACGTCATCCAGTACGATCCGGTCGTCCGAGAGATCGAAGGTAACCAGCCATTCGTATACCAACTCGCGCAACTCAATTTCACGCGGCATGGCTCGGGCGGCGACACTGGACAGATTAGAGATCGCGCTGGCAGCGAGCATCACATTGGTATCAACCAGGAACAGTGCCATCTTGGGCCCTCAGGTCTTTGGCGCGCTTGATGGCCAATGCAGTTTGCTCGCGGGTTTCACCTAGGGCGTCACCGAAAAATTCTTTGGGCCAGTTTCTTACTCGCCCAAAGTCATCGACCTCCAACGGCAACAGCCGCGCGCTCTTGCCTTCCCGTTCGACGAAATACATCGCAGCATCGGCAATGGAAACTTCTTCGCGTGCAATCAAAGTCTGCATGCGTCGGAAGAGATGCTCGGAGTGAGTTTCGAGGATGAACTGGACTTTGCGTCGATTGCTGACTTGGGCAAACAGCTCTGCCAGCTTGCGTTGTGCCAGCGGATGGAGATGGCTCTCGGGCTCCTCCAAAATCACGACGTGCCCAGGCTTGGCAAATAGCGCCGCCACGATGACGGGGATGACCTGGGACACCCCCACGCCAACGTCCTTCAGATTGCTGGCCTGACCGTCTTTCTCGATCATCAGTTCGTAGCGCGCGGAGCTTCCCAGAGCGCGAATGCTGAGGCCGTCGGCCAGATTCATCTCATTGAGCCAGTGGATCGTCTGGTCAAACAGACTCGCTTCGGGGGGCAGGGCTTGATTGCGCTTCTTGGCCTGTTGAAACACGACACCGCTGGCAATCAAGGCATCCACGGCCTTGGCTCCATCGTCGCCAATGTGAGCGGGCATGCGCCCACCCCACACATAGTCTCGCTGCGCCAGGCGTCGCACGGGCCCCAGATAAATGATGCGCCCCAACTCATCAAGCAAGGCCGGGCCAATCGGTTTGATCAGTTCGCCGATGTCCCCCAACTTATTCAATGTGGAGGCCGAGAAGGCGAAAGAGCGTTGCGGCCGATAGTCTGCGCTCTGACCCAGAGCCTTGGCTCGGGTGCCCAAGCTCAGGCGGTAGATGCCTGGCTTGCGACGTGCGACCGTGAAGCCCTCATCGTCCTTTCCAAGTCGGAGATAGGCTAGCTCGGCGCTGCCAGCTGGGCCCTTGCCGTAGCGCGCCGAAAACAGCGTTGAGCCGCCAGTATCAGGAGAGTCCGCCCAGCGGAATTCAATCCCCACCTGCGTGGCAGATGTGCTTTCGGTCGCCGCGCTGTGACGGCAGAGCAAGTCCTTGAACTGACCCATGGTGACCGAGTCATCGGCATCGGGATTGCCGAGGTTCAGATCCAGATTGGGATCGTCGCCTTTGACCGTTTGCCGGATCAGCAGCAAGCTCTGGATCATGCTGGATTTGCCGGAAGAGTTGGTGCCGAGCAGCAGCGTGATGGGTGCCAGCCGAACGGGGCCAGTGCTGCGCCAAATTTTAAAGTTCTCGAGCTTCAGATGGGTCAGCATTTTATTTTCCGGTCATTACATGTAATAGCCGTACCGAATCTGTGGTCGATCATGCTCTTCCAAGTATTTCATGATCTCCCCCACCTTTCTTGCGCAACTGAGCGTAATGGGGTACTTCCCATCCAGTTGGGTGTTGTTCCAGTTCATTTTTGTCAACCCAAGAATCTCTTTGGCAAGAAATGCAGGGCTTTGCTCTGATCTTATGATTCGTAGCTCAAGAGGTTGAGGTATATACATCCCAGGGTACGTCTTGTAATACCAGATGGAGCCACGTGTGTAGAGCAATTGCCGTTGCTCATCAAGGACAAGGGATGTGCCGCGATAGGGTGGATATGCGCCAGCCCTGAAAAGACGGAGACGCGAATCCATAACTGTCACGAAATCAACTGTGTCAATTCGGAGATCCAGTGCTGCGCTCATGAATCCGGACATTTCAGGATCAGAGAAATTAGACGTCTTGTGAACAACTACTCGCCCAGGATATGTCCGCATCGCATTGCGGTACTCATCAAGGGCAGCCTTGAACAAGGTGTATGACTGCTCTTCGGACAACCGTGGGATCCGATCTCCTTTTTCTAGGTGCACAGGAGTGCCTCGGAGAATCAATCCATTGCCCAGCTCATCAAAAACCTGAGCCAAACTGGTATTAAGTGTCTTCTTGTCTCTGCTTCGGTAGAACGCAATACCCAATGCACAGGAGAGCGTATTCCCATCAGTTTTTTCTAATCGCCACGGATTGGTTGCTCCCGCCTTGTAATACAGCGCGGTCGCCAGATTCCAGGCCTTCGTTGCATCGTCCTGCTGACTTTTTGCGCCAGACAGCAGCGAGTCTGCCCGCACCAATTGCAGCGGTTTGCCCAGATGCATGGCCTTTGCTTTCAGTGCGCGCCGGAAATTAAGCTCTACCTGGACTTCAATGCTCTCTTCCAGTTTTTCATCACCTTCAACAGCCGAATCCTTGCTGACTGCATCGAAGATGGACTTAGAGAGCACGCAAACGATGACATCAACAGGCCGATTCTGTGCGAGGAATTTTATTTCCTCGTAGTAGAGATCGATTGCCGCCTCTATGCGTTGCGTACGGTCCTTGATTTTTGCTATTTTCTCAATGTCTAAATGCCTTAGCGGCCGACCTAGGTCCTGATTAAATGAAAATTCGGCATAGAATCCTGCGTCTTCATTAAAGCCGCAAAATTCTGGGAAGAGGTTTCCTTTGTGCGCGTCAACATCAGCAGAAATCGGTGATTTCATTCGCTCAAGCAAACTCGAAAGTTCTTCGAGATCTTTGCTTGTCCCGATAGCGCCAAGAAGAATTCTGGTTCTTCGGGTCAGAGACCTCTTGTCATATACACCGTAGGCTGCAATTCCGCGCCGTGGGCAAACATGCGAACCCTCAAAGAATTCAAGCCTTGGCTCGTTGACATGCACCAATTTCATTATCCGAACATCCTTGTTGGATTTTCCGAATCCTCTTCACTGGCAGACGGCAACGTTGCCCACCCTGACTCCTCCAGGGAAGGAGCTCCGCCCAGCGTGAGTGCTGATCCGAACGAGAGAAATGAATCAGTCAGCTTCTTTTCAGAGAAGAGGTCCTCGTCGTCGATGGTACGCAACCACGCAGATAGGAACCGAAAATGATTCATAACTTGCTGATTATTTTCTTGGCGCTTAATCCAACTGAGGTTGTCTTGGCTAAATCCAGATTCCTTGAAAGCAGCGCCGTAGCTGAAGAACCAGCTGGGAGTTATCGCCATGAACCAGAGATCACCGAAGAGCAAAAATTCCACTGCAAACGACAGATGCTTCTGTAGATAAACTTTAGAGCGATCTTTCTTATTAAATCGCCTTGCGAAGACGGTGCGCTTGGCCTTCTTCTCTCCCTGCCATGTCTCTTCCCGCTGGTTGAGTCCGTCTTCCAGGGGCAAAAAGACAAATTCGCCGCCGTCGTTCTCCCATCGCACACGCTCTTTGAATAGGCGCTGCTGCAACGAGAATCGCAATAGTGACTTGAAGACACGTTCGTGATCTTCGTCAATGGTCCAGTAGTCACCAGGGCGGTGCGCTTCTGTTGTTCCTGACTCGATCAGGTGCTTGTACGGATTGTCCCGATCAGTCAAGTCGAAAAATGAGACCAAGTTGCCGCTGTGAATAACATAGGCAGAGGGGACAGCAGAATCGTTCTCTTGGTTGAACTCCCGTATCGTTTCTCGCCATAAACCCGGCTTTCTTTTGCCGTGCCGCTCCACGAGATCAACGCTTAAACGTGCAATGTAAAGAGTACTAGGGAAATAGAGCTCTACAAGATTGGCCGTCAATGATTCTGCTGGCGCCAAGGGCGGATCAATATCCTCATCCGCCAAGCCAACGGGGACGCCACGCAAGTAGGCTTTCAAGTGGTTCAGCGCCGCTTGCAGCTTGTGCGGTTCGGCATCAGCAGCCTTGGAGCAAAGCTCTTTGTAGTCCCAAACATCTGTGCCGGCTGAAAACTGATGTTTCCCGGCGCACGCTACCTCAATCGCAGCCTGTGAGTAACTGCCTTGTTTTGCCGTGAGCACGTAGACGATCAGTCGGTCGTAGCGCTGGTGTAGGTCATGGCTGACGAACTGCTCCAAGGTGTACTTGACCTTGCCGATATCGGCAGTGGCTGTTATCTGGATGGCCACGCGGTGTGTATCGTCTGCCAGATCGATTCCGGGGAAGTTCGATTGCTCAGTATTCAAGTTGCGCAGTGCGGACCAATCGCACAGCTCGCGCAAGAGGCCGCACATGAGGTTCTCTGACACCTTGTGCGCGTCAAACTGCCCCATCGCGCTGGCTGCCTCGATTTCATGTCGAAGTTGGGCGATCAACTCGCGGAATTCGTTCTGCAGGTCGAGAATCTTCATCTGAGTGCCCCGCGTTCCAGCTTGTCCCAAGCTTCGAGCACCAGACTCTGTGTTCGGTATTCCCCGTTGAACTCGCGCTTTTCACGGTCCTTCAGCACACGGAAGGTTTCGCTGGGGTAGTCCAGGCCCATGACGTCGGCGGGATCGAGGATGTAGCGCAGTTCGTCGCGAGTGAGGCCGTATAGCTTGGCGTAGTAGGCGTCGAGTTCGGCGCGCAGGATCGCGCGGCGGTCTGCATCGAATGAAAAGGGCGGGCCGTCGTAGCCCAGGTCTTTGGCCCAGTCGACTAGGTCGTGAGCAGCGTAGGTGAGTTCGAGTACCCGCGGGACGATATAGGCGAGATCGGCTTCGGTGTATCGGTCAGGCGGCAGGACAGGAAGCTGCTTGTAGATGAAGTAGTTCATATGCGTGCCGCCCGTCTTGTGGCGAGCCACGAAGTCGAACACCAGCGCATCAAGGTTTCCCAGCAAGGCAGCAAACGGCCGCGAATCTTCACGCTCGGCAAACAACATGAGTGGCAATTGGTTGCCGACCCCTGCCACCGGCACCACCGAAGCAATCACCGTGCGTTCGTTGGTGGCATTGGTAATGTCTCGCCAGCCCATCAACCAGCCGTGCTGCCAACCCTTGTCGCTCAGGCGCTCTTCCACTTCACTGCGGTTGACCCAGTAACGCGGGGCGACTGTGAAATCCGCCGAGGCTTTTTCAATGGCGGTGACGTCTCGGCTGCCGCCATCTTCCGCATAGGTAGCCCAGCGGTGGTCGAACTGGTGGATGAGCTTGGCTTCATAAAGCGGTAGGCGATCGGGGGCAGGCGCGTCCTTGAACAGGTGGCTGTCATTCGACATGTGCAACATGGCCATGAACGAAATGCCCCACGGGTTCTGCGCGGGCTTCACGGTCATGGCCTGCTTGCCCTCGCCTGCGATCACAGCGTCACGCATCAGCACTGGCGCGGCGCGATAGAGTTTTTTAGTCAGCTCCGCGTCGCGCTCGCTGCGGAACACCGGGCAGGTCAGCGTGTTGGGGTTGATGAGGCGGAATTCGTCGGGCGTGAGAGCGAAGCGGCGGCGAGGGTCGGTTAAATCCTCAACAGACAACAGGTAATGCGCAAGATCAGCAGGGCCATCCGTTGCACCTATCGTCACGAGAGAAAACGGCGTGTCTGGATGAACCGAAGGGAAAATTCTTCTGGCGTTGTCGAAGCCAAATAGAGAAATCAGTTTCTGGTTGTTCACCAAGAACTGGAAGAATCTTTTTGTAGTGTCGTCGGTAGCAATACCGGACGGAACGATGAAACCTCCTCGCCCTGTTGTTGAATGAATCTGCGAGATGGTCTCAGCAAACAGTGCATAGGTGTTCACATCCCCTACACCCGCAAGCGGATAGCGACCACCGTCTTCTTCCTTGACGTGGGCGAACAGACTGGCGGCTTCCGCCGTGCGGCGTGCGCTGATGAATTCGCAATACAGGCGCTGCTCGGCTTCGTCCTCGTGTGCTGCGTGCGTCAGGTCGGGGTAGAGGTGGCGCACCAGCATGCCTTCGCTGAGCCACTGGATGCGCTGGGCGCGTTCGGCCTTGTTGCGGGCCTCGAACACGTCGCGGTGGCGAGTGGCGAAGAACTCTTCTTCCTGCAGCTTGATGCGCTCCCAAGGCGGGTTGGCCAGCACGCAGTCGAAGCCGCCGTGCGCGAACACCTGCGGAAAGGCCAGCGGCCAGTGGAAGACACGTGCTTCCGCACAGGCCTGCCGGGCGGCGGCCAGCGCGGGTTGCTGGTCGGCCGGCAGTGCGCTGCCCAGCAGGGTAAGGTAGAGCGTGGCGGTGGTCGGGATGGCTTGGGCCGTGCCTTCGGTTTTGGGCAACAGGTAGGCGCCCAGCAGCAGGTCGGCGGCCTGGGCCAAGTGGTTGTTGCGTGCCAGGCGCAGGTAGTCCGCCCAGGCGCTGGCCTTGGCGGCGATCTGTTCGGTGCTGTCTTCGGGCAGGGCTTCGAGCGCTTGCAGTTCGGCCAGGCTGCTGGCGTTGTCCAGGTGCAAGCGGCTTTGCGGGCCGGTGCGCTCGTTGTTCAGTTGCTTGAGCGATTGAGCGTTGGTCTTGGCCAGTTGTTTGCAGGTGTCCTTATCATCGCCGCTGAGGGGCTTGAAGGCGTCCTTGGCGATGCCTCGTTCCAGCGCGTGCAACTCGGTCAGGCCGAGCAGGGCGTCGCCCACTTGCAGGTGGTGGTCGAGAAAGCCCAAGGGGCGGCCTTCCTCGTAGCTCTCCAGCCACAAAGCCATGCGCGCCAGTTCAATGGCCATTGGGTTGCGGTCCACGCCGTAGATGCAGTGGGCCACCACTTCGCGCAGGGCGTGGCGGTAGTCCTGCGGCTTGATGGTGCCTTCTTGCCCGCTTTCTAGGCTGCGTAACTGGGCCAGCTTTTCTGCAAGGCGGCGGGCGGCGGCGAGCAGGAAGTGACCGCTGCCGCAGGCGGGGTCGATGACGCGGATGGCCAGCAGCGCTTCGATGGGCTTGGCCGGGTTGGCGGCCAGGCGCTGCTCGATGAGGGGGTTGAGCGCGCTTTTGATGAGCTCCTGCACCAGGCTGTCGGGGGTGTAGTAGCTGCCGGTGAGCTTGCGGGCGTTGCCGGCGGTGCTGCCCTCCTCGGTGCGGCCTACGAAGTCAAAGCTGCGGGCGGGCAGGTCGATAACGGGCACCAGCTCCAGCAGGCTTTCATACACACTGCCCAACTCCTCCGGCCCCATGTTGCGATAGTCCACCGGGGTGAGGCTGCTGCCCTTACCCTGCGCGACTACGGCCCACCGCAGGTGCTGCAAGGCGGTGAGCAGGTGAGCGTTGTCCAGCCTGGCAGCATCTAGATCGGGGCATTGTTCGGGCGCGAACAGGCCACCCAAGGCAGGCAGTGCCAAGCGTGGCTCGCCCCGCGCCAGACCGCGAAAGACGATGCGGATGGCCTGCCATTGGTCCTCATGGCGGGTGCGGGCACGGCGCTTGAGGCACAGCTCGCGCAGGCGGGTCAGGGCATAGCCTTCGGCGTAGGCGCGGCGGGCGGCCAGTGCGTGGGCGTTGTCATCCTGTGGGTGCAGCACACCGCGTTCTTCCACGGTGAAGATGAAGATGAGCCGGTAAATGAGGCGCAGCAGTTGCTGGAAGTAGGCATCCTTGCTCAGGGTGCCATCGTGCAGGGCGGTGCGCAGGGCGTGGCTGGCGGGGTGTTGCAGGAAGCCCGCGCCGAAGGTCAGCAGGGCTTGCTCGACGCCGTTGCGCAGGCCATCGCGCACACGAGTGCCTTCCTCCTGGCCTTCGTTGCGCCATTGCTCCCAAATACAGGTGGCAGTGGTTTGCGGGGCACGGCTTGCATGCAGCAGGCGCCAGACATTGGCGAATTCGGAATAGCGTGCACCGCCGAGCAGATCGGCCAGATCCACTTCGAGGAAGCTGGGGCGGGTGAGACTGGCGGCGTCGCGCAGCAGGCGCAACTGTTTGCCATTGCTGACGATGCCCCATTGCAGCGCTTCGCTGGCGTTGAGCAGTTCCTGCAGGGCCAGGAAGGGAGCTTTCTTGCGGCTGCCCGAGCCGGCGATGGCAAAGCGAGTGTCGGCATCGTCCAGTGGCTGGGTATGCGATGCCACTAGCACCGGCATTCCTCCAGGTGGATGGCCGGCAACGAGGCTGACCGGATAGCGCAATTCGCCCACCTGCTGCCCTTGCGCGGCGTGCAAGGCTGCGTAGCCGAAGGCGTCGCGCAACAGTTCGTGGACGAAAGCGGTGGTGACGTGTGCGGCATCGACGTCGGTGCGCTCCATTTGCGCGGCGAAATGCTGCCATTGGGCGCAGGCGATTTGGAAGGCACGGCTGTATTCGTCCTTGAGCTTGACGCCCTTGGGGGTGCCGTAATCGGCCTCAAGCTGTGCGCTGGCTCGGCCCTGGGCGGCTTTTTCTAGTTGGTCGGGCAGGAACAGCCCGCCTTCCAGCTTGAGGGTAGGCAGATTTAGCGTGGCCTGGGTCTTGCGGATGCGTTTCATGTTATTGGCAGGCCTCTGCGACGACTTCCCAATGGCCGCCGTTGGTGGGACCGATGTGGCGGATCTTGTCCGCCGCTTCAGTCATGGTGCGTCCGAGCATGGTCAGAGCTCATCCGGTAGCAGCACGTACACGCCCATCACATCGACCGGCAGGCAGGGGCTGACGCTGTACTGACCCACGTCGCGGGTGGCCTCTCGTATGCGCTGGTGGTCGACCAGTAGCGCATCGGCGCGTTGCTGGGCCAGCGCTTGCAGTTGCTGCGGCTGCGCGGCCAAGAACTCGAGTGCGGCGCGGATTTCGCGCTGAGCAGCCTCGGGCGGCAAGTTGCCGCTGGGTACGCATTCGAGCAGGCGACTCGCGCTGTCATCGGTCAGCCATTGCGGGGCGTTGCGACCATGCACGGCCAAGGCCACGGTTTCCTCGGCCATCATTTGGAAGGGTTCGCGGCGGCGCACATAACTGAGTTGGTGCCGCAGGCGCAGCAGATAGAGAGTGCTGACGACCTTCACGTCATTGGTGAGGGTGGCGGCGCAGCGGGCGGCCAGTGGGTGCTCGCCACCAAGTGCATCTTCCAGCATGTGCTGGGCCAGCACGCTGACCAGGGGGTGGCTGCGGTGCAGTTCGTTGAAATCGATGAGTTGAGGTGCGTCGATACCCTCATCGGCCAAGCGCTGGCGCAGGGCTTCGGGCAGGTGTTGCGGTAAGAAGCGTGCAGTCTGCTTGCGCCCGATCTCCAGCGGGGCGCCCAGGCGCACACAGGCGCTTTGCAGGAAGCGCTGCACGTCGGCCTGGGTACCCAGGGTCTGCTGCTGCTTGTGCCATTCGGGCAGCACTTCGTCGGGGCGGATGCGGCGTTGGGCGAACACGGTGCGGTTGGTCTTGGCTTTTTCCAACGCGTCGCGCCATTGGGCTTGCAATGGGGCGAGCAGTTGCTCCGGCTCGCCGAAATCGAACGCGACTTGTGGCGAGGCGATGCGGCTGTCGCTGCGCTTCATCAGTGCGGCCTTGACCAGCGCCTGATTGATGCGGGCTTCGTCCTCGGGCATGGGAACGAGCACGCCGAGTTCCTTCTGGATGGCCTCGCCTTTCTTGAGAATGACGTTGAGCACGAAGCCATCCACCGGGTTGTCCTGCCCGTAAATCATGGTGCAGCGCACTTCGTCGGCCTGCTGGCCGAAGCGATCGACGCGGCCTTCGCGCTGTTCATGGCGGGTGGGGTTCCAGGCCAGGTCGTAGTGGACGACAGCAGTGAACAGGTGCTGCAGGTTGATGCCTTCGGAAAGGCAGTCGGTGGCGACCAAGATGCGTTGCTCGGCATTCTCCATGTCGTCAACGCGCTCGCGGCGTTCTTGGGGCGTGAATTCGCCGGTGATGGCTTCGATCGTGGCCTTGGGAAAGGCGGCCTCGAGGTGTTCGGCGACGTAGTGGGCGGTTGCGATATAGCGGCAGAACACCACGGGGTGGTAGCCATCCTTCACCAGAAGGCCGATATGACGGATGAGTGCAGCCAGCTTGGGGTCACCAGCCTTGCCGGAAAGGCGCTGCGCGTCGGCAATCAGGCTTTGTAGGCGGCCGGCATCCTGCAACTGGGCGGGCGGCTCCAGGTCGTTGATGGAGAGGTCGTCGGCTTCGCCGTCGTACAGGCGTTCATCGCTGAGGAGAGTGTCATTCGGTAGTGCGCCTTCCAGCCGGGTGGTCAGTGCCTTCACGGCGGCAGCGGGCGACGAGGCCACGCAGCGCAGCAGCGCCAAGGTGGCGTACCAGATGAGGCGAGCGCCACCAGCTTGCTCCCGCGTTTCAATGGTTTCGGCCAACTCGCGGCAGTAATCCTGCACGGCGTCGAAGAACGTGCCCCAATCGCCGCTAAGCTGATAAGTGAGCTCGGTTTTCATGCGGCGGGGAAAGCCGCGTCCGTCATGGGTTTCAGACTGCCATTGAACAATGTCTTTGCGGCGGCGCTGGACAAAGTGGCGGGCCAGTTCCTGCCGCAGCGGATCGGCGGCCGTTATCCGGCCCTGTAAGGCGGCAAAGCGCGGGTCGAGCAGCGACAGCAGGTTGTAGAAGGCGGTCTCATCGCCAGAGTGCGGCGTGGCGGTGAGTAGGATCAGGTGGCGTTGCTCGTCACGAGCAAGGCGTTGCAGCAGTTCGAAGCGCAATTGCTTACCCGCGCCGCTGCTGGCGCAGGTGTGGGCCTCGTCAACGACGATGCACTCAGGGGCGGTGGCAAGGAACTGCTCGCGATGCCGCTCGCTCTTGATGTAGTCCAGGCTGACCACCACCACAGGGTGGTGGTCGAACAGGCGCACACCATGCGGCAGTTCGCGCTCGATGCGGGCGGCGGAGGCCGAGGTCAGCGCAACAGCCTGAAGGTTGAAACGAGTTTCCAGTTCACCTTGCCATTGCTCGACCAGATGCGGCGGGCACAAGACGGCTAGGCGCGTGATTTCACCGCGATCCATCAGCTCGCGGGCAATCAGACCTGCTTCAATAGTCTTGCCGATACCAACGTCGTCGGCAATCAGCAGGCGCACGGTGGACATGCGCAATGCCATCAACAGTGGCACGAGCTGGTAGCCGCGCGGCTCCACGGCAATGTTGCCGAAAGAGCGGAACGGGCCCGCACCGGCGCGCAGGGTCAGACGCAAGGCATCTCGCAGCAGCAAGGCGGCGGCATGGTTGCCGGCGCGTGCGGCATCGGGCCAGGTGAAGGTGGCGGGTTCGACGGGTTGGAGCTCCAGCTCTGGAATCAGGACGATGCTGTCTTCGTCGGAACCGCTTAATGGGCGCAGGCGCAGCCAGTCACACCGCGAGTCGCTCTGTACCACCCATTCGCGCCCGCGGGCGCGCACCAGATTGCCAGCCATGAGGTCGTGGTTCGCGGTGGTCATGCGGATGATCTAGCTGAAAACATGCGGATGGCTGGCGAACTGTTCGTGCCAGTGCTGAGGGTTAGACATGTCCAGCACTGCCTGGCCCTTATCCATCAGGGCTGCCACTTGTGCTGGACTGGGGGGCACCAGGACCACCACCGTGCGCGCGGCCTTGTATTGGCCTGCTACGGTGAGCTCGCCGCCCAGTGCAGGCACTTGGTACTGATCGGGCTCGCGGTGGCTTCCAGCGTGCAACGCTTCCTGCCATTGAGCAAAGAGTTCGCCATGGCCTGCATCCGGAGCGAGTTGGTTGGCTCCGTTCGCCGTTGTTGCTGCGATGAAAGCGGGCTGCTCCGGGTCCGCAGGCCTCACCTGCGCATTGGCCAGAGCCACAAGCATTTCAATGGCTTGAGCATTGCGACGATTGATGTGGTTGTGGTCGGGCTGGTTGAAGTACGACAACAGGCACTGGTAGCAGCCGGCTTCGCAAATGCTCTGGCCGAACTTGTTCTTGTGTTCCAGAGCATCCAGGCCTTCGACTGTCCAGGGGCCGGTGGGGGCGTCGTGGTGCATCAGCCTCAGTGCGGCAGCGGCAACCTGAGCCATGGCTCCCGATTCCGTTGCCAGGCGCGTGAGCACGCCCGCACCACCTTCGGCGGCCTCGTAGAACAGCAGCGCCTTGCGGTCGTGTTGCTTGGGCAAGGATTCGGCCACGAGCTCGGACTCTTCGATCTGGAAGGTCATTTCAATGCCGCGTTTGAGAGCAGCCTGCAGCGTGGCCATGGCCTCCATGTCTAGGGGAATTCTGGGGGCGAGGATGAGGATGTTGCGATGGTCCTCCACGAACGGCACGATTTGCTGATTGGGTACTTTGTCCAGCAGATCGCCTTCGGGCTCGGAGCCGTCGGTGGTGGCGCCGGGCTCGTCCTTTTTGCTCCACTGTCCGGTAATTGGGTTGATGTAGAAGCCGAGCTGCCCCTTTTCTTTGCGACGGCGCCAACCGCGGTTGATGCGCCAGATTTGCGCCGCCGGGGCATAGGTGAGCGCGGCGAGAACATCGGTTTCGCCGCTGCCTTCCGCGCCGCCCAAGACGAGAGACTTGTGCTGTGCGATCTTGCCATCGGGGCCGGGCAGAAAGCGGTAGGTGGTTTGCAGTTCGAAGCCCTGTCGCTGACGGTCTTCGTCATTGATTGAAATGCGCTCGACGGGCACGGTCTCCACGGTTTCGATGCGGTACAGGTTGCGCACCCAATCCAGGTCGGTGAGAAGGGCCTCGCAGTTCTCGCATGTGTTGTGGTGTGGTTCGATGCCAGTCTCCTCACCCATATGCGCATAGCCGCATTGGCTGCACACGCGGCTGGCCACCGTGGCCAGCGTGCTGTTGCCTGAGATGTGGTCGGCTGAGCCTACATTGAGCTTGGCGCGCACAACGCGGTACATGCGGCCTTGGTGGTAGATGAGGCTGCGTGGGCCGAACTCGGACAGGGCCAGGAAGCGCGGGCGACTGACCATGCTGCCTTCATCGTCCTTGCCTTTGGCTGTGGCGCCGCCTTTGGCAGGGATCCAGGCCATGAGCGGCAGGCGGGGGAAGTTGTAGCCGGGCAGGAAGCCCTGACTGGCAAGGTAGCGGTAGGTATAGAAGTCTGCGTTTTGGCCGTTGCCCGGCTTGAGTAGCACGGCGTACTGGCGGGCCGCGTCGCCATAGCGGCGCTGGGCATTCTGCTTTTCAGCATGGGTGGTGGTATAGCTCTTGACCACCTGGTCGGCCATGTCCATCTGCTTGCGCGTGGCGTCCACGAGCACGCGCCAACGTTGCAGGGCGGCATCGAAGTCTTGCGCTGCACGCTGAATGGCTTCTTCCACAAAGTTGGAAGAGAGCCACGTGCTGCCTTGCAGCACTGGGGTGAGCTGCGCCATGAACGCGTGGGCGCTTTGCAGGGCGCGTGCGTGGGCCTCGGGCGCCAGGAGCCTCTCACGCAAGGCGCTTTGCAGAGGCTTGCCTGGCTGCTCCAAGTCCAGCAGCGGGCCGATGCTGGTGTCCAGTTGCACCTGCAGCGCCGCCAGCCATGCAGCGTGCAGATGACTTTCGACCAGGTCTCGGTTGGCCAAGTCCAGCGTCGGTGGTCTGACGATGCCATGCACCATCTCGGTAGCATGGTGGAAGAACCATTGGTCGTGCGGACTGAGGGCCGCGCAATACGTGATGACAAGCGCTTGCTGGCCTGAGCGCCCGGCACGGCCGCTGCGCTGGGCGTAGTTGGCTGGAGTCGGCGGTACATTGCGCAGATACACCGTGTTCAGTGCCGAAATGTCCACGCCCAACTCCATGGTGGGTGAACAGAACATCACGGGCAGGCGCTCCAAAGGCGCTTCATGAGCGGGGTTTTCCGACCAGTCACGGCGGTCTTTATCGGTGTAGCGGAATCGCTGCTCCAGCAGTTGGCGTCGGGAGGGGTCCACCTGGGCTGTGTGCTCCTGGGCCTCGAAGTCGAACAGAGCATGGCCCTGTTGACGCAGGGTTTGGGCCAAGGCCAGGTACAGGTTGCGGAAGAACTGGTTGTGCTTGCCGTCGTCAGTGGCCTGGGTTTCCTCCACCAGCAGCCAGTCCATGGACGACGCGTTGAGACGCCAGCCAACGGTTTGCCGATCCACCTCGAATCGTTGAACGTAGCCGTGGTCCTTGGCGGCTTGGAGTAGATGTTCCAGAAGCTCGACCCACTGCGGCTCTTTCCACCCTTTGACCAGGGCCGCGGCGCTGCCGCTCTTCCAGAAGTCCGCCGACTTGATGTCTTTCAGCAAACGGGAGCGTGATCCGCCGGGGACTAGGTCGTTGCGGGGTTTGCCTTTGTACTCGGGACGCTTTGTCAGGATCAGGTATCTGGCGGTTTCCAGGTTTTCATCGGCAGCGAAGGCCCATCGTTCATTCAGGTGCTGGTGCGCCGTGGCCCTAGCTTTTTCTTGTTCCACCGAGTCTAGATAGCGGGTCTCCAGGCAGAGGTGGCGCCGCATGTGGTTGAACATCGTTCGCGCCAGAGCGGCTCGTTGGCTTGGCTCGATGGCGGCGAGTGCTGAGCGACCTGTAAATAGTTGGGATTCCTGTGAGAACTCATTCAACCCGCGATAGGCGATGGAGAGCAGGTTCAACTGGTCGAGATTTGGATTGTTGAAGCGCCAACCACGCCGCAGATCGCGCAGCAGACGGTAGCCGATGATGAAGCGCATGGTGCGCTGAGCATCCTGGCGTGCGAGACCCATCAGCTTTGGTGTGCGCAGGTACTCGGCCAGTGTGGTGAAGTCGGCTTGGTCGAATCCGAGTGCCTTGAAGACTGCATCCGCGAGCATTTCTTCGGTGAGCACGCCGTGGTGGTTCTGCAGCGCGCCAATGAGGGCGGAGCGCAGCGTGAGCAGGAACACGAAGTCGTTGAAGTGACCGGCTTGCAGTGCGGCATCCTGCCGGTTGTCAGTGAAGCCGAGCAGCTTGCGCGGGTCGGGCTGGCCAGCCGGGATGTCCTGCATGGCAAAGAGTTGCCGGAGGGCGCTCAGTGTCAGAATGGTAGTGGCCGAGGACCGGCCTTCGCCCGATAGGCTGGCCAATCGGTTGATGTCCTTGCCATGAACTTCATGGGTTTGGCCGCAGTTCAGGCAAAAACGGAACTTGCCCGGAATGAACCAGTACTCCTTGTCCTGGCCTTGCACAGTCTGCCGCCCCTGTGGAGTGACGCGGACATCTTCCGGGATGGATTTTCGGTAGGTGCTTTTGACTTTGGGTTCGGCCTTGGCCAGATCCAGCCACGTTTCGGGCAAATCTTCAATGTTTCCACGGTAGGACTGACGAATGTCGGCCGGACACAGGAAGCCGTAGCGCGCGTTTTCGTCGTCGTCGCCAGAAATGTCGTCGATTTCTCGGGGGGTGTATTCCACTTGCGACTGGCCAGAGCGCCACACTGGGTGGTATTCCTGTCCGCAATCGCGGCAGAAGTGAACGGGGTAGAGCTCCGTGCCTTCTTCCTGCCGCCCCGGCGCGTAGCGCTGGGCATCCAGCGTGATATGGCGCACGCCTTCAGCTTCCAGGGTCGCCAGCACCTTGCCTGGCCCGCTGATGAACTGGTGGAGCTTGAAGGCAAATGGCGCACGGCCCTGCGCTGTTCGAACAGCATGTGCGGCAACCAGAAAGCGCTGAAGTCCGGCGCTCGCTTCTTCAAAAGTGCATTGCGCATCACTAGCCAACCGCAAGGCGGCATCGCGCAGCGTCATGGGTTTGGCGCGTCGGGGCGGTTCGTTGGCGGGCAGTTCAATTCCAAGGTTCAGTTCAACCCATACAGCTAATGGGTCATCACTGAAGGCGGCGAAGTCCGGCCAGTGATGGATTTCCTTTAGTAGCGCCGGCTTGAGGAGTGGTTTGACGGCAGGAATTCCTTTGCCTGGGTTCGTGACTCGCTCCAGCGTTTCGCCGATGACATCGTTCTCGGAAATATGCGCACCAAAAAGCAAGCTGGCCACATTGGCAACAGTCTGGTTTCTGTCAGCTTGAGTGCCCGTGGACGACATGGTGGCGGAAGTACCAATGCACACCAATTCTTCGGCATTCAAGCGCTCGCGAAGCCGTCGCACGAGCAAGGCCACGTCGGCGCCCTGCCGGCCGCGATATGTGTGCAGTTCGTCGAGGACCAGGAATTCCAGCCCTGCGCAATGTTCCACCACTTGCCTGTCCACCGCCTCAAATCGGGTCAGGATCAACTCCAGCATCATGAAGTTGGTGAGCAGGATGTCTGGCGGATTGCTGGCGATTTCCTGCCGCTGCGTAGAGCTTTCCTGCCCGGTGTAGCGAGCGACCGTAAATGGCTTTTGATCTTCCGGGTAACCGTGCAAGAACTTGTCGAGTTCTTCCAACTGGCTGTTGGCCAGTGCGTTCATGGGGTAAATCACAATGGCCCGCGTGCGTTTGCTCGGGTCGGCTGCCTTGGCTCTCACGATACGGTCGATGATCGGAATGAAGAACGACAGCGATTTGCCCGACCCTGTGCCGGTGGTGACCACATAGCTTTGCCGACCCTGGGCCTTAGCCAGTGCCTGCAATTGATGAACATACAGGTGCAGATCTGCAGTCACCCCCTCCGTCTTGCCCACTTGGAAGATATGCGCGCAATCGGCATGCAGCATGCCTTGATGAGCCAATTGCTGAACGGTGGTGTCGCGCTTGTAGTTGGGATTGATCTGAATCAGCGGCTCAGGCCAGTAACGGCCGCGGGCATATTCCTGCTCCACGGTGCGAAGGATGTCATCGGAGGCGATGCGGCTGAAGCTGCGCGAGAAGCTGCTGTATTCCGCGATCAGTTGATCTCTGAAACTGAAGACGTTGTCCATCACTTGCCTCTTTGTTCTTCTTGGTGGTTGCTACGTGGGGCATCGGGTGACGACGCGAACTGATACCAGACACCTCGGCCTGCCCCATGCTGCGCGAGATGCCCACGTTCCACCAGGACACGGAAATGCTGCTTGAGCGTGTTGCGGCTTCCGTCAGTCAGTCTGATCGCATCGCCCATGGTGATGCGCCCATGCTCCCGCGCGAATTCCACGATTTGCAGCGAAAGTTCGGGCAGTGTGGCGAGTACGAGCTTTTCGCGCTCTACCTTGCGGTTGAGGCGACGAACCTGCTCGGCCAGTGCGCGTAGAAAGAAAATCAGCCAGGGCTGCCAATTTGGCGATTCCGTACGGATGGTTTTCCGCGTCTGCCGCAGCGCTAGGTCGTAGGCCTCCTTGCTCTGCTCGATCACACTTTCGAGCGAGCTGTAGGGCACATAGGCATAGCCGGCTTGTAGCAGGAGTAAAGTTGTCAGCACCCGGCTTAAGTGGCCGTTGCCATCTTGGAAGGGATGGATCTCCAGGAAGGTCACGACCCAGGTGCCTATCAGCAACAGGGGGTGGAATCGCGCCGCGTCACGCTCCTCGTTGAACCAGGCGACCAGCTCCGTCACCAGGCGCGGGGTGTGGATGGGCGTGGCGGTTTCGAATGCGGCACCAGACTGCTTGCCATCTTTATCGAAGGCGACACCATTGTTCGCGAGAGTCTTGTAGCTGCCGCGGTGCCAAGCATCCGTCTCACTGTGAGCTAGCAGATTGCGGTGCAACTTCTTGAGGTAGTTTTCGGTCAGCGTGGTGTATTGCCAGGACGAGAACACCAATTCCATGACTTCGGCGTAGCCGGCCACTTCCTGTTCGTCGCGAGTCGAAAAAGATTTGTTCTGGCGGTTGAACAGCAGGCGCTCGACCTCTAAGTCCGACAGCTTGCAGCCCTCGATACGGGTGGACGAACCGATGCTCTCGATGGTGGCCACCCGACGCAGGGCCAAGAGCCGGTCCGGCGCGAGGGTGCCGAGCGCCCGCCATGCGCCCTTGAACTCATCGATGCTTGCGATGAGCTTCAGGACTTCCGGGGTGATCTGGATGGCGTGGGCGGCAATCATGTCGCCCAATACTACATCCAATTACACCCATTATTTCCCTGGCGGCGGATAGCGCTCTTGCCAGTTTTGCAGCCGGTGCCAAGCGGTTGGTTGGCTCCCCGCATCATCCGATACTCGACTCACCACTTCTGCCATGTGCGTGCGGGGCAGGGCTTGTCGTCGATCGCGTCGGGGCGGTGTCAGACTACCGCTACGAGCTGCTGAGCAACCTGTTCGTCGAGCCCTACCTGGTCACATTGCTGCCCGGCGCCGATCCCTATGTGACCTTTCAGCATCCGGGCCTCAAGTTCCTGTACTTCCTTTCCGGGAGGCCATGTACCCTACGGCGGCAAGTCGGTTGCGGTGTTAGCAGGGGACTCGCTGCTGTTCGACGCGACCGCACTGCATGGGATCGAGGCCATCCAGACCTAGCCGGTCTCTTACCTGTCAGTGGTGTTCACGCTGCGAGAGTAGGCTGTTCTTGGCGGCACTGTCATGCCGCGGCCGCGCGGATACGCCGCCTTAGACTCCTCACCATCATGCTTGTCGTTCACCCGGCCAAGATGAGTGTCGCCGTCCAGGCGGCCAAACGAATTAGCGGTTTTGCTTGGAAGGCGCTTTTCGATCAGTTGCTTTCCGAGGCGCATGACCAGTCTCGGAGCACGGAACGCAGAGAGCCGCGACCGGCCCCGTCAACACTGAAATCGGCAACAGCTCCGACGCGATGTTCTCGGAAAAAGTCCGCTGCTTCCAGCCAGCCGCATTCAGTCTTCGCTGGCAATAGCAGCAAGCACCCAGAGATGCGTGATGCGCCGATCCTCAGAGAATCTCGATAGATATGCGCGCTTTGCATGGCCTCCAGAACGTTCTGTTGCCCGCTTCGCCATTTTGCGTCGAGTACGAGTGCGTTCACCCCAGCGTCGTCTCGCAGAGCTAGGACGATATCGGGACGCCGCTCACGGGAGATGCTCCAGGCGACCTTGTCGGCTGCGGTCCTGCGAGCACCGGAGGGGAACTCCGCCTGAAACAGCGCCTCAACAACACGGCCATCATTCAAGACTGCACCGAACGCCAGCTGAGCCGTGATTTCTTGGGGCTCGACGGGAGTCAAGCGAACGCCGGCAACTTCCTCCAATGCGCGCAGCAGCTCAACAAAGCACCAAGTTTCGTAGATTCCCCAAGTGTGGGTAACGTGCAGGTCATCCGGTGCCTCATCTCCCTCCACGCCGGTCATCATTGCCTGAGACCCCAATCGATAGGGGCGGCTATAGCGGGGATGCGCCGATATCTGCGCGAGCCCAGTCGCGCTGGTTTCAGCGCGCGATATCCGCGTGAATGGATCTGTACGAAGGATTCTTGAAACGCCGTCTTCCAGCTCTGCGAGAACCGCAAGTCGCCTTTCAACGCGCGGAAGCTGATCTTCCTTCGACCCGCCAAGCTGCAGGGATTCAACAGTTTCACGAAGATGAGCGATCGTCGATCGAAAACGCTTCAACAGAGCCAAGAGTGAGCGGTTGACTGGTGTATCGACGGTCGATTGGGACTCACGACTTTGCAGTTGAATGGTGTCCAACTTCTCTCGTGCTGACGAAATGCCCGCGATGAGTGCAACGAGCCGGCGATCCTGGAGCGTAGTGGGGTGAAAACTCCGCATGCGTACGAGCGGCATAGGGCGTCGTTCCGATGAGAGCGCACTGTGGGGCGATGCTCTCAAAGCGGTGAGTGCCTCCAGGAATGCTGGGCCGTGTGATCGCATCCGAGTCAGCAGTACCTCGTTGGTGAACAGGCCAGGCTGACCGTCCCGTCCGAATGCCATGGTTCCAGACGATAGACCCCTCAGCAAAGTTTGGTCGAAAGCGCGAATCCGCTCCACCATCTCGGTAAAGTGTGCATCACCTGACTTGGAAACGCTCGGGCTAACGTCGAACGAGCACTCAAGCTTCAACCCGTTTTCAATGGTACAAACGTTGACACGCCCGGCGTAGAAGGATGGGCTCCATCTGCAGAGCCCAGCGCGAGTAAAAGCTAACTCAATGTCGTCGACAAAGAGTCGTGCATTCGGTTGAGTGATCAGTTCGATCGAGTAGTGCGAATCTTCGTGGAAGCCAGATGCAGTTGAGCCTGCATCCACATACGTCCAAGCAGACGATTCCGGTGCAAGCACGTGGCGTATGCGAAGCATCGAACTCAGCGCCAGAAACGTGCTGATCCGGACTTCAGGTCTTCTTGCATGGCCTTCACCTTCTCGCTGCACCTGGTAAGGCGGTGTGTTTCCAATACGTCGAGCACTGCTTTGAGCGCTTGCTGAAAGCGAGGTACGGCCTCTCCGCGGAGCTTGGGTAGTACCTTCGCGTAGACCACATCATCTAGTGCACTCGGCACCGCATCCGGCATCTGAGCATGAAAACTTAGATAGCCCAGAACGTCGTCCACGGTTCGCAGCCCGAAATGCAGGCGGCAGGGGCTCAAGGCCGCTTCGAGTCCATTCAAGACTGCCTTAGCCTGGATCTTCAGATCCTCGGCAATCAGCGCATTCGCCCAAGCGGGGTGGGAGTCGATATCGATGTTCCAAAACTCCAATGTGAAAGCGCGATCCAGGACTTTGTCGGAGAGGCCGTGCGTGGTCTCATCCATGTTCAGCGTGCCGATGATCGCCAGATTGGAAGGATAAGGAACCATTCGCGGAACAGATACGGAGGGGTCGACCATCTGATGCAGCTTCAATGCGACGCGGGACTCCATCGCAGACAAGATTGGCGCAAAGTACTGCTCTGGATGAGAGAGATTCATCTCATCGAGGATCGCCACATACACCCGACTGGGATCGGCGGCAGCTCTCAGTACGAGTTCAAGGAATGGAGCGCTCCGATACGAGGCATCTTGTAGCGGATTGACGTATCCGAGCAGAGGGCTCGGGTCATGCCAACCCGGTTGTACCGGGATCACTTCGATGAAAGGCGAGTCCAATTCCGCACTGTCGGTGAGTGCCCGTGCGTACTGCAAAGCTAATTGCGTCTTGCCGGATCCCGAGATGCCGGTCAATACAGCAAGGTGTCGCGTTGGATGGAACCACAGACCGGTGTGGAGCTGAACGACCAGTTTCGCGTTGAATGCGTACTGGCCCTCTGTCGTGCGCCTGAGCCGATTTTTCACCTCTGTAAAGCTTGGCAGGCTCAATGCTCCAGGGGCCTGCTCTGGAAAGTCTTCGACCGGACCAGGACCCGCTACCGACGGTAGCTTTTCGGGGATCCAAGTCACCATCTTCGCCCATCGATGGCCTCGCTCGGTCAACGAATACCGGCGGTCCTGGTAGTTCACCAAGCCCAACTCTCGCAGCCACCCAAGCTGGGAGGTTGGCGCGAAATTTGTGGTCCAGCCCGGATTGACCTCTTTCAGGAAGCTGATTAACGCTTGACTGTCTTGAGCACCTTCCTCCAAGAGCTTGAGAACATTGTCCAAACCAAGGACCTTGGTGAGGAGGTGGTCCGCAAGCACGTCAGGATCGCGAGATTCCCGAAGAGCCTCCCCCCTGGCGTTCAACCGGTACCCGTCGCTCTCGCGTACGCAAAGATCGAACTCGCGAGCAATGACGTTGATGGTGGTTCCTACGGCTGCATCGCCTAGCCGGGGATTGGCCTCGCGGACGCGAGCTTCGAACTCGATCCGGGTCAATCCATCCTTGAGATCGTCGATGATGTCCAGGAGGGCCGCGAATCCTCCGCCCATTCCGGTCAGGCCCTTTCGCCGCAAGGTGACTTGCACTGGCACCAGGACTTCAGGGCGGGTTGTCTGTTGAAGGAGAGCTTCGGCAGCGTTTGGCGGAGCTGAGCTATTCGACTTTTCGATCGCACGCTGGAGCAGAATCCATGGCAGATTGATCCGTCGAGCTACTTCGTAAAGGTCTTTCGCGTCATACGCAGGCAGCACAGCGTCGACGGCACCGCGGACCGCAATACTGGCGGAAACAAAGTGGCTCGCACGAGCACCAGTGAGCCTGTTGTACAAGTCAAAGAGGGCGTCTTCGTTGTTCACTATCGACGTGAAGCGAGACGGATATAGCGCACAAAGCGCTCGGCGAAGTTTCAGCCACGGAGTCTTGCCACACAACACTCTCAGCCTGGAAGCAAGCTCGTCATGGAACTCCTGCAACGCGACTGTCGCCGCATTCAGGTCCTCCGGAAGTGGATCGCGCACCTGCCCGGCGAACCACGCACGAAATGCGGCGTCGCTTAGCGCCGCATGAAGCTTGATGCGCCCTTGGCCCGTCGACGAAATGGACTCGTCATTGAATAGTCGGTCAAGGAATTCGGCATTCTCCAGATTCTCCGGAATGTTGTCCTGAACCATCCGCAGGAAATTTTCGGTTGCTCGATACCAGCTAATCGCGTTGGGGCTTGCTGCTTCTCCCGAAAGAACTTCTGATGACAAGCTTTGAAGACTCGACGGGCTTTCCACGTTATCAGTCACGCATTTTCCTTCTGGCTTTTGTGTTCTCTGCGGTATTTTCACTCGGCGCGCTGATCCGACGTTGCCATGAAACCCGCTCAACTTCTGGGGTGCAGTTCAACCCGTCGGTGGACACTATCGAAGATTCCAAGGCTCACCCGGCGGCGCATGATGCCACCCTTAAGGTCCAAGTTCTAGCTCAATGCGCCAAGCCCAAAGCTTCAATGGCAGGCATTGCGCTCGTTCATAGGCGGAACGCGAACCTTGTGCTCAAGTGACGCCGGATGGCTACAGCGCCGTCAGCGCGCAAAGCTGTGCGGAACCGGATGGCCACGGCGATGACGAAGGACCACCGCCTTGAGGCGGCGCAACTGTGCAATCTTCTTTCCACCAGACCAAAACCGAGGAATCAAGATGTCCTTCGGGCAACCAGTCTTGCAGTGCGTCGGGAAGCAGTCTTTGCTGCTGCGGCTCGTAGGGCAGGTAACTGATTGGCTTGCGCCCGAATCTATCAAGCTTCTGCGCGATCGTCTCGCTTCTGCCGCGCCGGCTCCCAGGTCAGGTCACCCTCCCCATCCACGATCACCTTTCGGCGCGCCAAGCAGGGGTTTACGAGCGCTCTCCCATGAACGTGGGATGAGCGCGAGGCATCGAGCATCGAATCCGCGTCAGAATCTGACGATGATAGGTCGCTGGCGCAGCTGAATCGAAATTTCCATTCGGACTGATTGCAGACCTTGAGCCGGCGCCAGAGTTCTGCTTCAGGCGGGTTCAGACATCATCGCTTGCTCAAGACGTTTGATCTACTTGTAGTTGTGCAACCAACTGCATGCGTTCGGGAGCGTCTAGCACTTCGTTACGCAGGCACAAATTGGAGTTGCACATGAGGATTCAATCCGTTCGCATCAAGAATTTCCGCACGTTGAAGGACGTGACGATTCCCTTCGATTCCGTCACGACGTTCATCGGGCCGAACGGTGCTGGCAAGTCAACTGTGCTTCGCGCGCTCGACTGGTACTTCAACGGCAAGCCTGGGTCGCTGACGGAGAAAGATTGCTCTTTCGGAGCGACTGACGAAGAAATCGAGGTTCAGGTCACATTCGCCGATCTCACCGAAAAGGATCGCACTGCGCTCGGCAAGTACGCTCCCGCAGGGGTCACGACCTTCACAGCCTGGAAGCGTCGCGGCTCAGACGGAGCCGAAAGCCTGTCTGCAAACTCGAAGAGCTACGCGCCGTTCAACGCCGTCCGCGGCAAGGTATCGGCTACCGACAAAAAGCCCGCTTACAACGAGCTGCGGACCTCGGATCCGTCGCTTGGCCTCCCCGCCTGGAGCAATGCCGAAGCCGCCAACCAAGCTATGACGACTTGGGAGGCTGGTCACACCGACCAGCTCATCGAAGCGCCGGAGTTCCTGCAGACCAACTTCTTCGGCTTTAACAGTGGCGGCAAGATGAGTGGCCTTTTCGACTTCGTTTTGGTCACCGCTGATCTTCGGGCAAGCGAGGAGTCGATCGACGGAAAGTCGAGCATCATCGGCCGAATTCTTGAGCGTTCGGTCGATCGTGCTGCCGCTGATGAGGAAATAGCGAACATCGTCGAGGAGTCGCGAGCGAAACAGCAGAAAGTCTACGAGGAGAAGTTCAAGGCGCAGCTCGAGGTCATGACGAAGCAACTCAACGAGGTTGTCGCGACCTACTCGCCCGGTCGGGCTGTCACGGTTTCTCCTGCAGAGGTGGAACTAAAAGCACCTCGCACTACGTTCGATGTGGCCGTGCTGGATGGCACAACTGAGACGGCCGTCGAGCGACAGGGACATGGCTTTCAGCGCACGCTTCTGATCTCGGCGCTTCAACTTTTGGCCCAGTCAGGTGCGGCTTCGGCAGAGGGTGTCATCTGCTTGGCAATCGAGGAGCCGGAACTCTTTCAGCATCCGATCCAGGCACAGACGTTCGCGAAGGTGCTCCGGTCGCTCGCCGAGGATGCCGCCAAGCGCATCCAGGTCACATACGCGACTCATAGCCCCTACTTCCTTGAGGCACGACATTTCGATCAGGTCAGGCGACTGACGAGGTCGTCTGACGAGACTCCTGTGGTGACTGTCCACCTCGTCACCGTTGCTGGAGTGAAGACCAAACTGAACGGGGTACTAAGCGCCGATACAGTTGATCGCCAGATTGACGGCATTGTTGCGGATGACCTTGCCGTGGCGCTCTTCGCGCATCGCGCTTTCCTCGTCGAAGGCACGACAGAATCGTCGGTGTTCTACGGCATTGGTGATAGAACCGCGCTAGGCTCGCTTGAGGCCGCTGGCGTCTCGATTGTCCCCATAGGAGGCAAATCGTCGATACCGCTCGCACATGCGATCCTGACGTCGATTGGTATCCCGGTCTACGCGCTTTTTGACGCAGATGGCGGCTTTGAAGCGCGCGCTGTGGCCAAAGGGAAAAAGCCAGACAAGATCGAGGAAGAGCGGGTGGGCCATGTAAAGGCGAATCGCGCGGTGTTGAAGTACTTCGGTCGAGTTGAAGCGGACTTTCCACCTGCCATCGTTACTAACGAGGTAGCGATCTTTGAGGATCATCTTGAAGCGTTCCTGTCCGCAAGCTGGCCCGATTGGGACAGGGCCTGCAAGGCCGTCGCGGCTGCCGCAGGAATCAACCTCTCGAAGAATCAACTCGCGTACCGGACTGCAACACTTAAGGCTGAGGGAGCCGTGCCAGAGATGCTCATGCAGATCTTGGCCAGGGCGGAGGGCAAATAGTCATGCATGAAATCATCTGCCCGCACTGCGGGAAAGCATTCAAGATCGACGAGGCCGGGTACGCGGACATCCTGAAGCAGGTTCGCGACAGCGACTTCGAGAGGCAGTTGCACGAGCGGCTTGAGCTGGCCGAGCAGGACAAGCGTAACGCCGTCGAACTCGCCCAAACGAAGGTCGCCAGCGAATCGCAGAAGGCTGTCGCCGCCAAGGACGGCGAGATCCAGGAACTCAAGGCGAAGCTCGAGGCCGGTGACCTCGCGCGGAAACTCGCTGTGAGCGAGGCCCTCAGCGCCGTGGAGAAAGAACGTGATGCACTCGCGAATGAACTTGAGCAGGCGAAGCATGACAAGCGGTCTGCGTCCGAACTAGCTGAGGCAAGGCACGTGAGCGAACTGGAGAGAGGAGCCGCTACAAAGGAAGTGGAGATTCAGGGCCTGAAGGCCAAGCTTGACGCCATCGTGGTTGCGCAGAGGCTCGCGATCACCGAGGCAGTCAGCGCGGTCGAGAAGGAGCGGGACCAACTGAAAAGCGGCCTCGAACGGGTGGAACTTGAGAAGCAACTCGCCGAGAATTCACTCAGGGACAAGTACGAGACGCAGATCAAGGATCGCGATGATGCAATCGAGCGCCTCCGGGACTTGAAGGCTCGCCTGTCTACCAAGATGGTTGGTGAAACCCTTGAGCAGCACTGCGAGACCGAGTTCAACCGCATTCGATCGATGGCGTTTCCGAAGGCATATTTCGAGAAGGACAACGACGCACGGACTGGCAGCAAGGGCGATTACATCTTTCGCGACTCGGATGAGGCTGGCACTGAGATCGTCTCGATCATGTTTGAAATGAAGAACGAGAGTGATCGTACCGCGACGAAAAACAAGAACGAGGACTTTCTGAAGGAGCTCGACAAGGATCGTACAGAGAAGGGGTGCGAGTATGCAGTGCTGGTTTCCCTTCTCGAGCCCGAAAATGAACTCTACAACACCGGGATCGTCGACGTGTTCCACCGCTACCCGAAGATGTACATCGTCCGGCCGCAGTTCTTTCTTCCAATCATCACGCTGCTGAGGAATGCGGCGATGAACTCGCTCAAGTACAAGTCGGAGCTTGCGCTCTTTAAGACGCAAAACATCGACATCACGAACTTCGAAACCGAGCTCGATACGTTCAAGAACGCATTCGCGAAAAACTACGACCTCGCCTCCCGGCGCTTCCAAACGGCGATCGATGAGATCGACAAGTCGATCGACCACTTGCAGAAGACGAAGGAAGCCCTGCTTGGCACGGATCGGAACCTTCGTCTTGCAAACGACAAGGCCCAGGACGTGACGATCAAGAAGCTGACTAGAGCCAATCCGACGATGGCGGCCAAGTTCGCCGAACTCAGGAATCCTGGTCCTATGGATGTCGGATGAGTCAGGTCCTCAATGCGGGGATCAGCCTACCTAAGCCGGGCACATCGGCGATTGCGTGGCAGGCCTGGTCCTGCTTCTGCCAAGCGGCTATCCGCGCCCTAAGTGGACCCCGCGCGAGTTCTTCAGCGGGTTGGTATCGAATTGGCCGATGGCGATGCCCACGTCGCGCAGGACGTTCAATGCGGCAACGGGATTGCCGAACCGGCGCGGTTCGTTGCCGTGGGTTGCTAGCCGGCTCGGCGGACACGCTTGACCACCCGCGCGGGCAGCGTTTCCACAAGTTGTGAGACCGAAACCTCCAGGCCGCCAGCCAGCCTCCAAATGTTGAAGAGCGACAAGTTGCGCTCGCCGCGTTCAACGGAGCCAACGTAGTTGGGGTGCAAGCCGGCCGACTCCGAAAGCTGCTCGATCGTGATGAGGCGGTCGTGCCGTAGGGCGCGCAAATGCTCGCCAAATGCTTGTTGCAGACGCTCCAGCTCTTTGCTGGACGCGGAGTCCAGTGGCTGGGGCTTGTTTGCAACTACTCGGGGCATGCGCCCAAGTTTTCAATCTCCAACACTAAGAGTACACAAACTATCAGTTTGGTTACGAGGCGGATTCTGGCAAAATTGCTGAAAACAAAACGCAAAGTGTGTTTGTTTCGATCAGATTTCTTTTCTCGTCAGCTCAACTATCTGGAGCGGAGTGAGATTCAAATGACGCGTCGACAGATCGCTTCGCCTCTACCAACGGCACGACCTCTACGGCTGCCGGTTTCTGTCACGCGAGCCCGGCCGCGGCAGCCCGCACCTATCGTGCGCAGCCTGTCCGCGGCTCGCATCGGCGCGCAGGTGAGGGCGCTGCGCATGGCGGCCGAGGTGTCTGGCGGCGAACTGGCCAAGACCTCGGGGATTTCTGCTTCGATGCTCTCGCGCATCGAGCGCGGGCTGGTCTCGCCTTCGGTAGAGACGCTGGAGCGTCTCGCGAATGGTCTTGGTGTGCCGGCGTCGCGCTTCTTCAGCGATCAGGCGCGGCGCACGGACTTCTGCCATGTGCGTGCAGGACAGGGTGTCTTGGTCGATCGCATCGGCGCGGTGGCGGACTACCGCTATGAGCTGCTGGGCCACCTGCTGTCGGGCAACCTGTTCGTCGAGCCGTACCTGGTCACGCTGCTGCCTGGCGCCGACCCCTACGTGACCTTCCAGCACCCGGGTCTCAAGTTCCTGTACTTCCTGTCCGGGGAGGTCAGCTACCGCTATGGCGGCAGGACTGTGGAGGTGAGGGCAGGGGACTCGTTGTTGTTCGATGCGACCGCACTGCATGGGATCGAGGCCATTCGGACCCAGCCGGTCTCTTACCTGTCGGTGGTATTCACGCTGCGAGAGTAGGCTGTTCTTGGCCGCCCTGCCGCGCCGCGGGGCGACGCGGATGCCCATTCGATGGTCCCCCTGCGAATTCGCTAGCCGATTCCACTCCCATCACCTCGGCCGGGTAGCAGCCTTCGGGTATGCCTGCTTCAGACTGAACTCAGTCAGCCGCAGTTGGCAGGTCGAACGACAGTGCCGACCACCACCGGACATTCGACGTTTAGTGAAGTGCATGAAAGCCCATCTCAACGGCGCGCCGATTCTGGTTTGCGCGCCGCCTGGTTTCCAGGATGATTTGGAAGTTTGGAAGCACTGCTCGCCGCAGTGGCTATCGCTGTCGAAGTCGGACTCCGTCAGTTCCTGATGCGCTGGAACTCGCGCAGCGAGTTGTGCTGCGCTCACGCGCCGATACACACGCCTTTGCGTCGGGAACGTGCGACATCAGAACAAGTCGGTAGAGGCCCGCGTCCTGTTGATCGAACTGCTGCTTTGCCATCAGGTGGCCGCCACCCAAGTCGATTCTGGTCGACAACCGGCACCGCAATCATCCACTCAAATCAGGACGCCTGCTTGTCCCGAGGAATCAGGAGTCGGTCCTCCTTCGACAACTTCAGGACAACTTTCGAAGCAAACTCTGGCGGATACTTCCCGACTCCTGTGGAGAACAGAATTTGAAACGGCTTGCTCGACGGATTCTCAAGCGCCTCAATCTGCCGAAGCATCTTTACGAGTCCCTCAAAGTCAATACCAGCTGTCTCAGGGGTGTCGACCAAGAGGAGGCGCGGGAACGGAATGTCCGAAAGTAGCGCCAACTGCAACAAACCTAGATAGTAGAGAAAACGCTTTGGAACCTTGGCGCTGTGCTCCCGATACTGGCCGTTGTTGATAATCGGCAAGTACGTTTGTCGGTCGATGGCCGCACTTCTGCAATCGGCGACCACGGACGTCATGAAGTCATTGTAGACCCGATCAAACTCACCAATCTGATTCTGCAATTCGATCTTTGATTCGCCATCGAGGCGCTGCACTTCAAGCTTTGTCCTGTCGAGCAGAGTCTTCTTGTCATTTTGCCGTTTCAAGAGGGACCCGAGCTTGCTCTCCAGTCTGAATGCTTCTTGGCACTTGGCGAGTTTCTCCCGCGACTCCAGAAGTTTCTCGTCGAGTTCTTCCATCGCTTTTTCGACTCTATCTGGGCTAGCGCCGGCTTCCTCGATTCGCTTCCGTTTCGCAGAAATATCACGCAAAACCCTGTCGCGCTCCTCGTTCCAATGCGCGTGCTCTTCTCGAACGCCACGTATCGCCAGCCGCAAGGTTTCGAGGGCCTTGGTCTTTCCTTTTAGAATCTCAAAATACTCGGCGGGGCTATAAAAGAATCGCTGGTAATCCTGCTCTTCCACCGCCTGCCCGCAAACGCAATGACCGGGAGTCCGCAAGACATCGTTCAAGCAATAGGGGCAGGTGTCGCGTGAGAATAGATTGAGCTGGCCATGCGCATATATGACCTTGTTGATTCTCTGGATATCAGCTTCTAGCGCCCGCTCAACATCGACAAGGCGACCAGCTTCATCAGTCAACTGCTCGCGGTGTTCGTCAATGGTTCGCCGCTGAACCTCCAATTCACGGGCCTGCCGTAGTTCTGCATCAAGGGCTAGCTGTGCTTGTGCACTACCAAGCTGACCGCGAGAAAACGCCTTCCGGGAAATCAGCAGCGAGGCAACCTGAGTTTCAAGTTCCTCAATTCGTTCGTTAAGCGCTTTGACGTTGGATATCTCATTAATTCCGCTGGCACGGAGCAAATGATTAACGATGTCTTCGTACTCCTGATGCACAGATTTCGCCGCAAGAAAATCTCTTTCGGCATTCTTCTGTAAGCCAATGGCTGCATAGAGTTCCATCAAGGTTTTGCCAATCAGAATCTGAAATATGGCGCGACGAATCTCTAAAGAATCAGAGACAAAGCTGGCTGCGTCCGCCGGTTTATAAATTCCGTGTGGATCTGGGCTCTGATTGTGATAAATCAACCGTGCAAGGTCTGTAAAGTTGAGCTTGAACTGCTTCCCGCCCTGGAAGATGTCGACGACAGGAATGCTCAACTTCTCAAGTAGCCAATCGGAGAAGGTCTTCGTCTCTTCTCGTCGGAATATTGGATATGTGTCGGCCTGCAGCTCCGCTGCGACGCCGTCGACCTCCTGCATGGCCTTGATTACAGTGATGGTGTTGTCGCGCAGTCGCCGGCTGAGAGTAAATAGCTCACTGTCTATCTCAATTACGAGGCGGATAAGGTTATTTGAATCATTTACAACCTCGATGTGCACTTCTGGCGAAGTAGGGTCAAATTCCTCAACCCTGCCGCCAAGCCCGTAATAGATGAGGTTGAAGAAGGTAGACTTTCCGGTCCCATTCGGCCCTTCAATTATAGATACGCCGTCATCGAACGTCGGAGACTGGAAGTAGTATTTGTCGCCGATGTACTCGACTTTCTTAATGCTCAGGAAGCCCATACGCGAACTCCTCTATCCTTGTAAAGGCGGTCCAACAAACTCTCGAACGTTAAGAGCGATAGGCGTGGAACGAGTTTCCTCAATTTTTCGGCGTTAGCCCTCTCGTCGGTGAATGAGTCACTTTCGAAGAAGCCTTGCGGAACGCCATCGCTAATCAAGGTGATGTCGAGCATCTCGGGGCTGTCAGTTCGCTGCATCCGCAGGAACCCCCGGCGCTCCATCGAGAATATTATTTTGAAAACTTCGCGTTTATGCAATTCCGCGCTGGTATAACTCGAAAAAAGAAGTTCGCGATCGATGGCATTTGCAACGCCGACTCCCTGAGTCCTTTCCAATAGATCGATAAGTCGAGAGTCGCCGAGAAATTGAATTAAGTACGCAATCTTGCGATGATCCTTTACGCGCCTTGCACTTCCTCCGAGATATTGAAGAACCAAGAGAATGGAATAGGCCACAAAGTAAAAGTCTTCGCCAGAGATGAAAAACAGCGGACGCTTGTTCTTATGCGGCCCCCTTGACCCGTCGGCCGGCGATTGTTCAGTATTATTCTTCAACTTCGACCTCATCGAAGGCCAAGTAGCAGTCATCAAACAGCGTGAGTACTGCTCCCTTTATCGAATGAGCGTCACGTAAGGCATAGCGATAGCGGCCTCTCAAGCTGGCAACGTGATGCTCGGCAACCTTTGCCAACTCCTCAATCATGTCGAGTACCTGCTTCTGGGTGAGCGCCGAGGATGTCGGATGATTAGTGAGGAGATGTAATTCACACGCATCAAGTATTCTGCGAAGGAGGGCCTTCATTTCCCTCTGTCCTTCTGCTTCCACTCCCCTTGCCAAGCTGCAACTTCGAGCGAGCGCTTTCAGTATCTGAGCGCTGAAATCGGGGCAGACTGCCTTAATTTTTTCGGAGAGGTTTCTGAAATCAGATTTCTCAATCTCGGACCATTCGTCCCAGGCCGGGTCATCGGTTCGTTCGTCTTCGGTCGGCCCCAAGAGAATTTCGTTGAAAATATTTTTGAGCGAGTCCGTACTTAATAGGCGGTCTGTTATAGCCCGGGCCCCGGACCTCTTTTCGAGCCCATCTAGCAGAGCGGAAAGTATGAACTGTTCAAGTCCACGGTGGCGATGGTTGAAGAACCGGCAAGTTCGAACTAAGTGGAGCGCAGTCGCCTCAAGGCTTTCGTTAGATTCGTCGGTCAGCGTCCAATCAATTGACTTTATGAAGGCTGAGAACTCCGGTTGCGCCATTCCCTCAAGTAAGGCCCGATATCCTTTAGATGTGTCCGGGTACTGCTTGAAATACTCAGTCTTAACTATCGCGAAGGCAACCAATTTCTCTTCATCATCAAGGTCTTCACCCCGAGTAAGCCGTTTGAGGATGTCGTAGTGCTTCTGCTTTGGATCCAAGCCTAGCTTCTGCCGGAAATCAGCGGCGATGCGCTCTTGGGCGATTTCTGCAGAGGCGTACACACCAAGCTTCAGGTCACCGGAGCGAACGAACGTGAAGTACAGGTCGAGAAACGCGACCAACGTGTTTTTCAACGCCGCCGAATTGAAGCTGATGCGCGAGCCGTAGTACTTGTTTTCTTCGCCGCTGATGAGCGATTCGCTGTTGCCGTCATACAGCACAGAGTCCTCTAGAAGCTCCATGGCGCAATGGACTTGGCCATCGCTGTTCTCCTGAACCCGTTGGAGAAAACGGATTGCTGCCCGGAGCTTCTGAAAACGAAAACCTTTCGTCTTGTCGCCAGCCTCCCGGCTGATGTGCTCAACGCTGTTGGCGCATTCTTCCGCTGTCATGGGCCCCTCTCCATCCACTTCGTTTTCTATCGTTCCCCCTTTTTGGAATGTACATGAGAGATGGAGTGAAATCGCCCAGCGACTGACCTAGCTGGGCATCAAGACGAATTGTCTGAACGCACACGCGCGAGCCGTCTCGTGAATGGCAGTAACCGCAGTACCTCGCAAAGCCGCCATTCGGCCAGCGCCTGCCGCTGGATCCAACCACTGCCTGGTAGCAGGCAGCGCGAGTCCGCGCGGCGGCGGCAAATGGCAGCATCCGCTGGCTGCATAGGAGCCGGTCACCCGCGACATTGGCTCGGCGTAAACCATCGGAAGTGAGAGCGCAGTCCCTGCGACCTTTACTAGGTCATCTGCATCATTGGTGTGTTTTCCTACCTAAAATCCCGGCTCACCGTCGCCGCCGCCAACCGCCCCAGCAAGGGCGTCAGATCCTCCAGCCGCATCGCCACCAGGTTCTTCACCGCCCCCTCACGCTGCCATGTGCCATGCACGGCCATGAGCCGCGCGCCCAGCAGTTCCTGGCGCTGCGCGTCCCGGACGCTCTTCCACACGATCACCTGCACCACGCCGGTCTCGTCTTCCAGCGTCACAAAGATCGTGCCCTTCGCGGTTTCGGGCTGCTGACGCAGGGTCACGATGCCGCAATGGCTCACCTGCTCGCCGTTCTCGATCCCTTCGAGATCCCGCGCCGTCATCAGGCCGCGCCGCGCCAGGCGCTCGCGCAGCAGTGCGAGCGGATGCCGGCGCAAGGTCAGTCCGGTCGAGGCATAGTCGAACACGATCTCCTCGCCCTCGGGCGCGGCATCGAGTTCCAGGAAATCCTCCTCCACTGGCGCGCCGCGCAGCAGCGCGGGCGCCGCACGCAGACTCGCCGCTTCCCAGACCTGCTGGCGCCGGTGGCCCGACAGGCTCATCAGCGCATCGGCTGCCGCCAGCAGCTTCATCTCGTGCAATTCCAGCTTCGCACGCAGTGCCAAATCCTCGGTGCTGTCGAACACCTGCTGCGCGCGCGCCTCGACGATGCGGTCGGCCGAATCGGACTTGAGCCCACCGATCATGCGCAGCCCCAGCCGCACGGCAGGTGTGTGCGCCAGGTCTTCCAAGGTGCAGTCCACGTCGCTGTACATCACGTCGACCGGCCGCACCTCGACGCCGTGGCGCCGCGCGTCCTGCACGAGCTGCGACGGCGAATAGAAACCGAGCGGCTGCGAGTTCAGCATGGCCGCCAGGAACTCCGCCGGGTGATGGCACTTGATCCAGCAGCTCGCGTAGACCAGCAGCGCGAACGACGCCGCGTGGCTCTCCGGAGATCGGCCTTCCGCTTTAGCAGTAGACGCACGCCATGCGGGGCTGGCGGAAGGATCAGCGGCCGTGCAAGCACTTTCTTCAGCGTAACGCTCGCACTCGCTCGCTTAGAGCCTGCGAAATCCTGCTTCGAAGTAACCAGATGCAAGCGCTCGGACAGGAGTGGTGTGCGCCGAAGCATCGGTTCCTACCCACCAAGTAGCTTTCGTCTGCCTTGAATCGGTGCAGCGCAAGCCGGTCCTCGCGCGAGTAGATCGAGACCGTGCGCATGTTCATTTCCGAGGCGGCGCGCATCACGCGGATGGCGATCTCGGAGCGGTTGGCAATCAACAGGGAGCGGATAGAGCGTGCGACAGTGATGATGGGGCAGTTTTCTCAGTCAGGTTCACTCAGCCTTGGCCCCGGAAATCCGGACCTGCTCGGCCGCGAGCGGCATTTGTTGGACAACGAAACGCCAGAACTCGTCGATGCTGGCCGGCTTGACGGCCAGCGCGCCTTGTCCCACGAACTGCTGCTGCACTTCGGGTTTCTGCAAGGCGGTGTTGAGTGCTGCATTGAGCTGCTGGCGCACCACCAGCGGCGTGCCGGCCGGCGCGACCAGTCCGTACCAAGATTCCACGTGGAGTCCCTTGAAGCCCAATTCGTCGAAGGTCTTAACCTCGGGCAAAGCCGGCAGCCGCTGGCTCGCCGCGACCGCGAGGGGCCGCAGCTTGCCCGAACGTACGAAGGGCATTGCGCCGGTGGTCAGGATGAAGTCCACGCGACCGGCCATAAGCTCGGTCATCGCGAGTGCCGTGCCCTTGAATGGAATGTGGACCACATCCATGTTCGTCACCTGCTTGAAGCTCGCGCCGGCCAGGTGCTGCGTGGATCCCACGCCGGCGGAGCCATAGTTGAGCTTGCCTGGCTGCGCTTTGGCCGCACGCACCAGATCGTCCACCGAGCGGAACGGCGAACTGCCCGGTACCAGCAACACGCAGGGCGACAAAGTGATCAGGCCGACGGATGCGAAGTCCTTGATCGGGTCATGATTGAGTTTGGAGTACAACACCGAATTCAGTCCGTGCGAGGCGACTGTGGCCAGCAGCAGCGTGTTGCCATCGGGGCGAGCCCGCGCGACCGCGTCGGTGCCGATGTTCCCACCGGCACCGGCCTTGTTGTCGATCACGATGGTGCGGCCCAGGGCCGCGGCCATGTGGGTGGCAGCCAAGCGCGCTACGTTGTCCGATGGGCCGCCAGCGGGCCAACCCACGACCAGTGTGAGGGGGCCGCCGGACGCGGCCGCTTGCGCATGCACGAGGCCGGACAAGGGCGCGGCCGCCACAGTGGCGACTGCGGCGGCGACTAAGCGCCTGCGGCTGGGATGGTTTCGGTCCATGGTGTCTCCTCTTTTCCTTTGACGATGGATGTGGGTCACGTTGGCTTGTGCGGGAGGCTTTCAGTGGGCCGATCCGGCCAGTTGCGCCGAGTGGGCGGCGTCGCCATGCGGGCGCACGAGTGCGTCGGCGTAGCTGAAGATGCCCGGCGTGCCACCCGTGTGGATGAAAACCACGTTCTGTCCCGGCTTGAAGCGAAGCCGCGCCAGGTCCATCGCGCCGGCCATGGATTTGCCCGTGTAGCACGGGTCCAGCAGCAGCCCTTCCTCGCGTGCGAGCAGATCGATGGCTTCCATGCCCGCTTCGGACGGAATGGCGTAGCCTTGCCCGATGTAGTCGTCCAGCACCTGCACCGCGTCCGCGGGCAGATGACCGTCCAGGCCGATCAGCGCGGCGGCGGCCTGCACGTCGTGGTGGATGCGCGGGACCAGTTCGGCCACGCTGCGGTTGATGGTCAGGCCGATTACCGGCAGGCGCGTGCCGGTGGCCAGCGCGCCCAGGAGCAGTCCGCTCTGGATGCAGCCCGAACCGGAAGCGAAGACCACGGCGTCGATGCCAAAGCCTGCGGCCTGCGACTGCTGGGCCAGTTCCTGCACCAAGCCGATGTAGCCCAGCGCACCCGTTGGCGAATAGCCGCCGCCGGGGATGATGAAGGGCTTCGCCCCCTGGCCGCGCAATGCTTCGGCCACCTGTTCCATCACCGGCTCCAGGCCCGCAAGCCCATCTACCTCGGCATACACCAGCCGCGCGCCCAGCACCTGGTTGAGCAGCATATTCCCTTGTAATGCCGGAGCTCCGTCTTTGGGTTGGCGCAGCACCAACACGACCTTCAGGCCGAGCTGGTTGGCGGCGGCGGCCGTCAGGCGGACGTGGTTAGAGGTGGTAGGGCCGCAGGTGATGACGGTGTTGGCTCCTTCGGCCAGCGCGCGCCCGAGCAAGGTGCCGAGCGAGCGCGTCTTGGAGCCGCCGAAGGCCAGCCCGGTCAGGTCGTCGCGCTTGACCCACAGCCGCGCGCCGCCCAATTGACGCGACAGGCGCTCCAGCGGTTGCAGCGGCGTCGGGTAGACGCCCGTCTGCGCCACGGGCACTTGCTCCAGGCTCAATGCCATTGCAGTCAAGCACCCAGAACAGGCAAGCCGGCCTGGCGCAGCGCGTCGTCCAGCCAGGGCGAGACGAGGATGCCTTCCTCAATCTCCTTGATGCGCTGGGCCTCGACCTCGACCTTCTTCTGCGCCGCCGCCAGCACCGCCTCGACCTCGCCACGCGGGATCACCACCACACCATCGACGTCGCCCACCACCAGGTCGCCCGGGTTCACCGCCACGCCGCCCACCGAGACGGGGATGTTCAGGCGCCCCGGCAGGCCCTTGGTCGGGCCGCAGGGGTTGGTGCCGGCCGCGAAGATCGGGAAGTCACCCTGGGCCAGCTCGGCGGTGTCGCGCGAGGCCGCGTCCACAACGAAGCCGCCCAGCTTGGCCGCCGCGCCCTGGGTGACCATCAGGTCGCCGAACAGCGCGCAGGTGCTGTCAGCCTTGCCGTCCACGACGATCACATCGCCGGGTTTGGCCACCGCCAGCGCGACGTGGAACATCAGGTTGTCGCCGGGACGCACCTCGACGGTGTAGGCTGGGCCGCAGACGGTCATGGCGGGGTTCAGCGCGCGGATGCGTGCGTCCATGGTGCCACGGCGGCCGGCCACGTCGCACAGGATGGCGGCTTGGAACTTGCGGGCGCGGGCGATCTGCTCGGGGGTGACACGCTCGAATTCGGCGGTGGACTGGTAGGACATGGAAGGTCTCCTGGGGATAAAGGGTGGATCAGGGCTTGCGCAGTTCGGCTACGGCGGCCGCAATGGCTTGGCAGCCCCTGTCGATCTCGCTGGTGGCAGTGGCAAACGAGAAGCGCAGATAGGGCGACAGGCCGTAAGAGGTGCCGTCGATGGTCACGACGCCGGCCTGCTCGATGAAGTAGCTGGCCACGTCCTGGTCGGTCCTGAGCACGGTGCCTGATGGCGTGGTGCGGCCGATCAGACCGGCGACCGAGGCGAACACGTAGAAGGCACCGGGCGGCAGGTCGCAGGCGATGCCATCGATCGCGCTCAGCTGCCGCGCCTGGCGATCACGCCGGCCCTCGAACAACTTGGCGGCCTCGGACACGCACTCCTGCGGGCCGTTCAGCGCCTCTGCCGCAGCGGCCTGTGCGGCGGCAGTGGCGCAGGTGGTGCTCTGCGTGATCAGCAGCGTGATGGCCTTGACCAGCTCGGCCGGGCCAGCGCCGTAGCCGATGCGCCAGCCGGTCATGGCGTAGGCCTTGGACACGCCGTTTATGACCAGTGTGCGCGGACGCAGCGCGGGCGTGGTGTTCAGGATGCAGCAGTGGCGCGCGCCGCCGTAGATGAAATGCTCGTAGATCTCATCGGTCATCACCCATACCTGCGGGTGCTTCAGCAGCACCTCGCCCAGCCCGCGCAGTTCTTCTTCTGAATACACCGCGCCAGTGGGGTTGTTCGGCGAGTTCAGCACCAGCCAGCGCGTGCGCGGCGTGATGGCGGCTTCCAGGGCGGCCGGCGTGAGCTTGAAGCCGGTGTCCGCCGGGCAGTCCACGATCTTGGGTACGCCGCCGTTGATCAGCACCATTTCGGGGTAGGACACCCAGTACGGCGCCGGAATTACGACCTCGTCGCCCGCATTCAGCGAGGCGGTGAAGGCGTTGAAGATGATGTGCTTGGCACCGCTGCCCACCACGACCTCGGGCAACTCGTAGGCCAAGCCGTTCTCGCGCTGCAGCTTGCCAATGATCGCCTTGCGCAGCGCCGGCGTACCCGCCGAGGCAACGTAACGTGTGTGGCCCTCGCCGAGCGCGCGGACGCCGGCTTCGACGATGTGCTTGGGCGTGGGGAAGTCGGGCTCGCCGACGGTGAAGTCCACGATGGTGCGGCCGGCAGCGCGCAGGGCATCGGCTTTGGCCTTGGCCGCGATGCTGGCAGAGGGCTTCACCTGCCCCAGGCGGGACGCGACGATGGAGGGGGTCGTGTTCATGTTCAGTCCCTTCCTCAGCCCTTGTTGAGGGGCGACCAGGCGGTCACTTCGATTTCCACGTCCACGTCCTGAGACAGCTTGGCCTCGACCGTACTGCGCACCGGCAGACCCTCGATGAAATAGGTCGCATAGACCTCGTTGAAGGGCTTCATGTGCTTGATATCGGACAGCCAGCAGGTCGCGCGCACCACGTGCTCCATGCCCAGGCCGTGCTCGGCCAGGCTGGCGGCGATGGCGTCGAGCACGTTGCGCGTCTGCGTCTGGATGTCGCCGCGCAGCGGCGTCAGGTCGGCGTTCTTGGGAGTCTGGCCCGACAGGAACAGGAAGTCGCCGGCGCGCACGGCCTTGGACAGCGGGGCCGCGAGCGGCGAGGGATAGCGGATGGGCAGGGACATGATGGTTTCCTTGGGAGGGTGGGATCACGCGCGGCGTGACAGCTTTCTTCAGCTGAATCGTTCAAGCGACAGGGGCGCGAGGTCCACCGGCGGTGCCGTGCCCTGCACCAGCGCGGAGATGCAGCGTGCGGTCACGGCCGACAGCGTCAGGCCGTTGTGCGCATGGCCGAAGGCGTAGTGGATGGCCGGTGCGCTGGGCACCGTGCCGATGGCCGGCAGGCCGTCGGGCAGCGAGGGGCGGACGCCCATCCAGGGCTTGGCCTCGTCGCCGTCCAGGCCGCGCAGGTACTGGCGCGCCAGTGCCAGCAGCATGTGGGCACGCTCCCAGGCCGGCGGCGCATCCCAGCGCGCGAACTCGGCCGTGCCGGCCAGGCGCAGGCCTTCGTCCATGGGCGTCGCCGCGAAGTGCGGCTCGCCGAAGACCACGGGCCGGGTCAGCGACAGGCCTGGGCGCGGCAGCATCAGGTGGTAGCCGCGCTCGGAGGCTAGCGGCACGTGGCGGAAGAAGGGCCGCATCAGCGCACCACTCCAGTAGCCGCCGCAGACCACGATCCGGTCGTATTGACGGCTGCGATGTTGCCCTTGAACAGTTACCTTGCCGCCCTCTTGCAGGCTGACCGCGCCCACCTCATCGCGCACGACGCGCCCACCCTGCGCGGCCAGGTGCTCGGCATAGCGCAGGCCCAGACCCTGTGGGTTGCTGCAACGCCCGGAGTTCTGGAACAACAGGCCGCCCACGATGTCCGGGGCCAGTGCGGGCTCCAGGGCCGCGATCTCGACGGCCGACAGCCTGCGCACGGGCAGGTCGTGGCGGTTCCAGGTGTCCAACGCGGCGCATTTCTTGTCCAGCGCCGGCTGCGTTTTGAACGCGATCAGGCCGCCGTCGCGCGAGATGAGGTTGCTGGCACCCGCCTGCGCCGCCAGTCCAGAGATGGATGCATAGGCCATACGCGTCATCGCCGCCAGCGTTCCGGTGATGCGTGCCATCGCCTCGGGCTTAAGCACAGTCAGCGCGCGCCGCCCCCACGGCAGCATGTGGAGCGCGTAGCTGGGCCGGACGACCAGCGGCCCGTCCTTGGCAAGCATCAGGCGCGGCATCTGCCACAGCATGTCGGGTGAGGCCGGCGGGAAGATGTTGGCCTCCGAGAGGTAGCCTGCATTGCCAGCCGAGCAGGCCTGCATCGGCGCATCGCGCTCGATGACAGTTACGTCATGCCCATCGAGTTGCAACTGCAGCGCCGTTGAGAGGCCGACGATGCCCCCGCCGACGACGGCGACCGTCGGCCTTGATGAGGTGGGAGCCATAAAAAGGGCTCAGTGAGAACGCAGGTCCGACAGGAAGCGTTTGGCGCGCTCGCTTCGCGGATTGGAGAAGAAGGCGTCGGGCTTGTCGGTCTCGATCAACTGGCCCTGATCCATGAACCAGACATGATCGGCGACCTCGCGCGCAAAATTCATTTCATGGGTTACGCACATCATGGTCATGCCTTCCTTGGCGAGTGACTTCATGACGTTAAGCACCTCGCCCACCATCTCCGGGTCCAGCGCGCTGGTCGGCTCGTCGAACAGCATCACCGGTGGCTCCATTGCCAGCGCGCGGGCGATGGCCACCCGTTGCTGCTGGCCACCGGATAGTTGCTGCGGATAAGAATCGGCCTTGTGCGCAAGACCCACGCGGTCAAGCAGCGCCATCCCCTTCTCACGCGCGGCCGCCTTGGTCTCGCCAGAAACCTTGACCGGCGCGAGGCAGACGTTGTCGATGGCCGACATGTGCGGGAACAGGTTGAAGGACTGGAACACGAAGCCTACGCGGGTGCGGAACTGATTGATATCCAGCCCCTTGCTGTGCACGTTCCGGCCTTCCAGAAAAATCTCGCCGCCCTGGATCTCCTCCAGCCGGTTGACAGTGCGGATCAGCGTGGACTTACCTGACCCGGAGGGCCCGCACAGCACCACCACCTCGCCTTTACTGACCTGCTCGGTCACGTCCGTGAGGGCGTGGTACTCGCCGTACCACTTATTGACTTTGGAGAAGCGAATCATTTTGAACTCCTGCGAAAGGGGTGATGCGGGCACGGCGTCGCTCGACGCGCTGCTCAACGGCGCGCGCAGTTCGAGTCAGGGCAAAGCAAACGACGAAATAGATCAACGAGAGCGTGACGAAGACCTGCAGCGGCTTGGTCAGCAGTGACGAATTGACCATGTTGGCTGAATACGTCAGCTCATGAACACTGATCACGTAGCCGATGGAGGTTTCCTTGATGGTGGAGACGAACTGGCTGATCAAGCTGGGCAGCATGTTGTAGAGCGCCTGCGGCAAGATCACCTGGCGCATCGTGAGACCGTAGCTCAGCCCCAGGGAGCGGGAGGCTTCGGTCTGGCCTTTAGGCAGAGCCTCTATGCCCGCACGCACGATCTCCGACATGTAGGTGGACTGATAAATCACCAGCGTGACGACCAGAGTGGTGAAGGCACTTGTCGGCCGGCCGATCAGCACGGGCACTAGGAAGTAACTCCAAAACACCAGCATCACCAACGGGATGCCTCGCACCACGTAGACGATGAGTGTGCTAGGCCAACGTAAGATTGCCCAAGGGGACAGCCTGCACAAGGCGAGCACGATGGACAATGGGAACGCCAAGCCTAGGCCAAGGACAGACAGAATGAGCGTGAGCGCAAGGCCGCCCAGTGGGCCGCTGGGGTACTGGCCAATCAGCAGTGACGGCAAATGTTCGTTGAAGATTTCTTGCATGGCTTATCTCGATGGAGTGCGCATGCGCTTAGAGACGATCACGCCGATGCCCATCAGGCCCAACGACACCGCGAGGTAGAACGCCGTAGCGAGCGTGTAGGCCTCGAAAGTGCGGAAACTCTGGTTCTCAATCTCACGCACCACGTAGGTCACCTCCGCCGCGCCAAGCGCCATGGCTAGGCTGGTGTTCTTGAACAGGATCACCGTGTGGTTGATGAAGGGTGGTAACGCCGTGCGCATCGCCTGAGGCAGTTCAATGAAGCGCATCGTCTTAAGGAAACTGAGGCCCAGCGAACGGGCTGCTTCGTGCTGGCCGTGCGGCACAGAACGCAGGCCACTCCGGACGTCCTCACAGAAGTAGGCCGACATACACAAACCAATGGCGATGGAGGCGAAGATCAGCTCGCCGTTGTTGGCATTGATCCACGACTGCATTGAATCGGGCAGCAGCGTAGGGATGCCGAAGTACCACACGAACAGGTGTGCAAGGATGGGAACGTTCTGTTGGTAGGACACCCATGCAGCGACGAGCCGCTCGGCGACCGGGTTGCCGCTCACGCGAAGTGTGGCCAGGGCCACGCCGAGGGTGAACGCGAGAAGCCAGCTAGCGGCCGTCAGCAGACCCGTGAATTTGATCCCCGCGATCAGGTGGTCGAGATGAGGGGCCGCCAGGAGCGAGCTGAAGTTCAGACTGATGGACATGACGGCCTCTGACTTCGTTACCCGATCAACCCTTGATCTGCTCGATCGAGAAGTCGCGCTTCATCTGATAGGTCGTGGCGGGGCCCATCCACTTGTCGAAGATCTTCTGTGCTTCCCCCGAATTTTCCAAAGAGTCCAGCGCCTCGTTGACAGCCTTCTCCAGTCCAGGCTCGCCCTTGCGCAGACCCAGACCCCAATATTCGCGTCCCACCGGCGGGCTCAGCACCTCAATGGCGCTGTCGGTTCCCAGCTTGGTGATGAAGCGACGCATCAGCGATTCGGACAGCACGTAACCATCGACCTTGTTCTGCACGAGTGCCGTGAAGGCAGAGGGCGCATCGTCGTAGCTCACCAGTTGCGCCGTGGGCACCACCTTTTGCATCAGCGGGATGTTGCTGGAACCCTTGATGGTGGCCACTCGCTTGCCGGCGAGGTCATCGCGCTGTTTGAAGGCGCCTTTCTTCGCGGCGATCGATTGGTTGCTCACAAAGTAGGCCTTGGAGAAGACGATCTGCTCGGCGCGTGCCGGGTTGTAGCCCAGCACGGCGGCCAGGATGTCCACGCGGCCTTGCGTGAGTTCGGGAATACGTGCTTCGAGCGAGATCACCTTGGGCTCAGCCTTCAGGCCCATCTTGGCGGCCACGGCCCTGCAGAAGTCGACGTCGTAGCCGACCACTTCGCGCGTCGCCGTGTCCTGGAACGCAAAGGGTTCCAACGTGCCGACCACGCCGCAGGTAAGCGTGCCCTTCGCCTTGGCATCCGCCAGTTGATCCGCGTGCGCCACGCCGACCGCAGAAAACAGGCCAACGATGGCCAGGGAGTAAATGAGCTTGCCGAGTTTCATGATCATCGCTTTCAAGAGGTGGAGGAACGGGCGGTTTCCTTGAGCGGCCTGAGCAGGAGACTTAGGCGGATCGCTGTCGGGTGGATGTATTGTCAAAAACCGTCTATATTCCGTAAAGAGATATTTGCAGATCTTTGTCTATTCCTTTCTGAGAATCAAACATAGGGCAAACCCAGGACCAAACGTGACAACCTTTCGTGAACTCGAGGCCCTTGTGGCCGTGGTGGAGATGGGGTCATTTAAGGGCGCCGCCCGCAGCCTGAACACCTCGCAGTCCGCGGTTTCCCGGCTCATCCAAGACTTCGAGTTGCAGTTCTCTCTGCCTTTGTTTACACGCGATCAGCGCGCAGCGCGTCTGACGGTGGCTGGCCAGGAGGTGCTACGCGTGGCCCGCGCCGCGCTCCGTCAGCGCGCCACGCTGATGGAGCGCTTCTGCAGCGCCGCGCTAGTGGCGCCGACGCTTCGCATGGGCGTAACGGAGCTAGCCGCAGTAACTTGGATCCCGCGCTTCGTCGGCCACCTGCGCGCGCGCTACCCTCGGTTGCATCTTGAGGTCCAAGTGGAATCCTCCTCCCAGTTGCACGATGACGTACGTGCCGGACGCCTAAGCTTGGCTATAGTTATTGACGTGGTACGCACCACCGAGATGGCGCGTATCCCGGTGGGCACTGCCAGTACTGGGTGGTTCTGCGCGCCAGGCTTCAAAGCCGCGCACAGCCTGTCGCTGCAGGAACTCGAACGTCAGACGCTGCTGCTGCAGGGTAGTTCGTCCGGTGCAGGCAGGCGGTTGGATGCGTGGTTTCGCGCGCATGCGTTGGAGCCGGCGAACGTGATTCAGAGCGACAGCCTTAGCGCCTTGTCCGGAATTGCCGCGGCCGGGTTGGGCATAGCCCACTTGCCGCGAGCAGTGGCCGTTGACGCGCTATTGCGCGGACAATTACGCGAGGTGCAGTTGCCAGTGAATTCGCCCGATTTGCAGTACGTGGCCATTGGACGTGTTGATATGGTCTCCGCCTTCCATCGCGCGGTGATCGATCTGGCGCGGCTTCACTGCGACTTTGATACCCCATTCCACTCGCTGCCGGCCCCCTGGTGCCGGGAGGACGGCCCATGTTAACCATCAAGCAGATCCAGACCTTCTACTGGGTAGCGCGCCTGGGCACCTTGAACAAGGCGGCGGAGAAGCTTTACATCACGCAATCGGCCGCGACCAAGCGGCTGCAGGAGGTGGAAGCCATCGCTGCGGCGCCGCTGTTCGAGAGCGGCGGGCGCAAGAACGTGCTCACGCCCAAGGGACAGGAAATGATGGCGGAGTGCGAGCAACTCTTCGCGCTACTGGAGGAACTGGACCTGCTTAAGGGCGCCACTCAGCAAGCGGCGCGCATCGTGCATGTGGGCCTGACCGAGCTGACTGCGTTGACCTGGTTCGGCCGCTTCATCCGCGCGATGAAGGATATCTACCCGTCCGTCACGGTGCAGCCGGAGATCGACCTGTCATCCCTGCTGCGCCAGCGCGTGGAGGAGGGCCGGCTAGACTTCGCGATCCTTCCCGACCCACCCAACGTCGAAGGCTTGGTTCGCATGCAACTGGGAGCCGCCCCCTTCGGTTGGTTCGCGGCGCCCGGTACCTTCGCGCCCAATGTTGCACATCCGTTGCGCGATTTGGCAGCCTATACGGTCATTGAGCAGAGCGCCAATTCCATCATCACGGAACTGTGCGCGCAGTTATGGGAAAGCGCGGGGGTTCAGCCCGACCGCATCTACGGCGGCAACAACATCAATGCGCTGGCCGGGCTGATCTCTGCCGGTGTGGGCATCAGCTGCCTGCCGGTGGCGATGTTCACACAGGAAATCGAGCGTGGCCAGTTGCAGTTGGTGCAGACAGAGCCGGCCGCGCCGCAGGTGCTCTACTACTTCTGCTTTCTCAAGCACTTGCACTCGGCACTGGGCTACGGCGTGGCGGACATTGCGCGGCGCTCGTTCTCGCTCACGCACCAAACACGTTGACCGTCCCTCTCAATCGGCAGATACCCGCAGCAGGGTATCAACAAGGAATTAAGAGTTCACCGTGAGCGTCCAGCCATCCCATCTTGACCGGCCGCACGCGGGTCACTTGGACTGCAGCTGCGCTCCGACGTAGGCAACGCACTCCACGAGGTTGAGGGCAGCCAGCAGCAAGAACTTCTCGGCGTCAGTTCGCACGCCCAGCAAGTCGTGCTCGCCAAGGTAGCCGTACACGAACGCGAGCAGGTAGCGCTCGGGATGGTCGACGCAGAACTTCGTGATCATCTGCGCGACGAGGTCTGGCGGCACGCCCTCGGTGAACTGCATCGTCGCCGTCAGCCGCTGCAAGCAGGTTTCCTGGACGTCTTCAGAGATCGTCGGCACGGCGTGCCCGCAGTGCTTCATGGCCTGGAAGGCGACCAGCAGAACGTGGATCGGCACCTCAAGCTGCAGCATGTCGACTCCGTAGCGAGGCAACACAAGAATGGAGGCCAGCAGGTTGGGCTGCTGGACGTAGATTTCGTCAGCCAGCTCAACCTTCTGTTGCGCGCTCATGCGGTCGACGTCGATGTTCGCCCGGCCCATCACGGCCTGCGTGAGCAAGGTCATGGTGCCGCGTTGGACGCTGGCTGCCATCGGTGCGGCAGCAAGTCCTCGATCTGGCTGGCGCGCTGCGTCGGCAGGCGCTGCAGCACATCGCGCAGGTAGGCCCAGGGGTCATGGCCGTTCAGGCGCGCCGACTGCACCAGGCTCATCACGATGGCGGCGCGTTGGCCAGCCAGTTCACTGCCCACGAACATCCATGCCTTGCGCCCCATGGCCCACGGCTTGATTTGGCGCTCGAGGTGGTTGTTGTCGATGGCGACCGCGCCGTCATCCAAGTGCCGCGTCAGCGCGGCCCAGTGCCCCAGCGTGTAGTCGATGGCCTTGGCCGTCGGGCCGCCGTCGGCCACCAGCCGGCGCTCCAGTTGTAGCCAGTGCTTGAGCTCTTCCCATAGCGGCCTGGCGAGTTGCTGACGTTGCGCCCGGCGCTCGTCATCGCTGAGCTCTTTGAGCTGTGCCTCGACCCCGTAGATGCGCGCGAAGCGACGCACTGCCTCCAGGCCCACCACGCTGGTGCCGTCGTGCGTCAGCTCTTCGAAGTTGCGGCCGCGCGTGCGCGGCGCAGGCGGCGCCCAAGCGGTCCGGATACAGCCGCGGATCAACCGTAATAGTCCGCGCGAGGCCGTTGTTGACGGCTGGATGGTTTAGGGCGTGATGTCTGTGACGTGCTGAAGCAGAGCGAACGCCACGCGCCATGCGCGGCCGTCGCAGTGGACGGTGGCTGTGCGCTGGTTGATCCGAACGATTTCTCCGACATGGCGCTTGAAGCTTTGGTCGGTGAAGCTCACGCGCTGGCCGACGCGGAAGTCCTGTTTGTGATGGATCTCCGGCGGCGGCCTCAGCGGTGCGGCAGTCGCGGGTGAGGATGACGTGGCTGCCTGCTGATCATCGACAGGTACGACGGCCGCATACAGCACGCTGAAGCGCTGTTTGCTTTGCTCATCGATCAGTGTGACCTGCCGGTCTTTCATCGCCGCGATGCGAGCCTCGCGCAGCTTGCCGGTCCCCCAGTCCCAGTACTTCACCAGTTGGCCCATGTGCAACTGCGAGCGCGCCTGCACGATGCGCCTGGGGTCGGCCATGAGTTGCTCGATGACCCAGCTGAGCTGGTACAGCTCAGCGCTGGTGGCCATGGGGAGATCTTCGATCTGCTTGACACGCATGCTGGCGATTTTGCCAGCGGCGATGCGCTCAGGCCGCGAGCTTGTCAGTCGGCTGTGAGCTCGTCGGCGCCGCCTTGGCAAGCTCACTGGCGACCGCCCACGGCAGCAACTCGTCGATACGGTTGCTCGGATGGTCGGCGATGCGTTCGAGCACGTGGCGCAAGTAGGCCTGCGAATCAATGCCGACGAGCTTGGCCGAGCCGATCAAGGTGTAAATCACCGCCGCGCTGTGCCCGCCGTTGTCCGAGCCGAGATGCAGGTAGTTCTTGCGGCCGATCGCCACGCCGCGCAGCGCGCGCTCGGCCGCGTTGTTGTGCGCTTCGATCCGGCCGTCGTCGACGAAGCGCGTCAGCGCCGTCCAGTTGCTCAGCGAGTACCCGATCGCCAACGCCATCGGCGACTTCGCCGAGACCTGCGACAGCGCGGTGTCGAACCATGCCTTCAGGTCGCCCAGCATTGCAGCGGTGCGTTCCCGGCGAACCCGCATTCGCTCGTGCGGCGGCTTGCCTCGGATCTCGGCTTCCACCCCGAAGACCTTGCCGATGCGCTGCAGCGCCTGGTGCGCCAGCGTTCCGCCGAGCTTGTGCTGGCGCTCGTGGATGTCCCACAGCTTGCGCCGTGCATGGCTCCAGCATGCCGCCTCGACCACCCGGCCGTCTTCATACAAGGGGTGGTAGCCAGCGAAGGCATCCGCTTGCAGGATTCCCTTGAAGTGCCGCAGATGGCGCACGGGGTGTTCGCCCCTGCGGTTCGCCGAGTACTGGAACCACACCGCCGGCGGCGCTGTGTCGCCGCTGGGGCGGTCATCCCTCACGTACACCCACAGGCGTCCAGTGCGCGCCTTGGCACCGGCGCCGCCGAGCACGCGGATCGGCGTGTCGTCACCGTGGATCTTGTCAGCCGCCAACACGTAGCGGCCGATGGCGTCGGCCAGCGGGCTCAGCAGGCGTGCCGCCTGCGCCACCCAGTCGGCCAGGGTCGAGCGCTGCAGATCCACGCCTTCACGGCTGTAGATCTGGCACAACCGGTACAGGGGCGTGTGGTCGCAATACTTGCTCACCAGCACGTGCGCGAGCAGGCCGGAGCCGGCCATGCAGCGATCGATGGGGCGACTTGGTGCGGGCGCCTGGGTGATCGTGCTGCAGCGCGTGCAGGCGAGCCTGGGGCGAACGTGGCGCACGACATGGAAGCTGCCCGGCTCGTAGTCGAGTACCTCCGAGACGTCCTGGCCGATCTCGCGAAGACCGCGGCCGCAGGCCTGGCAGTTGCCCGCGGCGGCGCTCACCACGTTCCCCTTACTGTTGCAGCAGTCTCCACGTTTGCGGTGGGCTGGTTGATGCCCCGACTCGAGTCGTTCCAGAAGAACCATCCCTTTGTCGACCTGCGCCTCATGACTCACAACAACAAGGTCGACCTAGCGGGAGAGGGCCTGGATTTCGCCATCCGATTTGGCGAGGGCGCTTGGCACGGAACGCATGCCGAGTTGCTGCTCGACGCGCCACTGACTCCCCTTTGTACCCTCTCGATCGCGCAACGGCTCGCCAGCCCGGCAGACCTCTTGGGAGAAACGCTGTTGCGCTCCTATCGCAGCGACGAGTGGGGCCGATGGTTTGCCGCGGCAGGAGCGAGCGCATCGCCTAGGACTATGCGAGGGCCTGTGCTCGATTCCTCCCTGGCGCTAGCGGCAGCGGCCGCGCAGGGGGCCGGTGTTGCCTTGCTTCCGGCGAGCATGTTGCAGCACGATCTGGAGATGCGTCGACTCGTTCGGCCCTTCGCCGTAGAGGTCAGGGTGGGCAGCTACTGGCTCACTCGACTGCAGTCAAAGGCTCCATCACCGGCCATGACGCAATTTCGCGAATGGCTGCTAGGAGGGGCCGCCGCAGTGTGCAAAACCACTGAAACGGCCATCTAGTGCATAAACTGCCCGCGAACCCGGCAAACTGGCCAAGCGTCTTCGGGCCATCTCAAGCCTTCTGCTTTCATGACCGCTCTCGGGAAGGCCCGATGTCCGCCTAGGGCCGCCCGTTGCGGACATCGGGCCTCCCCGAAAGCGGTCACTAGAACCGAAGGCTTGGAACGAGCCTGAAGCAGCCCTGCTGACGACCATGACGGTCACTGGCGAAGCGGTGCCAGTTCGCCATCCTGCGGCGGCGTGGCCCGCAAGGCATCAACCAGAAAATCAACCATCACCCGCACCTTCGCGCTGAGGTGGCGACGGCTTGCGTAGATTGCCAAGATGTCGATGGGAGGCATGCGATAGGCAGGCATGACCTCGATCAATCGACCAGCGCGCACATCCTCACCAATCACAAAACTCGGCTGCCAGATCACACCGGCGCCGGCGATGGCCGCCGCGCGAGCGGTGCTGCCGTTGTTGGCCCGTATTGCCCAGCGGACCCGTACCGATTCCAGCGTCCCGCCAGGGCCGGCGAATTGCCACTCATCGGATGTCGCACCGTACGTGTAGCCCAGGCACAGGTGCCGCGAAAGGTCCGCCGGGACCTTGGGCATGCCATGGATCGCAAGATATTCGGGTGAGGCACAGACCAGGTTTTCCGAACAGCCCAGGCGGCGCGCAATATGGTTTCCGGATGTGGTCCGCGAGATGCGAATGGCCAGATCGTAGCCTTCCTCAACGATATCGACCACGCGGTCGATGAGCGCGATGTCGAGTTCGACATCGGGATACTTCGCCATGAACCTCGGCCACAGGGGCGCCAGCACGAGGCTGCCGAAACTCAGTGGCGCGTTTATGCGCAGGCGCCCACGCGGCTGTAGTGACGCCGTGGTCGCCAGCGCCTCGGTCTCCGCCACCTCTTCAAGAATCGATTTGGCCCGGTCGAACAACGCTTCGCCGCCTTCGGTGAGTGACAAGCGGCGCGATGTGCGGTTGATCAGTCGCGTGCGCAAGTGCGCTTCCAGCTCGCTGACGTAGCGCGTCACGTTGGCCGGGGAAGTGTCCAGCGTGTCGGCGGCCTTGGTGAAACTGCCACGCGCGACCACGGTGACGAACACCTCGTAAGCACGCAATCGGTCCATGGGCGTCGTATCCAATCATTCAGGAAAGCTGAATGAGTAAACCACTTTTGGAGCCTTTCTGGAAGTGAAGCTGAATCATAAATTCACGTCACCCCAGCAACCCACCCAAAGGAACTCACCATGACCGACACCCAAGCGACCTTCACCCCCACCCCCAACCGCCGCGCACTGATCGCCAGCGCAGTCGCCTTCGGCGCCGCCATGGCCATCGCCCCCACGGCGAACGCCGCCCCTGCCGCCGACGCGGTGCGCGGCTTCCGCTCAGGCAGCGCGGAGGTCAACGGCACCCGCATCAACTACCGCATCGGCGGCAGCGGACCGGCCATCGTGCTGCTGCACGGCTATGCCGAGACCGGACACATGTGGAACCCACTCATGCCGCTGCTGACAAAAACGCACACCGTGGTCGTGCCCGACCTCCGGGGTGCAGGCGATTCGTCAAAGCCCGAGACGGGTTACGGCAAGAAAAACATGGCCGTGGACATCCACGAACTGGTTCGCTCGCTCGGCATCCATAACGTGAGCATCGTCGGACATGACATCGGGCTGATGGTGGCCTACGCCTATGCCGCCCAGTTCCCTGCGGAGACCGACAAGGTAATACTCATGGACGCGTTCCTGCCCGGCATCGGCGATTGGCAGCACGTCTGGCTTCTGCGCGACCTCTGGCATTTTCATTTCCACGGCGCCACGCCGCTGGCGCTGGTGAGTGGGCGCGAGCGCATCTACTTCGAGCATTTCTGGAACGACTTTGCAGCCGACCCCCGGCATTCGGTGCCCGAAGCCGATCGCCGCTTCTATGCCAGGGCCTACGCCCAACCCGGCGGCATGCGCGCCGGATTCGAATACTTCAAGGCCTTCGAGCAGGACGCCGCCGAGTTCGCCGAACTGGGCAAGACCCCGCTGCCCATGCCGATGCTGGTGCTCTCCGGTGAAAAGGCCGGCGGGACATTCCTGATCGAGCAAGGCAAGATGGTCGCGACCAATGTGCAAGGCGTGATCATCAAGGGTTCCGGACACTGGCTGATGGAAGAGGCGCCCGACCAGGTCATCCCGGCGTTGCTCACCTTCCTGGGCTGAGGGCACACGCGCCACACAGCAGAACCCAATCGAAACTCACATTCAACCGACCAAAAGGATTCGACATGGAACTTCAACTCAATGGCAAGCTCGCCCTGGTGAGCGGCAGCACCGCCGGCATCGGCTACGCCATCGCACACACGTTGGCGCAAGAGGGTGCCAGCATCGTCGTCAACGGCAGATCGCAGACTTCAGTCGACGAGGCGGTGGCGCGCATCCGATCGGAAACGAAGGGCACGGTGTTCGGCTATGCCGGTGACCTCAGCCGCGCCGACGCGGCCGAAGAGGTCGTGCGCCGATACCCCGGCATCGGCATCCTTGTCAACAACCTGGGCATCTTCGAGGCCAAAGCTTTCGAAGACATCTCCGATGCAGACTGGCAGCGCTTTTTCGACGTCAACGTGCTGAGCGGCGTGCGCCTTGCGCGGCTCGTGCTACCGGAGATGAAGCGGGCAAACTGGGGAAGAATCATCTTCATCTCGAGTGAAAGCGCAGTTCAGATACCGACCGAAATGATCCACTACGGTATGACGAAAACCGCGCAGATCGCAGTTGCGCGCGGGCTTGCGGAATCGGTTGCCGGTACGAACATCACCGTGAACAGCGTGCTTCCGGGCCCGACGAGATCGCGTGGCGTCGGTGACTTCGTGGAAGGGCTCGCGCGTTCGAGCGACAAGAGCTTCGAGCAAGTCGAGGCAGAGTTCTTCCAGCACATCCGCCCGACATCGTTGATCAAGCGCTTCGCCACGCCGCAAGAAGTGGCCTCGCTCGTGGCATACGTGGCAAGTCCGCTCGCGTCGGCAACGACGGGCGCGGCCCTTCGTGTCGACGGTGGGGTCGTCAAGAGTGCCTTCTGACGAAGGCAGGATGAATGGCATGGCCAACGAACTTGTCAGTCAGCGCTACTGTTGCGGCTTGCTGTTCCTTGGCGGGTGGACGTCGGCTGGTTTTGCCATGACCAAATGAATCACCTTCCGCGCGTGCCGCATTTGAGTTCCCTGAAGGAACTCCGAGGCGGCTCAGGATGTCAGGTTGTGGCCGAACTGTGCCATAGCGACGACCGGTCAACTCTCGCGAAAACGCACCTTCAAGAAATTCAGTTCAGCGACGAGGTCATCATCGCTCAGTCCTTTGCCTACGCTGGCGGCGTCCCACGTCCAAACTGCTTGCGCGGCCTCTAAAGGGCCTTCGCTGACCAGATCAGTGACGAAGAATCCGAGAGCCGACTTGGTTGCGCCGTACCGCTGCCCGAGCTCGCGTAGCAACAACGGGAGCTTGTCGCCCTGGGCAAGCCTCGCAAGGCATCTAGAAACTTCTTCGGCGGGTATCTCGTTCATGAGCCTTTTCCTCGGCCAGTTTCGGATTTGGGCGGGCGAACGTCCGCTCACGGGCAAATTCTGCCTCGGGCTCGAGCGGCTGGTCCTGGCCGGCCGCGACCGTATCAGCAAATGAGCTGCCCAAGTTCGACAAGATCTCCGGCGAGCAGCCGAAAGTTGAGATCTTGCTTTGGGCAGATCTCCTTCCCGTCGCGGTGTATATGGATATCGACCAAGCTGCTTGCAGCTTGGCCTCTGCCTTGGAAGGTGAAGTACTTCGGCTCAGCCAGATGCGGGTCATCGGGGCTGCCAGCGAACGGAACGATTGTTGCGTTGAAACGGAGTTCATAAGCAGCCAATGCTTCGCCAAGCGTATTGACCGCAATCTCGTAGGCCAAGTCGTTGTGTGGGACTGGCGACCCGGTGTAGGTGTATCGAGAGTTCGATGGACCGAAGATCAATTGCATGAGAGTGGCGATAGGTCGGCTGAACCAGCGTTTCTATCGACTGTAGCGATTAGGGACTCGACGAGCGAGCGCTGCGCTTCACAACAATTGGCCAATCGTGACGACAGACCGGTTTTGGCCGACAGCGGCCGGATGTAAGCATAGCCCGAAGGTCGGCTTCCGCTGCATAGGAGCCGGTCACCCGGCGGCATTGGCTCGGCGCAAACCATCGGAAGTGAGAGCGCAGTCCCTGTGACCTTTACCAGGCCCTCCGCACCTTTGGTGTGTTTCCCTACCTAAAATCCCGGCTCACCGTCGCCGCCGCCAGCCGTCCCAGCAAGGGCGTCAGATCCTCCAGCCGCGCCGCCACCAGGTTCTTCACCGCTCCCTCGCGCTGCCATGTGCCATGAACGGCCATGAGCCGCGCGCCGAGCAGTTGCTGGCGCTGCGCATCCCGGAGGCTCTTCCACACGATCACCTGCACCACGCCCGTCTCGTCTTCCAGCGTCACGAAGATCGTGCCCTTCGCGGTCTCCGGTTGCTGGCGCAAGGTCACGATGCCGCAGTGGCTCACCTGCCCGCCGTTCTCGATCCCCTCGAGATCCCGCGCCGTCATCAGGCCGCGCCGCGCCAGGCGCTCGCGCAGAAGTGCGAGCGGATGCCTGCGCAAGGTCAGCCCCGTCGAGGCGTAATCGAAGACGATCTCCTCGCCCTCGGGCGCCGCATCGAGCTCCAGAAAATCCTCGTCGACCGGCGCGCCGCGCAGCAACCCGGGCGCCGACCGGAGCCCCGCGGCTTCCCAGACCTGCTGGCGCCGGTGACCCGACAGGCTCATCAGCGCATCGGCTGCAGCCAGCAGCTTCATCTCGTGCAGTTCGAGCCGCGCGCGCAGCGCCAAGTCTTCCGTGCTGTCGAAGACCTGGTGACCACGGGCCTCGACAATGCGGTCGGCCGAGGCGGACTTGAGCCCGCCGATCATGCGCAGCCCGAGCCGCACGGCCGGTTCATGCGCCAGGTCTTCCAAGGTGCAGTCCACGTCGCTGTACATCACGTCGACAGGCCGCACCTCGACGCCATGGCGCCGCGCGTCCTGCACGAGCTGCGACGGCGAATAGAACCCGAGCGGCTGAGAGTTCAGCATGGCCGCCAGGAACTCCGCCGGGTGATGGCACTTGATCCAGCAGCTCGCGTAGACCAGCAGCGCGAACGACGCGGCATGGCTTTCCGGAAAGCCGTACTCGCTGAAGCCCTTGATCTGCTCGAAGATGGCCTTCGCGAAGCTCTCCTCGTAGCCGCGCGCGGTCATCCCGTCGACGATCTTCGCGTAGTAGTGTTCCAGCCCGCCCTTGCGCTTCCAGGCCGCCATCGAGCGCCTGAGGCCGTCCGCCTCGCCCGGCGTGAAGCCCGCCGCCAGGATGGCGATCTGCATCACCTGCTCCTGGAACACCGGCACGCCCAGGGTGCGGCCGAGCGCTTCCTTCAGGGCTTCACTCGGATAGACCACGGGCTCCTTGCCTTGGCGCCGGTTCAGGTACGGGTGCACCATGCCACCCTGGATCGGGCCCGGCCGCACAATCGCGACCTCGATGACCAGGTCGTAGAAGCAGCGCGGCTTCAGGCGCGGCAGCATGCTCATCTGCGCGCGGCTCTCGATCTGGAACACGCCGATCGTGTCTGCCTTGCAGATCATGTCGTAGGTGGGGCTGTCCTCGGGTGGGATGTCCTGCATGCCGAACACGCAGCCCTTGCGCAGCCCGATCAAATCCAGCGCCTTGCGGATCGCCGTCAGCATGCCGAGCGCCAGGCAGTCCACCTTCAGCAGTCCGAGTGCGTCGAGGTCGTCCTTGTCCCATTCGATCACGGTGCGCTCGGGCATCGAGGCGTTCTCGATCGGCACCATGCGGCACAGCGGTCCCTTCGTGAGCACGAAACCGCCCGTGTGCTGGCTCAGATGCCGCGGAAAGCCGATCAGCTGCGCGGTCAGGTGCAGCAGCTGCTGCACCTGCAGCGACTCCGCCGACAGGCCCACCTCCTGCAGGCGCTCAGGCATCACCGCCCGACCGTCCCACCACTGATGCCCTTTGGCGATCGCGTCCACCGTCTCCAGCGACATCCCCAGCGCCTTGCCCACGTCCCGGATCGCGCTCTTGGGCCGGTAGCTGATCACGACGCCGGTGATGGCGGCGCGGTCGCGCCCGTACTTGGCATAGAGGTACTGCAGCACCTCCTCGCGCCGTTCGTGCTCGAAATCGATGTCGATGTCCGGCGGCTCGTTGCGCTCCTTGGAGATGAAGCGCTCGAACAGCACGCTCATCCGGCCGGGGTCGACCTCGGTGACGCCGGTGCAGTAGCAGACCACGCTGTTCGCGGCGCTGCCGCGGCCCTGGCAAAGGATGTGCCGCGATCGCGCGAACATCACGATGTCGGCCACCGTGAGAAAGTAGTGTTCGTACTTCAGTTCGGCGATGAGCGCGAGCTCGTGCTCGATCTGCGCCTGGACCTTGGCCGGAATGCCATCGGGCCAGCGGCGGCCGGCCCCCTCGTAGGTGAGGCGGCGCAAGTACCCAGCAGGCGTCTCGCCCGCGGGCACCACCTCGTCGGGGTACTGGTAGCGCAGCTCGTCGAGGCTGAAGCTGCAGCGCGCCGCCACCTTGAGCGTCTCCGCGAGCAGCTCGGGCGCATAGGTCTGCGCGAGTCGCAGCCGGGTGCGCAGATGCCGCTCCGCATTGGGCTGCAGTTCGAGGCCGCAATCGGTCAGCGGCTTGCCCAGGCGTGTCGCGGTCATCACGTCCTGCAGCGGCTTGCGCGAGCGCACATGGAAATGCACGTCGCCTGCGGCCACGAGCGGGATCGCGGTGGCCGCGCTGACCTCGCCCAGCCGGTGCAACCACATCTCGTCGTCCAGCAGGCGCAGCTTCTCGACGGCGAACCAGCAGCGGCCGAGGAACTCCCGCAGCAGCCAGGTCCCGAGCCAAGCCAGCTGCGCCGGCATCGCCATGCGCTTGGGCGAGGCCAGCACCACGCAGCCGGCGAGTTCGGCGCCGCGGATCTCCGCGAGCTGCAGCCTGTAGCTTCCCTTCTCCGAGCTGCGCCGCAGCTGGGTGATGAACGCCGAGAGGTTGCCGTAGCCCGCCAGATCGCAGGCCAGCACGGTGAGCGTGAACGGCGGCGCATCCCCGTCGACGCGTTCATCCGGCTCGACCAGGAACTGGCTGCCGATCAGCAGCTTGAGGTCGTGCTCCTTGGCCGCCACGTGCGCGCGTACCACGCCAGCCAGGCTGCATTCGTCGGTGATGGCGAGCGCCGAGTAGCCCAGCTGCTTGGCGCGCTCGACGAGCTCGTCCGGCTGGCTGGCGCCGCGCAGGAAGCTGAAATTGCTCACGCACCGCAGCTCGGCGTAGTCGGGCAGTTCCATGGCATGTCTCTCAGGCGAAGGTGCCGTGCAGGAACCACGCCGTCTCGTCCTGCGCCAGGCGCATCTGGAAGATCCACAGCACGCCGGCATGCTCGCTCACGGCCACCCAGTAGTCGCGTGAAGCCTGCCGCGTGGTCTCCTGCGCACCGGTGTTCCCCTCGCCCTCGATGGTCGTGCGGTCCCACCATCCACCCTCGACGCGGTGCGGTCCCGCGAGCAGCTGCAGCACGCCCTGGTAGATCGGACGGTTGTGCTGGGTCGCGAGCCGCAGCGGCTTGGGCAGGATGAAGGTCGGCTGGGGCACGTCGACCATGCGGCACGCCGCGCGCGGCGCGGGCGCGGGCGCGGGCTCGGGCGCCGGGCGCCAGCGGCACATCCACTCCAGGCGGTGGTCTTCGAGGAGGACCGGGCGCAGCACGCGGTCGGGACCGAGGCGGGCCGCGATGCGCTCGAGCACGAGCGCCAGGCTCTCGCCCGATTGCCTTGCCTCCGGCAGCATCGAGAGGCTCTTCTCCTCGAGCGACTGCACCTCGGTCGCCAGCAACTCCAGGTCGCCCACGGGCGCGAGCAGTTCGACCTTGCCCAGGTGCTCGGCCAGCAGCCGCATCAGGTGCTCGGTGTCGCGCGTGGCCTGGGCGGTACGCACGGTGAGCTCGCCGCCGTCGCCGGCGGCCTTGGCGCGCATCGCGTCGTGGCACCAGCGCAAGGTGAAGGCGGTTACGCCGGATCGCCTCGCCATGAGCCAGCCGGCCATCTGCAGCATCAGGCGGCGCGCCCCGAACAGCATGGCCGGCGCATGCTCGACGCGCGCCATCAGCTCGAGCCTGGCATTGAAGGTCTCCGGCAGCTGGGCCCAGGCATAGGTCTCCGGGCGCAGCCCGTAGGCCTGGTCGAGGGTCGCGAGCAGTTGGGCATCGAAGCGGCGGCTCAGGCCGCCGCGCGGCAAGGCGCGCACCTGGCCCAAGGTCCGGCAGCCGAGGCGGGCGAGCGTCGCCTGGTGGGCGGCGACCTGCGTCAGGGTCTCGATCGGCAGCGCATCGAGCAGCTGGGCGAGCGGCTTGGCGAAGCCATTCGACAAGCCCGCCCTTGCCACCGCGAGTGCGGCCAGAGCCGTGGGTGCCCAGCTCAGCTGCCGGACGCCCAGGTCGGGGCATTCCTCGCGCAAGCGCTCGACCAGGCGGCGCTTGCCGCCGAACAGGCGCAGGCTCTGTTCGAGTTCCATGACGACGGCCGGGCATTGCAGCAGCGCTTCGAGGACCGCGACGCGGGGCGTGAACTGCAGGCACCACGTCGCGAGGCCATCGAGCGCCTCAGTGCGCGGCTGCGGGTCGGCTGGCAGGCTGTCGGGAAGAAGGGCTGCCCACAACATGGGAAAGCTCCCGGGATTGGCGCGCCGCGATCAGGCGGCTCGGATGGCGAAGACGCGGCGTCAGGATGGCCTCGAGACCGCCGGGCACCGAGGGAAGCGTCAGTTCCCCCTCATGCGGCGGCCCCTTGCGCTTGAGCAGGTGGATGCGCAGTTCCCAGTCGATGCCGAACCGCGCCTGCAAACGCAGCGGTGCGGCCGAGGCCTCGTGCTCGGCGGCGGCCGGCCGACACAGGATGACCGGACCGTCGCAGCCCTGGGCGCAGACCTGCAGCCGGCGGATCTGCTCCTGGCGGGCCTGCGGCAGCCAGCTGACCAGCATGCCGGCGGCATTGGCCTTGATGAGCTGCTCGGTCGCCCAGAGGCGCTCGACCGGCTTGTCGGCGGCGATCCAGACCAGGTGGCGCTCGTCGAGGCCCAGGTGGCGCAGGCCCGGCAGATGGGGCGCCTTCGGCGGGCCGATGACCACGATCTGCTTGCCCTGCGCGACCAGCGTGCGCATGGCGGGGGCGAGCAGTCGCCATTCGAGCACCGAGGGCTGGACCTGCAGCACCTCGGTCAGGGACTGGCACGGCCAGCCGCCGCCCGGCAGTTCGGCGTCGAGGCGGTCGAAGCCCGTGCCGACGGCAGAGGTGACGGGCGTGCCGAGTGCATCGCCGTGCCAGACCGCGGATTCGATGGCGTGGGGCAGCACGACCGACGGACGCCGTGGCTGCGCTGGCCGAGAGGAAATCTGAGCGGGCGAGGGCGCTTCGCTGCCATCGGCCCATGACAGGGGGATGGCCACAAGGACTCCGATAACTGTATGGATATACAGTATCCTTCCGGTCCGGGAAGTGAGCAAGAAGGTTTACAAATTCTGTCCGCGATCTCGCCAGGTGAAAAAATCTCCCCGACGATCGCCTAGATGAAACCCGGTCCCGGCCGAGCGGCCTCCTCGCCACAATGGGCCGCATGTGCTACTCAGCCCAGATCCGTGCGGACTACAAGCGGTTCTTCCGCCTGTTCGGCGGCGTCCTGTCGCTGCGGGCCTTTGCCAAGCTGTACTACGAGCGCCAGGGCAATCCCAGGATCAAGATTCCGAAGGCCATGGACGCGGCCTTCATGGACCCGGAGTCGGACGAAGAGCGGGAGATCAAGGGCCTGATCGATGCCTTCAATGCCGAGCAGGCCACCAAGCTCGAGCAGGACCTCTTCACGCAGCGCAAACGCCTGGCCGATGCCGAGCGCAAGCTCCAGGTCAAGACGACGAAGAAGGCGACGGAGGACCTGCGGATCGCCACCGCGAAGGTCGAATGGGGACTGGGCAAGCTGGCGGATCTCAGGCGGGTCGAGTTCGAGCCGCGGGACGCGCGGATCTTTCCGGGGGTGTACGCGCCGGTGATGATCTGGGAGGACGGCCAGCGGGTGGTCAAGCCCATGCGCTACCAATGCCGACCCGCCGGCAAGCCGGCGAAATACGACATCCTCTATCCGGGCACCTACAACGCCCGGCGCGACAACCTGGAGGGGTTCTGGAAGGAGGTCTTCGGCTTTTCGCACGGGATCATGGTCGTCAATGCCTTCTACGAGCACGTCAAGCGGGACGGCGAGGATGTGGTGCTTGAATTCAGGCCGCGGCCGCAGCAGGACATGCTTGTGGCATGCCTCTGGTCGGAGTGGTCGGGACCGGGCGAGCCGGACCTGCTCTCGTTCGCGGCGATCACCGATGAACCGCCGGAAGAGATCGCCGCCGCCGGCCACGACCGCTGCATCATCCCGATCAAGCCGGAGAACGTCGACGCCTGGCTGAAGCCGAATCGCGCGAATCTTGAGGCTTCGTACGCGATCCTCGATGACCGCGAGCGGCCGTATTACGAGCACAGGTTGGCGGCATAGAAACCTGCGCGGCCGCCGCTTGCCGAGGTCCCTTTCACTGACGGCCGGTCCTCAGGTCCAACGCATGAACGTCGCAATCGGGCCCAAATCAGCCGGTCGCGAGCCCATGGATAGATGCCAGAGCGACACACTCGCGCGGTTCCAATGGCGCGAAAACAAACTTGCGAAAGTTCAGCGGCGCGCTGCGCGAAGGTCGGATGGCGCCAGGCTCCAATCGATGCAACGAACGCTTCGTTCCAGGCACGTGCGGCGCGTCCCTTTACCAACTCCTTGCGATCCATTGCATGGCAGCAATTTCTTACAATCCGTTGCGTTGCGTTTCGCCGCGCACCCCAAGTCCCTTCGTATATCCATTGCAGCCGCTCATGCCTTCGTCCAGACCCGCCTGCCGCATCATTCGCAATGCCCGCCTCGCCGCAGGGCTGACCGCCTCTATGGCACTGTTCGCCTGCGGCGGAGGCGGAGGTGGCGCGGGTAACGCGGCATTCTTCGTTCCCACCGCGCCGCAGCCCGCCACTCCTGCGCCCGCCGGCACATCCGGCGAATCCACTGTGCTGATGCGCGTCAAGCCGGAGGCTGTCGGCGGCAACTGCACCTTGGGCGGCGCACGCGTCGAGGCCGGCCTGGACGCCGACAACAATCACGTGCTCGCGGACAGCGAAGTCACGTCCACCCAGTACATCTGCAACGCCACCGCCGGGGTGGATGGCCTCAGCACGCTGGTGCGCATGCGGGCCGAGCCCGCCGGCGGCAACTGCGCGCAAGGCGGCTCGCAAGTGCTGGCCGGCAAGGACCTGAACCGCAACGACGTGCTCGAGGATGCGGAGGTGACCAGTTCGGCCTACGTCTGCGGCGGTGGGCCGGGTGCGACGGGCGCTGCGGGGTCGAATGGCCGCGACAGCCTGCTCGCATTCGCCGCCGAAGCACCGGGCGGCACCTGCACCTATGGCGGTCAACGCGTGCAGTCCGGGCTGGACCTGAACGCCAACGGCGTGCTCGACGCCGCAGAGGTCACGGCCACGGCCTACGTGTGCGCGGCCGCGCCGGCCGACACGCGCTGGGTCAACGTCACTGCCTCGAGTGTCCAGACCGAGTCGAACACCGGCTATCAGGCGAATTCGGGCACCGGCGTCACGCTCACCCTGCCGCCCGCACCCACGGTGGGCGATTGGATCAAGGTTGCGGGGGTAGGCAGCGGCGGGTGGACCATCGCGCAGAACGCGGGGCAGCGCATCGACACGCGCGGCCTGCCCGGCGGATCGGACTTCGACTGGCGCTCGGTGGCGCTCACCAGCAGCTGGAGCAGCCTCGCCTCGTCCGCTGATGCCACCCGTCTGGCGGCAGCATCCAGCAGCGGCGATCTGTACACCTCGAGCGATTCCGGTGCGACCTGGGGCCTGCGCCTCACGGGACAGACCTGGAGTGGCGTCGCTTCTTCCAGCGATGGACTTGCGGTGCTCGCCGCAACCAACGGCGGTGCGCTTTTCCGCTCGACCGACGGCGGCAGCACATGGTCCAACGACGGATCGTCCCGAGCGTGGAGCGCGGTGGCCAGTTCCGCCGACGGGTCGCGCCTGGTCGCGACCGCCTACCTCGGGCAGATCTGGACGTCCTCGGACGGCGGCAGCAGCTGGACTGCGCGTGAGTCGAACCGAGCCTGGCGCGCCGTGGCCTCTTCGGCCGATGGCCGGGTTCTGGTGGCGGCCACCAATGGCGCCCAACTGTATGTCTCGACCGACTATGGCGTGAGCTGGACCGCGCGCGCGAGCGGCCAATTCTGGTGGTCGGCGGCGTCGTCGGCGGACGGCAGCATCCTGTACGCCACCGTGGACACGGGCGCCGTCTGGGTTTCCACCGATTCGGGTACCACGTGGGAAGCGCAGAGCGTCAACCGGGAATGGCGAAGCATCGCCACGTCCGCTGACGGCCGCTACGTCGTGGCCGCCACCAGCGGTGGTCGCCTCTACGAGTCCAGCGACAGCGGCCGGACCTGGCGTGCGACGAGCGACGCCGGTGCCTGGACTGCGGTCGCGAGCAGCGCCGACGGCCTGAAGGTGGCCGCCGCCAAGTCGGGCTCAGCCATCCATCTCGGCACGCGTCGCGCTTCGACCACCCTCGGCACGGCCGGGTCGATTTCCGGAGGGCAACAGGACTCGCTGGAGCTGCAATACGTGGGAGGCGGCGTGTTCCTGCCCGTCGGTTATGTGTTGGCCAATGTGGCATTCGTCATTCGCTGAATCCGCTTCGCGGCTCCTCGCACGCTAGTGGCCTGTTCCGTCGATACATGAGCAAAGTCGATGCAGCTTCCCAAGGATCGGCTCGGCGATGGCGGTCCACTCGAAGGGCTGGCATTGGGGGGTTGTAAGCGGTGGTGGAGCGCCCGATGGGTTGCACGAGCTGCTGGGCGCGGGAGGATGAGCCGCGGTGGGTGCTCTTGTCGGTGATGAGGGCGAAGAAACATTCAACCTGATTAAGCCAGGAGCTTTAGGTCGGAATGAAGTGCACGTGCCAGCGCGGGCGAGTCGCCAACCAGGCCTTGATCGTCCATGTTCAGAAATGTGTTCGCGGATTTTTCACAGATGTGTACGCAACTTAACCCTCGCGCCACTGCTTTCTGATGTAGCGGCGTCCAGTCCTTGGCTCGATTCATGAATTTGGCGTCGATGCGCTGGCGAGCATGCGGAGCTTCTTGCACTCGGCACGCCAATTCATTAGACAAGAGATGGGTGAAGCAATTGGACATCGGCCTTTGCTGTGGCTACCGCAGCGCCCAACGTCTGCTCGATGCCGGTCAACGCTAAGTCGTCAACTTATGCCCAGTGACCGCAACCGCTGCATTGCGGTCTTCAGATCCGCCAAATCTAAGCGCCGCTTGGCGCCCAAAGCGGCATCGCGCCCGACCCGGAGCGGTCCTTCAAGGGGGCCGTGCTACGCGGGGATGGTTTGTGTGCAGTCCGACTTCATTGAAGGTCCAGCTTTGCATTACTTGCAAGCGCCCTCCATTTTTGAGTATCGCGCTCGATGAACTGCTGCGCCTCCTTCGCACTGCCCTTGCCTGCGATGGAACCGCTGGCCACCAGCGAGGGCTTGAGCTCGGCCGACGCGGCAATCTCGTTGACCCAGACGTTGAGCTGTTGCACCTGTGCCGCTGGCGTGCCCTTCGGTGTCGCGACCACGTACCACTGCGCGGCGTCGTAGTCCTTCAGCCCGGCCTCCTTCATGGTCGGCACGTCGGGCAGGCTCTCGATGCGGTAGCCGGTGGTGACCGCATAAGCCTTGAGCTTGCCGGACTTGATCTGCTGCAGCACCGGCGTCACGCCGAGCATGCCCAGCGGGATCTGCGCGCCCACAACGTCGACCACCGCCTGGCCGCCGCCCTTGTAAGGCACATGCGTCATGGCCGTGTCAGCGCTTACGTTAAAGAGTTCGCCGGCCAGGTGCTGCGACGTGCCGTTGCCGGACGTCGCATAGCTCCACGTGGCCGGACTCTTCTTAATCGCCTGAATCAGTTCGCTCAGGTTCGCAGGCGCGTTCGGCATGCCGCTCACCAGCACCATCGGCCCCTGCGCCAGCGTGGCGACCGCCACCAGTTCCTTGCCTACCTCGGGCGGCTGCGTCGCGTACAGCACTGGGCCGGGTACGGTGATGAGGGTGTAGCCATCCGGTGCGGCCTTGGCCGCAGCCTGCAGCGCGATGGCGCCCGAGGCGCCTGGCCGATTCTCGACCACCACCGACTGCCCGGTTTTCTCGCCGAGCTTGCGCGCGGCGACGCGCGTGAGCACGTCGACGGTGCCACCGGGCGGGAAGCCGACGATCCAGGTGATGGGCTTGGCGTTAGGCCAGGCGCCCGGGTCGCCGGCGGCGAGCACCGTTGCGGACAGGCACAGTGCGGCGGCCGCGGCCACGAACGCGCGACGAGGGAAGAACTGTGTGGACATGCGAGGTTCCTGAAGGTGGTGAATGGACGAACGACTGCGCTCAGTCGGGCTTGCCCGGTGGCGTGTTGGGAAACTGCTGGCAGCTCTTGTTGAAGGCCTGCACCATGCGCAGGATCGGGCCGAGCACCCAGGTGTTGAAGACCAGCACGTCGGTCTCTTCCTTCGGGTCGCGCGTGATGTTGAAGAGGTAGGGCGACTCGAGCTTGCCCTTGCCCTCGTTCACCTCCGGCTCCCAGTAGAAGTGCAGCTTCCAGTCGCGCCACTTCACCGCGCGCAGGTCGTTCTTGATATAGAACAGAAAGCCCTCGCGCGCCGACTTCTCCGCCTCGCCGAACAGGAAGGCGCGCTGGTCAACGCCATCGATGGGTCGGTCGTCCGGCAGCGACGCGCCGGCAACGGCCGCCAGCGTGGTGAAGAGGTCGGTCACGTGAACCATTTCGTTGCTGATGCGGCCGGGCTCGATCTTGCCCGGCCACCGCGCGATGAACGGCACGCGCAGGCTGCCTTCCATCGCCGTGTGGTACGTGCCGCGCCACGGGCCGGCGGTGCCGCGGTACGGCGCGCGGAACTCGGGGCCGTTGTCGCTGCAGAAGATGAAGAGCGTGTCATCCGCGATGCTGAGCCGCTCGACCTCGTCGACGATCTGGCCGACGCGGTGGTCCATCTCGACCATCGAATCCGCGAAGTCGCCGGCGCCGGTGCGCCCCGCGAAATCCGGATGCGGCAGCGTTGGGAAGTGCAGGTGCACCAGCGGCAGGTACAGAAAGAAAGGCTTGTGCGCTGCATGGTGGCGCCGCATGAAGGCCTGCGAGTGTTCGACGAGTTCGGCATCGATGCCGCGGCGGCTGTCGAGGTCGTAGACCTTCACGATCTCCGACGGCTCCCCGCGACGGCCACGCATGATGCGCGGGATGTCGGCGACCGACGGGTCGAAGCCGACCGTCGAGGTGAACTGGCTTTCGTCGGTGGTGCGCGGGATGCCGTACCACTCGTCGAAGCCACGGTCTGACGGGTAGCGGCCTTCGATGTCGCCGAGGTGCCATTTGCCGAAGTGCGCCGTGGCATAGCCCTGCGCTGACAACAGTTCGGCAAGCGTGACTTCCCAGCGCGTGAGTCCTTGCGGGAGTCCCGGCGGCACCGACTGCAGACAGCCTGTGCGGATCGGATGCCGCCCGCTCATCAGCGCGGAGCGGGTCGGCACGCAGTCGCTTTCGACGTTGAAGTTCTGCAGCAGCAGGCCTTGTCGGGCGAGTGCGTCGATGCGCGGGGTGGGTGCGCCGCGCAGCGCGCCGCCGCCGTAGCAGCCGAGCTCGCCCCAACCGAGGTTGTCGGCGACGATGAGGACGATGTTGGGTGGATTCACGGTCTGTTCTCGCTGAAGCTCTGGGTACTTCAATCTAGCGAGACCGGGGCCAGATGCCATTCCCGTGGATGGAGAATCCGATAACCAGTGGGAATGCCAGGCAGGCGCGCCGCACGACGACTGACGCGAGGATCAGCGGGCGATCGCCACAGCAGGCGGCACGCGGTTCGCCAGCAGTTGATCGCGAAAGGTCGTCATCAGCGGCGACCACCTGGCCTGCGGCCGCGTGAGCAGCACCAGCGTGCGCCGCAGTTCGAGCATCGGCAACGGCAGCGCGTCCACACGCCCGCGCCAGGCGCTCATGACCGAGGCAGGCACCAGTCCCAGCAGGTCGGTACCGGCGATCAGTCCCATCGCGGCGTCCGACATGTAGTCGGCCTCCAACGTGACGCGCGGCGCGGGCTCGCCGGCCTGCTCGAAGATCTGGATCACCAGGCGGCGCGCGGCGCTCTGTCGGCTCGGCATGGCCCAGGCGCAATCGGCCAGGTCGGCTAGCGTCAAAGCGGTCCGCCGTGCGAGTGGATGGTCGATGCGCGCGGCGACGCGGACCGTGTCCTCGCTCAGGGCCAGCTGGTCACAGCTGAAGGAGATGCCCGGGTAGGACGGCACGACGGCCACGTCGAGCTCGGCCTTTGCCACCGCATCGTTGAGCGCATCTGACTTGCCGATGACCATCGCCAAGCGCAGGCCGGGACGATGGCGCACCATCTCCGACAGCACGCGCACGACGGGGCCGTCGCTCGCAGCGTTGGTCAGGCCGACGCGCAACAGGCCCGCATGCTGCGCGCGCAGCTCGGTGGCGGAACGCATCAGTTCCATGTGCTCGGAATCGAAGCGTCGTGCCGATTCGAGGAAGAGCTGGCCCTCGGCGGTGAGGCGAGCGCCGTGCGCGCCGCGCTCGAACAGCGCGACACCAACAGCGTCTTCCAGCCGCCGGATCGCCTTTGAGACCGCGGGCTGCGTCACACCCACGGCCTCGGCCGCACGGCCGACGTGGCCCTGACGGGCCACTTCGAGGAAATACGCGATGTCGGCTGGAGAGAAGCTCATTTACCGAGTCTGCCTGATCACACTGTCTGCCGAAACTTGGAACTACGAGCGTGTTCGACCCGGGTTGGTGCGAAATTGTGCTGCGCTATCCAACGATCTGAGCGCAGTGACGGAGGTACGGTCCTAGCCGGGGGCAGCCGTGTAAGTCAGAGTTCGAGGTCGGCTTCACACTGGTTGCAGTCAGTCGGTGCGGCCCGCTGAATGACTGCTGTGCGTTGCAATCGAGCCATCCGGCGGCACGTCGATCCGCCTCACTGCCGCAGCAAGGCGGACCGATCTGCGTCGCGCAATCGACGCTTACTCAAATTTCCGTCTGCTCCGAGATCTCCAGGGCGTCATCCACCTCGATGCCCAGGTATCTGACGGTCGACTCAAGCTTGGAGTGGCCGAGCAGCAACTGCACCGCGCGGAGGTTCCTCGTCCGCCGGTAGATCAGCGTCGCCTTCGTCCGTCGCATCGAGTGCGTTCCGTAGTCGGCAGGGTCCAAGCCAAGCTCCCTGACCCAGCCACCAAGAATCCGGGCGTACTGCCGGGTGCCGAGGTGCGGCGAGTCGTGCAATCGGCTCGGGAACAGGAAGTCGTCCGATCGCAGTCCAGTGCGCTGGATCCATGCCTGCACAGCCTCGCGGGTTCCGGGCGTGAGCTCGAACTGCACCGGACGCTGCGTCTTGTGCTGCATCACGGTTGCCCGTGGGGCAACCTGCTCTCCGTGGCACACGTCCCTGACCTTCAGGCTGACAAGGTCGCAGCCTCGCAGTTTGCTGTCCAAGCCCAGGTTGAAGAGAGCGAGCTCGCGCACTCGGCCCTCCAGTTGCAGCCGCACTCGCAGCGCCCAAATGTCCTTCAGCTTGAAAGGCGCCTTCTGGCCGACGATCTTGCCCTTGTTCCAGGGCCCGCGACAGGTTGCAGTGTTTGATGATCCCATGATGGTCTCCCATCGAGTTGAGGGAGCCTCAGCATGCGCGCGCCGGAGTGCAGTTGCCCTTGATGCAGCGCTTGCTTTCCATGGGTAAGGCATCAGCTGTCGCGGCTATACCTGACCTGCGGCAAAGGGCACAATCGGCCAGAAGCTGTCATATCCTTCCTCAAAGTCGCGCGCACGCGCCCCAAAAGGGTTCTTCCATGAATTTCGGCATCCTGGTCTTCGATGACGTGGAAGAACTTGACTTCGTTGGGCCTTGGGAAATGGTCACCATGTGGGCCAAAGTCGCGGAGGGCCCGAGCAATTGCCTATTGGTTGCTCAATCCTCGGGGCCGGTGCGGTGTGCCAAGGGCCTATCAATCAATCCGCACTTTTCATTTCTGGACTGTCCGGCTCTTGATTACCTGTTGGTTCCAGGCGGCCAGGGGACACGGACGGAGGTCAGCAACCCTGCCTTGGTCGAATTCGTCTCCACCCAGGCAAAGACCTGCATGGCGGTGCTTTCCGTTTGCACCGGCGCCTTCATCCTCCATGCCGCAGGGCTTCTCTCCGGAAAAAAGGCTACCACCCATTGGGGGTCTCTTGACCGCCTGCGTGCTCTCGGCGATGTGGAGGTGGTTGAAGAGCGTTACATCAAAGATGGAGCCGTCTGGACATCAGCAGGCGTCTCAGCGGGCATTGACCTCATGCTGGCGTTCATCGCAAGCGAGGCCGGCGCCGATGCTGCGGGCAAGGTGCAGTTCTCAGCGGAGTACTACCCATCGGCCGTTCGCTACGGAGCATACGAGAAGCATGCGCAGGCGCCTGCGTACCTAAGGCCCACGGCTTGACCCGGCCAACATCGGACGGTCGGACAGCCTCCCAATAGATGTAGAGGTTCACTCATGAGCATGGACGCCGACGGGCATCAGAGGCGATGGCTGACGTTGGGGTATGGCGGCAAGACGTCATCCCCCGAAACCTGGCGCTACTGGAAAGCCGCCGACCGGACGTGGACCATCGTCGCCCCTCACGGTCTCGCAGAGTTCGAGCAAAGGCATCGACGCATCTTCTATCAAGACGAGAAGGTTCTCGCAGCGGCGACGCAGTGGGAAGCCACCTGGAGGGCAGTTGGCTACTTTTACAGCCATGTGGTGCCGACTCTGCCGGCGCCGCCGATGACCTAATGTCGGAGCATGTTCCGGCTCATCTCGGTCAACACCGGGCGTTCGCGCGATCCTTTCACATGGACTTTTCACATATGAGCTTGCAATTCAGACGCGCGGGAGAGAAAGATGCGGCGGCCGTCGGTTTGCTGACCCGGGCCGCGTATGCGAAGTGGGTTCCGGTGATCGGACGCGAACCCCTCCCGATGAAGGCGGACTACGAGTCAGCGGTGAGGGAGCATCTGGTCGACCTATTGGAGGTTGACGGCAAGCTCGCCGCCCTCGTCGAGATGATCCCAGAGCCAGACTGGTTACTCATCGAGAATCTCGCGGTCGCACCGACTTTCCAGCGCCGTGGCTATGCTCGTATCCTCTTGGAACGAGCGCGGGACACGGGACTGGCGCTGCGACTCAAAGGGCTTCGGCTCTTTACAAACAAGCTGTTTGAGTCGAACGTCGATCTATATCTGCGACACGGCTTTGCCATCGATCGCGAGGAGCCATTCATGGATGGCGTCACCGTCTATATGAGCAAGTTATTGGCGGTCTGATCTTAAAGACCGGTGCCGCCCGTTGAGCTTGGTCAGATGAATCACGCTGCCAGACAGTAACGGGGGCAGCGGCCATCATTTCCTGCAAGGACGGCTTTCGGTGCGCAGGCTAGACTTCCCCCACCGGCCACAACCGGACCTTCCCGCGAACCTCCTGATGACTGTTGAAAACACCGCAACCGTTGACGCCGTCGGCATCGACACGGAGACCGGCGAGGTTCGGCTGAGCATCATCGACCATCTGCCTTGGGACACGGAGCACCTCCGTCTCCTGCAGGAAAAAATCAACGTGTACCTTGGCTTCATCGAGTCCGGTGAAATCTATGCTTCATACCCAAACGCCAAAGGCCGTCCGTTGGTCATCGATGTGTACACGAGGTTCCGCCCAACTGTGGAGGCCGAACGCTTCCTAAGGCAGGCCGCGGGTGTCGTCGCGAACCTACGGAGCGTCCTTGCGTCAGGCTCCGTCCACCGGCGGCTACGCCGATGATTCTGCGTAGCGGTTCACCGGCTACAGTCGGCCAGAAGCTGACCTTCCCGGTACACACTAGATCATGAGAAAAGAGCAGGTCGAAATCTATTCCGATACAAGCAACGCCGCAGTTCTACGGCACCCGGACCGTCACTTTCCCGGCTGCTTGGTTCAAGGCGATACGCTTCACGGTCTTCGGCAGTCGGTTCGTCGCGTCCAACGCAGTGCCCATCTCCTCGACGAGGAGGCTGCTGCAGATCTCGCCGATGTTGCAGATCATCTTGAGAGCCTTCTGAACCACTACAAAACAGTGCTCGCAGCCCACGCGATCAAACTACCGTTCACTGATACGTCGAGCGGCTGACGCCGCCATCCGGCCAGGACCAGTCGTTCGCTCCAGTGACATCGATAGCCGGACTTTATGAGACAAAGCCTACGGAGTGCTTCTCATGTGAGGTCAGGAAACCGGCCGCAGGTCGCTTGTTGCAGCACTCGATCACAGTGCGCCGAATATTTGATTTCAACTTCTGTCGGAACTGGCGTCCTGTTCGAGGGCGACTGGAGCTGCGCAAAGACTGCACCGAGTTCATCGAACAGCGTCTCCACTCGTTCGTTCTTGGCCGACCCTTTCCGATATGAGCGCTGAGTCCGCTTTACCTGATCGAGCAGCAAATAGTGGACCTTTGAGTTGCCCCGGGTCCGTTGAGACTCAGGAACGATCACGAAGTCACCTTCATCAATCTCCGCCGGATCCAATCCTAAGATCGTGGACTGCCCTTCCCCCAGAGAACTGGCCTCGAAAAAGAGAACTTGGGCTGAGAAATCGGCAAGCATCCCTTCGAGGCTTTCATTTTTCCCATTCCACTGGCCCCGTCGTATGCAGTAGGTGGGAGGTCCCTCGCTTGTTAGATATACGCCATGGAACGTAGCGCCTGTCCCGTCAAAAACAGAAACTTCTGCGAGCCTCTCGTACACGCGAGTGTGCTCGTCGAAAGTCGCATATATCGCCATCACACCATGCATGAGCGAGCGGATGGTCTCTTTGATAGCGGTTTGAGAGAGCGGAATACGGGTCGGTGGCCGCAATTTGATCTTGGCCTCCCCAGCACTTTCCCAGAAGATGTCATTTGTCGGATCGCCCATGGCTTACTGTAGCCGAGCCACGGGCGGCCTTGGTTCGAGATCTGCCAAAGATGAATACGTGTGGCAGGATGCGGCCGAGGCCGTGTGGAAACGGCTTTGACTAGCGAGTATGCCGAACCCGCGCCCATGTGGGCGTCCTCGGCGCACCGAGTCATCCGGTGGTCCCGTTGCACAAACGCGCGGGTGGTTCGATCGAGCGTGGCTGCGCAAGCCGCAAAGGGCACTTGAAGAGTGCTCACGCCCCCACCAGCCTGATCGCCTTCATCGTTCTGGCAATACCGAGGATCGCGATCACCCGCTTCAGGTTGTATGCCAACACGTGCAGGCTCATTTCGGTGCTCACGTGCGGCAGCGTCTTGGTGAGGAAGTGGGTTGAGCCCATC